>NZ_CP031697.1:2458666-2766000 GCF_004136375.1 Xanthomonas oryzae pv. oryzae
TTCAACACAGCTCTCCCGCGCGGCCTGAAGGTCTTCCAATAGTGGCACAAAGGTACGATTATTTGTAACACAGTGGAACTAATAAGTCAGTAAATTAGGGGGCAAATGTCGGTGTCTGCTGTGTAGTAGGGATCGAGCAGATAGCTGCGGTGCTAGGTATCAACGATTGAAGCGTGGTCACTGTGGACCATGGTTAGCCGACTGCGTGTCTGTCGACGTGCCGGGCGCGTTGCCTTTATAGGAACGCACGGATGCCCAGCTGGGAAAGATGCGAGGGCGCCACGGTGTAGCCACCCAACCATCCAGTGCACCGCCGTGTTCGCGTGACACGCAGCCAAGCATTCAACGACTCAGCTGCAACGCATCCCGGTCGGCTGTCGCCGCGGCCAGTTCTGCACGCGCGGAGGCGATGCGTGCCTGCGCATCGATCAGGCGCACGCGGGCGTCGTTGGTGGTTTCCTCGCGCTGGTTGACCAGGAAGAAGTCGCCCGACCCCAGCTCGAAGCGCCGTCGCTCTGCCGCGGCCAAGCGGTCTGCCAAGCCGCGTTCCTCATCGGCGATCTTGGCCAGCCGTTCGGCGGCATTGAGCGAGATGACGATCGATTCGACCTCGATCAAAATCTGGTCGCGCCGAAAACGGCTGCGCTGATCCAGCGCTTCGATCTCGGCGCGCGCCTCGGCCACGCGGCCCTTGGCGGCGCGGTTTTCCAGCGGCACGCTGAAACGGGAGCCGATGACGGCATCGGTCAACGAACGATTCGGGCCGCAAACGCCGGGCGGGCCGAGGTCCTTGCTGACTTCCACACTGACATCCAGGCGCGGTTTCAGATCGTTCTGCGCCAGCATCAAGCGTGCGGTGGCCTGGTCGATGCGGGTGAGCACGGCACGGTAATCCGGTCGCTCGACCGGCGCGGTGATCTTGCTGGCGCCAGCTAATCCTTCCAGTGCCGAGGTGTCGGCCGGCAGGCGCTCGGCGGAGACGATCAGCGGCATGCCGGCGTCATCGCGCAGATACAGCGACAACGCATTGGCGGCATTGGCGAAGTCCTGTTCCGAGCGCACCACCAACGCCCGCCGACGCACCAAATTCTGGTCGTTTTCGGTGAGCAACATGGTCGGCCGCGCACCGAGCGTGACCTGCCGCGAAATCGCATTACGGCGTTGCTCGGCCAGTTGCATCAGCTCGTTGTAGGCGCGTAACTTCAGCCCGGTGGCAACCCAGTTCTGGTTGGCATCCACCGTGCGCCGTTGCACGCCGATGGCCACCATTTCCGCTTCTTACTTGGCCACATCGATATCGATGCTGGCAATGCTGCGCTTGGTGCGGCGTTCGTCGATCACGCGGTCGCGCAACAGCGCATACAGCGCGCCGACCTTCACTTCGCCGCCGCGGTCGGTCTAGGACTTGTCCTCGTAGACCGGGAAGGAACCGCGCGAGGAGCGGTAGCCGCCGTAATCGCGCAAGACATTCGCGCCGACCTCCATGGCGATTGCGGCGACCTGTTCTGCCAAGCGGTAGTCCGGCATCAAGGTCAGCAGGTTGGCGCCGCGCAGGTCGGCCGGGGTAATGCAGGCCTTGGTGCGCAGCGGATGGTCGGCGGCCATGGTCACATGCAGCAGTTCGCGCAATAGTCGTTCGCTGTGCAGGCCGCGGCCCGGCACCGGCAGTTGCGCAAGGACCAGATCGTGTAGGCCACTGCTGGCAAGCGCGGTCGGCAGCCCTTCGCGCACATGCACGCGCAAGGCCGCATGTTCGCGATGCAAACGTGCCACCAGGCTTGGCATCAGATAGGCGCCCAGCGTGGGCGACACCCCTGGCCGGATGGTGCCGACCAAGGTGTCGGCGGCGGTGGCGCGGACCTCTTCCAGATCGGTGACATCGAGCAGGATGCTGCGTGCGCGGTCGAGCAGATCGCGACCCAGCGGGGTCAGGATCGCCTGCGCGCCGCGCTCGAACAGCGGCGTGCCGATGATGGCTTCCAATGCGCGGATCTGCTGCGACAACGAGGCCCATCTGCTCGGCCGCGCGGGTAAAGCTGCCGGTGTCGGCCAGCGCGACGAAATAGCTCAGCTGGCGAAGCCTGGTTTTAGGGCGCGGCATGGGTCACATCGGATTGCGTGGGAGCGCACGGCCGGCGTGGCCGGTGAGGCAAGACGGGCGAAGTGCGGCGAACAAGTGGAGCGAGCGGTCGTCCGGTGGCTGTGGACGGCGCGCAGCAATTGCAGTGTACGAGTTGCACCTGCCGATTCCGAAGACTGGCCGCGCCCGCGTGGCGGTGAGCGCAGTCGTTCCCGTTTGTCGCTGCAACGGCCATCGCTGGCCGCGCAGCGTCAGGCAACCCTCACTGGTCGATGAACTGCAGCCGCGCCAGTTCCGCGTACAGACCGCCTTCGGCGATCAATTGCGCATGCGTGCCCTGCGCGACGATGCGGCCGGCATCCATCACCACGATGCGGTCGGCCTTGAGCACGGTGGCCAGGCGGTGCGCGATGACCAGCGTGGTGCGCCCTTCCATCAGCCGGTCCAGCGCCTGTTGCACGGCGCGTTCGCTTTGGGCATCGAGCGCGCTGGTGGCTTCGTCCAGCAGCAGGATCGGCACATCCTTGAGCAGCGCACGCGCAATCGCCACGCGCTGCTGCTGGCCGCCGGACAGGCGCGTGCCGCGTTCGCCCAGTTCGCTGCGGTAGCCCTGGGGCAGGGCGCGAATGAAGACATCGGCTTCGGCGGCGGCGGCGGCCGCTTCCACCTCGGCATCGCTGGCTTGCAGGCGCCCGTAGCGGATGTTGTCGGCGGCGCTGGCGGCAAAGAGCGTCGGTTGCTGTGGCACCAGCGCGATGCGTTCGCGCAGCAGTACCGGGTCGATGTCGCGCAGGTCGATGTTGTCGATGCGCACCTTGCCGCTGACCGGGTCGTGGAAACGCAGCAGCATCGCCAGCACCGTGCTCTTGCCCGCCCCGGAGGGGCCGACCAAGGCCACGGTTTCGCCAGGGCTGACATGCAGATCGAAGCCATCCAGCGCAGGTGCGTCCGGACGCTGCGGGTAATGAAATACCACCTGGTCGAAATGGATCGCGCCGCGTAGCGGCTGCGGCAAGGGCTGCGGCGCGGCCGGTGCCACGATGGCCGGTTGTTCGTCGAGCAATTCACCCACCCTGCCCATGCCGCCGGCGGCACGCTGCAACTCGTTCCAGACCTCGGCCAGCGCGCCGACCGAACCGCCGCCGATCATCGCGTACAACACGAACTGGCCCAGCGTGCCGGGCGTCATGCGCCCAGACACCACATCGTGCGCGCCTGACCACAACACCGCGACGATCGCGCCGAAGATCAGCATGATCGCCACCGCGGTGACGGTGGCCTGGGTGCGGATGCGCACCTTTGCGGTGTCGATGGCGGTCAGCAGTGCCGTACTGAAACGTTGGCTTTCGTAACGCTCGCGCGCGTGCGCCTGCACGGTGCGCACAGCGCCCAGGGTTTCGGCCGCCAGCGTATTGGCGTCGGCCACGCGGTCCTGGCTTGCGCGCGAAATCTTCTTCAAGCGACGTGCACCCAGCACGATCGGCAGCACCGCCAGCGGAATCCCGATCAAGGTGAAGCCGGCCAGGCGCGGGCTGGTGACGAACAACATGACCACGCTGCCAATGACCGTGGCCACGCTACGCAAGGCCACCGACATGGTGCTGCCGATCAGTCCACGCAGCAATTCGCTGTCAGCCGACAGGCGCGACACCAGTTCGCCGCTGCGGCTGCGGTCATGAAATCCGGCGTCCAGGCCGATCAGGTGTGCGTATAGCCGGCCACGCAGGTCGGCGACGACTTTTTCGCCCAGCAGTGCGACGAAATAGAAGCGGGCAGCGCTCGCCAACGCGAGCACCACCGAAACTGCGAACAACAGCGCGAATGCCTGGTTGATCTGCGCATCGCCGGAGAAGCCTTGATCGATCATGCGCTTGACCGCTGCCGGCAGGCTCAGTGTGGCGGCAGCGGAAATCGTCAGCGCGACCAGCCAGGCAACGAACAGGCCGCGCTGGCGTTGGACGAATGGCCACAAGGTGCGCAGGCTGCCCAACTTCCGCAACGGGTTGGGACGTGCAGCGGCTGGCTGGATCATGCGGCTTCCGGGGTTGAAAGATGGACACGATTGCCAGTGGCGTCGCACAGACGGGTTTTCAAGCCGGCGAGCTGATCCGCAGGCAGTTGCACGCGCAACGCAGCACCGTTGGCATCGAAATGTTCATCCAGCCTGTCGGCATGGAAGGCCGCAAGCGCTGCGTGCACCAGGCCCAGATCGTCGAAGCGGCACTGCACCTGCACCAGCGACAACGCGATCAACGGTTGACGCGTCGCCAGCCGCAAGCATTCGGCTGCAGTGCCGCCATAGGCACGCATCAGCCCGCCGGCACCGAGTTTGATGCCGCCATACCAGCGCGTGACCACGACCACCACGCGGTCGAAGCCCTGGCCGTCAATGGCGGCCAGGATCGGTCGGCCGGCGGTGCCACTCGGCTCGCCGTCGTCGCTGGAGCGATAGTCCTGCCCGAACCGATAGGCCCAGCAGTGATGGGTGGCATCCGGCACAGCCGCGCGCTGCACGATCTCCAGCGCATGCGTGGGAGTGTCCAGGGCGGCAGCGTGGGCCAGAAAGCGACTGTGCTTGATGTCCAGGCTATGGTACGCGTCAGCGGCGAGGGTATCGAGCATCGCCGCCATTCTATGCGAGGCGGTGTTGCGGGTTGCTGCGGCCATCCTGACTGCCGTTGCAAGCTGGCACAACACGCCCGTGCGTGCGCCAGCGTGCAGCAGCGCCTGCGCAGTGCGTCGTGACGGGTGGGTGAGGCGCCCACCGCGGCATCGCGTTTGCCGGCACCGTGGCTGCGGCTGGCAGCCACGGTGCCGGGTAACCTGGTGCGTCGTGCCTTTCAGGACAGCGACTCGCAGCGAGACGACGCGTGTTTTGGCTGTCTTCGGTTACACCAGGGTTGAGCGGCGCTTCTCGTCGATCCACTTCGACGCCTGCGCCGGGGTGTAGTGCTGCATCCATTCCAGCATCTGTGCGATATCGGCGCCGTACCACAGGTCTGCGCGCTGGTCCGGATGCAGGAAACGCTCTTGGACCATGCGATCGATCATGCCGATCAGTGGTGCGTAGAAGCCATCGATATCCAGGAACGCGCATGGCTTGTTGCCGATGCCGAGCTGGCGCCAGGTCAGCATTTCGAAGATCTCTTCCATGGTGCCGAAGCCGCCGGGCAGGGCCACGAACGCATCGGACAGCTCGAACATGCGCATCTTGCGCTCATGCATGGAGCCGACGATTTCCAGTTCGGTCAGGCCGCGGTGGGCCACTTCCCAATCCGCCAATTGTTGGGGGATCACGCCGGTGACCTGGCCGCCGGCGGCGAGGACGGCGTTTGCCACCGTGCCCATCAGACCGACATTGCCACCACCGTAGACCAGTCGCAGGCCTTGCTCGGCGATGCGCGTTCCCAAGGCGGTTGCGCGTTCGGCATAGACCGCTTTGTTGCCGGCGTTGGAGCCGCAATAGACGCAGATGCTTTTCATGGGATTGGGGATTGGGGATTCGTAACAGCGGGGCGCGGCGCGTCGATGTCATCTGGAAAGCCGTGGAATGCACTTTGCACGACTGTTCTGACTGGGCCTGAAAAACATAACGCCGGAATCTACCCGGCGTTATGTCATGGCTGGGACATCGTCAAAGGCGGGAACCGCAGTTGCGATTCCCAACTCCCGATTCCCGGCTTAGTTGGCCTTATGAATCGCGCGCTTGCTCACCGCCATCGCGGCATCGTGGATCGCTTCGGAGAGCGTCGGATGCGCGTGGCAGATGCGGGCGAGGTCGTCGGCGGAGCCGTTGAATTCCATCGTCAGCACACCTTCGTGCACCAGCTCGGACACGCCCACGCCGACCAGGTGCATGCCCAGCACGCGGTCGGTTTCGGCATCGGCGATCACCTTGACGAAGCCAGCCGGCTCGCCCATGGCCACCGCACGGCCGATCGCCGCGAACGGGAAGCTGCCGGCCTTGTAGGCAACGCCTTCGGCCTTCAACTGCTGCTCGGTCTTGCCGACCCAGGCAATCTCCGGTTCGGTATAGATGACCCACGGAATGGTGTCGAAGTTGACGTGACCGGGCAGGCCGGCGATCAGCTCCGCCACCGCGATGCCTTCCTCGAAGCCTTTGTGTGCCAGCATCGGGCCGCGCACGCAGTCGCCGATCGCCCACACGCCATCGACACCGGTGTGGCAATGCCCGTCGACCTCGATCTGGCCGCGGTCGGTGACCTTGACGCCCGTACCTTCGGCCAGCAGGTTCTTGGTGGCAGCCTTGCGGCCCACGGCCACCAGCAGCTTGTCCACGGTCAGGGTCTGCTCGCCAGCGGCGTCGGTGTAGCTCAGCACCACCTGCTTGGCATCGCCGCTGCCGGTGATCTCGGTCTTGCCGACCTTGGCGCCCAGCTTGATGTCCAGACCCTGCTTCTTGAATTCCTTCAATGCGGTGTTGGCCACTTCGGCATCGGTCAGCGCCAAGAAATCCGGCAACGCTTCGAGAATGGTGACTTCGGCACCCAGACGCTTCCACACGCTGCCCAGCTCCAGGCCGATGACGCCGGCGCCGATGACGGCCAGACGCTTGGGAACGGCGGTGAAATCCAGGCCGCCGACGTTGTCGACGATGGTGTCGCCATCGAACTTGGCGAACGGCAGTTCGATCGATTCCGAACCGGCCGCCAGGATCACGTTGGTGCCCTTGAGCGCGATCTCGCCGCCTTCGTGCTGGGTGACCTTGACGATGTTGCCCGGCTGCAGCTGGCCGAAGCCGTAGTACGGCGTGATCTTGTTGGCCTTGAACAGCATCGCGATGCCGCCGGTGAACTGCTTCACGATCTTGTCCTTGCGGCCGATCATGGTGGGCACGTCCATCTTGGCATCGTTGAAGCTGATGCCGTGGTCGCCGAACAGGTGACCCATGTTCCAGAACTGGCGCGAGGAATCCAGCAGCGCCTTGGATGGAATGCAACCCACACGCAGGCAGGTGCCGCCCAGCGCGGGCTTGCCGTCCTTGCCGAGTGCCGCGTCGATGCAGGCGACCTTCATGCCCAGCTGGGCCGCGCGAATCGCCGCGTGATAGCCGGCCGGGCCAGCACCGATGACGACGACGTCGTAGTTTTCAGCCATTTCTAGAGTCCTTTGCCTTTCTCTTCTCCAGCGGGAGAAGGTGGCGCGTAGCGCCGGATGAGGGTGCGCTGTGGTCGCCTGCCCGGTATTCCCGATATGAAGCGAGCCACTGCGAAATGGAGTTAGTGAACAGCCGATCATTCGCCTCTGTGACTCGCGGCGGCTGGTTCTTCATTGCTGAGTCGGACGCAGTTGCCTGGCGCCCCTGACCCCTCTCCCGATGGGAGAGGGGCTTCAAGGCTTACAGACCGAACAGCATGCGGCCCGGGTTTTCCAGCTGGTTCTTGATGTCGACCAGGAACTGCACCGAATCCTTGCCATCGATGATGCGGTGGTCGTAAGACAGCGCCAGATACATCATCGGGGCGATCACGACCTGGCCATTCTCGGCGATCGGGCGTTCCTTGATCGTGTGCATGCCCAGGATGGCGCTCTGCGGCGGGTTGATGATCGGGGTGGACAGCAGCGAGCCGAAGGTGCCGCCATTGGTGATGGTAAAGGTGCCGCCCTGCAGGTCATCCAGGCCCAGCTTGCCGGCGCGTGCCTTGGCGGCGTAATCGGCGATGCCCTGTTCGACATCGGCGAACGACTGGCGCTCAACGTTACGCAGCACCGGCGTGACCAGGCCCTTGTCGGTCGACACCGCGATCGAGATGTCGCTGTAGCCGTGATAGATGATGTCGTCGCCGTCGATCGAGGCGTTGACCAGCGGGAAGCGCTGCAGCGCGTTGGCGGCGGCCTTGACGAAGAAGCTCATGAAACCGAGCTTGATGCCGTGCGCCTTCTGGAATTCGTCCTGCAGTTCCTTGCGTGCGGCCGATACCTTGGCCAGGTTGACCTCGTTGAAGGTGGTCAGCATCGCGGTGGAGTTCTTGGACTCCATCAGGCGCTTGGCAATCGTCTTGCGCACGCGGGTCATCGGCACGCGCTCTTCCGGGCGGGCGCCCGAGGCCCTGCCCACGCCGCCGGCCTTGGCGAAGTTGACGATGTCTTCCTTGGTCACCGCGCCACGACGGCCTGTGCCCTCGACCTGCGACGGATCCACACCCTGGGTGATCGCAGAGAAACGCGCACCCGGCGGCAGGGAATCGGCAGCAGACTTGGACGCAGGCGCCGGTGCAGCGGCGGCAGCCGGCGCGGCAGCTGGAGCTGCTGCTGCCGGTGCGGCGGCCTTCTTCTCGTCCGCCGGTGCAGCCGCAGCCACAGCGCCTTCTTCGATGATCGCCAGAATCTGGTTGCTGGTGACCGTGCTGCCGGCTTCGAACTTGATTTCCTTCAGTACGCCGTCGACCGGCGACGGAACTTCCAACACGACCTTGTCGGTTTCCAGGTCGACCAGATTCTCGTCGCGCTTGACCGCTTCGCCGGCCTTCTTGTGCCAGCTGGCGATGGTGGCGTCGGAAACGGATTCGGGCAGTACCGGAACTTTGACTTCGGTGGCCATTCGGGGAGCGTCCTAGGGTTTTCGTTCTTTGGGGAAGAGGAGTTATTCAGCGACTTGGTCGTTGAACGGATTGAGTAGCGCATCGGCGACCAGCGTCTGCTGTTCGATGATGTGGTCGGCCATGTGGCCGGCGGCAGGCGAGGGCGAACGGGCGCGGCCGGCGTAATGCAGGCTCTGACCGCTGGCCAGGCAGAAGTTGAGGTGGTGACGGATCTGGTACCACGCCCCCTGGTTCTGCGGTTCTTCCTGGCACCACACCACGTCGGTGGCATTGGCGTAAGCCTTCAACTCGGCCGCCAACTGCGCACGCGGGAACGGATACAGCTGTTCGATACGCACGAGGGCGACGTCGTCCTGGCCACGCTTGGTCTGGTCTTCGAGCAGGTCGTAATAGACCTTGCCCGAGCACAGCACCACGCGCTTGACCTTGGCCGGGTCGGCCTTGGCATCCGGAATCAGATGCTGGAACTCGCCCTCGGCCAGTTCTTCCAGGCTCGACACTGCCAGCTTGTGGCGCAGCAACGACTTGGGCGTCATCACCACCAGCGGCTTGCGGGTGGTCATGCGCATCTGGCGGCGGATCATGTGGAAGCACTGCGCCGGCGTGGTCGGCACGCACACCAGCATGTTCTCCAGCGCGCACAGCTGCAGGAAGCGCTCAAGGCGTGCGGAGCTGTGCTCCGGGCCCTGGCCTTCGTAGCCGTGCGGCAGGAACAGCGACAAGCCCGCGATGCGGCCCCACTTGGCTTCGCCAGCGGCGATGAACTGGTCGATCACCACCTGCGCGCCGTTTGCGAAGTCGCCGAACTGCGCTTCCCAGATGCACAGCGCATTCGGGTCGGTGGTGGCATAGCCGTATTCGAAACCCATCACCGCTTCTTCGCTGAGCAGCGAATCGATCACGGTGGCGTCTTCCGGGTTCTGCACCAGCTGGCGCAGCGGCAGGTAGTAGTTGTCGGTCTTCTGGTCGTGCAGGATCGCGTGACGGTGGAAGAACGTGCCGCGGCCGGCGTCCTGGCCGACCAGGCGCAGCTTGTGGCCTTCGGCCAGCAGCGTGGCGTACGCCAGGTTTTCGGCAAAGCCCCAGTCGCCCAGCTGATCGCCGGCAGCCATCTTGACGCGATCTTCGTAGATCTTCGCCACGCGGGCGTGCAGTTCGACGCCTTCGGGGATGGTGGTGATCAGCTTGGCCAGACGGTCCAACTGCTCGCGCTTGACGCGCGTGTCGACCGGATCGGCAGCGGTGCCGACCAGATACTTGGACCAATCGATGGCGAATTCGTCCGGCTTGCGCTTGGCCAGTTCGGTGGTGTATTCGCCCGAATCCAGCTTGTTGCGGTAGCCGTCCACCAGCGCCTTGGCCTCGTCGGCGCTCAGCACGCCGTCGCTTTCCAGCTTGGCGGCGTACAGCTCGCGGGTGGTCTTGTGCTTGCGGATGGTCTGGTACATCACCGGCTGGGTCGCTGCCGGTTCGTCGGCTTCGTTATGGCCCCAACGGCGGTAGCAGACCAGGTCGATGACCACGTCTTTCTTGAACTGCTGGCGGAATTCGTAAGCCAGCTTGGACACGAACATCACCGCGTCCGGGTCGTCGCCGTTCACGTGGAAGACCGGCGCGCCGATCATCTTGGCCACGTCCGTGCAGTACAGCGTGGAACGCGCGTCGTCGCGGGTGCTGGTGGTGAAGCCGATCTGGTTGTTGATGACGATGTGCACCGTGCCGCCGACCGCGAAACCGCGCGCCTGCGACATCTGGAACAGCTCCATCACCACGCCCTGGCCGGCGAATGCCGCATCGCCATGGATCAGGATCGGCAGCACGGTCTTGCGTTCGGCATCGCCGAAACGTTCCTGACGCGAGCGCACACTTCCCACCACGACCGGGTCGACGATTTCCAGGTGCGAGGGGTTGAACGCCAGCGCCAGATGCACCTGCTTGTCGGTGCCAACGGCGATATCGGCCGAGAAACCCATGTGGTACTTGACGTCGCCGGTATGCGCGCGGTCGTCATGGGCGTGCTCGAACTTGCCTTCGAATTCGTCGAACAGCTTGCGCGGGTTCTTGCCCAGCGTATTGACCAGCACATTGAGGCGGCCGCGGTGGGCCATGCCGATCACGATGTCCTTGACCTGATCGTTGCCGGACTGGCGAATGATCTCGTCCATCATCGGAATCAGCGCATCGCCGCCTTCCAGCGAGAAGCGCTTCTGGCCGACGTACTTGGTGTGCAGGTAGCGCTCCAGGCCTTCGGCGGCGGTGAGCCGCTCCAGAGTGCGCTTGCGGCTGGCCGCATCGCCTGCAATCTTGCCGCCCGCATCTTCCAGGCGCTTGTAGATCCACTGGCGCTGGTCGAATTCCTGGATGTGCATGAACTCGGCGCCAATGGTGCTGGCGTAGGTCGCCTTCAGGCGCGCCAGCAGATCCTTCAGCTTCATCCGCGGCTGGCCGCCGACGCCGCCGGTGCTGAACTCGCTGTCCATGTCGGCCTGTGAGAGGCTGTGGAACGGCAGGCCCAGATCGGGCGGGTTGACCGGCGGGGTCAGGCCCAGCGGATCGAGCTGCGCGCCGAGGTGACCACGGGCGCGGTAGGCAGTGATCAGACGGCCGACATTGCGCTCGCGCTCGTCACTGGCGCCTGTACCGGTCCCGGCGTTGGCAGCGTGTTTGGACGCACTGAGGATGTGGGCGATGGCCGCCGAGTGCGGCACATCACCGGCACTGCGACCTTCGAAACCATCGAAGTAGCTCTTCCACTTCGGATCGACACTGTCCGGGGCGACGAGGTACTGCTCGTACAGATCCTCGATATAGGCGGCGTTGCCGCCGGCGAGCTGGGATGACTGCGCGAACTGCTTTAGGAGATTATCCACGATGGTAAGTCGGGTCTGCTGTGGGGATGATTGTGCGGAAGCGGCAGGGCGGCATGCCCTGTCGGTCGGTCTTAAATCTCGAAAATTATACCCCCTTGCGCTAGTCAGGGGGGCGTCTGCGAGCTGACCGGCGGGGTAGACCAATTGCTCGCACGCGTGCGTGCGAGGGGCGCTGCGGCGTCAGATGCCGAGCGCGCGTGGCTCGTTCCACAGTGCGCTGCGCTCCCATATCTGCGCGAATTCGCGCTCCAACTGGCGGCTACGCGCTGCGCCGGACAACCAGGTTTCGCCATCATCGAAGCGATGAACTGTTGGACGAAAATAGTAGGCGTCGTCTCCGACAACATAGACCGATGCAAAACTTGCATCGACTGGGTCGCTGACCGCGCGGAACCGGAACACGCTGGGCAGGCGCTGTGCCAGCCGCAGCATCGCACTGCTACCGGCGTTGGCGCTGGCGGGGTCCTGCATCAGGACATGCACGCGCTTGTCGTGGCGGGCGGTGGCGAAACGGCGCAATGCATCGAGCACAGCAGCGTTGTCGAACAGGGTCGGGTCCAGGGCGCGGGTGTAGATCAGGACCTGGCGGCGCGCAGCGCAGAGCAGACCAGTGGTGGCAGCCAGCGCCGCGGTGAGGGTTTCGACGGCCATCGGGCCGTCGAGGCGACGGTGCACGACGCCCCCGGGCGCCGCGTGTGTCTGGCCGATGCGCTCAGGGAGGGGAACTAGGGTTGTATCGGGCAGGAAGCCCTGGCGGGCGAAGACCGCCTCCGCGTTTGGGCTGGGGCTCGCGTGCAGGCTGGGCCAGCCGTGCTGCCGGGCCGTGTCGACGGCGGCAGCGAGCAGTTGATCTGCTAATCCGCGGCGGCGCCAGTCGGGGAGAATGCCGAGCCGGTCGAGTCGGCGGTCGGCAGTGAGTCGCACCGAGCCAATCAACTGGCCGTCTTCGGTGCGCGCTGCCAGATGCAGGCTGAGCGGGTCCAATGCATCCCATTCGGCACCGCTGGTGGCGCCAGCGGTGTCGGTGACGCAGGCAAGCCGCACCGCCCGCAGCGCCCCGGCATCGGAAGCCGGGTTCAGCGTGATGATCTGCGGGCTGGCGTGCGGGGTCATGCGGATTTGGAGCCGTCGTCGCTGTCATCGGAAGCGGCGGCGGCACTATCGCTGGCGTCGTCCTGCCCGGCTGCGGCGTCGTCTTCGATGTCGGCAACAGCGTCCTGCCCGGCATCCAGCGTCTCTGCCGGGTCGCCGCCGTCATCAGCGACTTGCGCGACATCAGCATCCGCATCGATGGTGTCGTCTACTTCCGGCGCGTCGTCCTCGGCGTCTGCATCGTCGTGGTCGGAAGACACGCTCAGGGCATGCGCGTGGTTCTCGTCTGCGATATCCCCATCGGCGTCTTCGTGGGCGCGCTGGTAATGGCCCTGTGCCAGCAGTTCCAGCACGACGTCACGGCCACGCGGCGACAACTGCGCGTACAGCGTGCCGTCGATCTTTTCGGCCGCGGCCAGGCGGGACGCGTCCTTGGCCGACAGCGCAAACTCCAGGCCGCTGCAGAACAGCGTGGCGCCGCGCTTGGCGCGCCGCCAGGCCAGCCGCGACCACGGGTGGCGATGCAGCAGCACGCCTTCTTCCAGCGCCTGCTCGACCGCTTCGCGCGGGATGGGTGCTGGCGCCGGCACCACGTCGCCGCAGGCGCGGTAGGTGGTCATGAAACGGCCGAACCAGTCGCCCAGGCGATCGGGGTCGTTCATGCGTAACGCATTGAGCGCTGCGACCACGCGGTTCATGGCGGTGACGTCGATCTCGTACGGGTCGGCCGGCACCTTGAGGTCTTCGTCGTGATAGCGCACGGCCTCGTCGGCATCGGCGATCAACGTATCCAGGTAATCGCCGATCAGCTCGGCCGACGATGGCGCGCGGGTGCCGATGGAAAACGTCAGGCAGGCGTCTTCGGCCACACCGTGGTGCGGGATCAGCGGCGGCAGATACAGCATGTCGCCCGGACCCAGCACCCAGTGGTGGGTGGGTTTGAACGTGCGCAGCAGCTTGAGCTCCACATCCTCGCGGAACGCCAGCGGGGTGGCCTTGCTGCCCTGCGCGGTGCGCGCGTCGATCTGCCAGCGGCGGTGGCCCTGGCCCTGCAGCAGGAACACGTCGTAATGGTCGACATGCGCACCGACCGAACCGCCGGTGGCGGCGAAGCTGATCATGATGTCGTCGATGCGCCAGCGCGGCAGGAAGCGGAACTGCTCCAGCAGGGCGCGCACATCGGCGTCCCATTTGTCCACGTCCTGCACCAGCAAGGTCCAGTCATGGTCGGGCAGGCCGGGGAAATCGGTTTCCTGGAACGGGCCGCTGCGCACGTCCCAGCTGTCGGTGGCGCGGTCGTGGCTGATCAGGCGCGCCAGCACGCCATCTTCGCAGGCCAGCCCGGCCAAGTCTTCCGGCTGCAGCGGCGAGGCGAAATCCGCGAACGCGTTGCGGATCAACAGCGGGTGCTTGTGCCAGTAATTGCGCAGGAAACGCTCGACCGGCATGCCCAGCGGCTGTCCCGGACGGGCCTGTACTTCGATGGCAAGTGGGGTCGCTTTACGTACGGCCATTTTGGGGTCCTTACACGATGTAGAAGACAGTGCGGTGCGCGGCATCGGCGCTTAGATGGCCTATTGTCGACTGCCTGAGCCGGATGTGCACCTGTGCCGTGCGCAGTGCACGCGCCTCCACCGCCGCCGCAGCACGGGTCAGGGTCTGCCGATGGCACATGATGCGGTAGCGCCTGCACTGAAACACTGCGGCATTGCAGCCTGGGTGTGCTGCTGCCTCGCTTTGGAAATTGCTTGCATGAATCGTCGGACGCTGATACTGCTGTTGTTGACTGCGACGCTGCGAATGCACAACGCCGCGCAGGCCGCCGATGACAAGGGGGGGCTGAGTTTTGCGGTGGAAAGCGAGGGGTTTTCGCTCAATCCCACGCTGACCTCGGTCACGATCGATGCGGTAAAGCCGGCCGCAGCCACAGCCACAGCCGGGCTGCAGGTGGGCGATGCGATCGTGTCCGCGCAAGGCATCGCGGTGGCGGGAAGCAAGGCCGATGTGCTCAAGCAGGCCTTCAACCGCAAGGTCGGGGAGACCCTGCGCTTGGTGATCGTGCGCGGCGCAGCCAAGCCGCGGGAGGTCACGCTGGTGGCGGCGCGACGGCCCTGACCGACGGGCTAAGCGCTGCTAAAAGACGTCGCGGGCAGTGGGTCAGGTGGCTGCGGACGGCACGCAGGAACCGCAATGGACGAGCGGTTCGTTGCCGATTCCGAGCGCCGGCCGCGCCAGCCTGGCGGGGACACAGTCGTTTTGTGAGCCGCGCTCAATCCTCATCGTTTTCAGAAGCAGCGGCTGATGGCGTTGCACGCGGCGCAGTCTTGCAGCGACGCGCATAGGGCTGATCTGGAGCGCGCATGCCTGCATCTGCGCGCATCACAGCCGCACAGATCACATCACTTTGTTACCGCTGTCGCGGTCGTCCAGTGTAGGGTTGCTGGATGGGTTGACGGTGTTGTCGTTACCGGAAAACCGCATCTGTTTCACTTCGCGCGCCAGCACAAGATTCTTGTTGCCCTGGATGTCCACGCGATCGACAGTGGTCAGATTGAGCGTGTTGTCGTGACCGCTCACGCTGAGCTGGCCAAGTTGCTTGTTGAGTACGGTGAAGTTGCTTCCTTCCCCCGAATACTGCGCGCGGTGTCCAGATTCATTGCGCCACGCGAGGCGGTAATGGTGACCGTGCCGCATTCGCGGTGCAGGATCCACTCGCTGTCGTTGCGGGTCAGCCGGATATCCTTGCCGGCCCAGTCTGCGCCGCTGGCGGGATCGCTCAGCGTGGACGAGACCGCCGACAGCGCCTGCGCGGCGTGGCCGTCGCCGCCGCATCCACTCAGTGCAAGGACGCTTGTCAGCGTCAACAGGGACGGTGCTGTGTGAGTGACGCGCATCGCCGATCTCCTCAAAAGTGAGGCCGGCACGATAGCAGTCCGGTTCGGTCATCCATGCGCAGGAGCTCGCCGGCCATCCGGGCTGCTAACGAGCTGCGACCCGTCCGACGCGAGGCGTCGTGGCCTCGTCATCACTGGCCTGATCGTGCGTCATCGGCATGCGGTGATGCCGATGATGCTTCGCCGACCACGTGACCCGCTTCGCAAGCTCCCACCGCGCGTGCGGTTCGGTCAGCTCAGATCAGATCAGATCGCGCGCGCCAGCTGCTCGGCCAGGCCGGTGTAGGCACCCGGAGTGAGCGCGCGCAGGCGCTGCTTGTCGTCTTCCGGCAATGGCAGGCTTTCCACGAAGGCCTGCATCGAGACGGCGGTGATGCCCTGGCCGCGGGTCAGCGCCTTGAGTTGTTCGTACGGATTGGGCAGACCATGGCGACGCATCACCGTCTGCACGGCTTCGGCCAGCACTTCCCAGGCCGCATCCAGATCGGCATCCAGACGCTCGGGGTTGACGGTCAGTTTGCCCAGGCCCTTGGCCAGCGAATCCAGCGCGACCTGGGTGTGGCCGAAGGCGGTGCCGAGCGCGCGCAGCACGGTGGAATCGGTGAGGTCGCGCTGCCAGCGGCTGATCGGCAACTTGGCGGAAAAGTGTTCGAACAGCGCGTTGGCGATGCCGAAATTGCCTTCGGCATTTTCGAAGTCGATGGGGTTGACCTTGTGCGGCATGGTCGAGGAACCGACTTCGCCTTCCTTCAGCTTCTGCTTGAAATAGCCCAGCGAGATATAGCCCCAGATGTCGCGTGCCAGGTCGATCAGGATGGTATTGACGCGACGGCTGGCATCGCCGATTTCGGCCACATTGTCGTGCGGCTCGATCTGTGTGGTGTAGGGGTTGAACACCAGGCCCAGGCTTTCCACGAAACGCTGCGCGAATGCAGCCCAGTCCAGGTCCGGGTAGGCGACCAGATGCGCGTTGTAATTACCCACCGCGCCATTGATCTTGCCGGTCAGCTCCACCGCCGCGATCTGCTTGCGCTGACGTTCAAGGCGCGCTACCACATTGGCGATCTCCTTGCCCAGCGTGGTGGGCGAGGCGCTCTGGCCGTGGGTACGCGAAAGCATCGGCTGGGCGGCCTGGGCGTGGGCAAGGGTGCGCAACGCGGCGGTAATGCCGTCCAGGCTGGGCAACAACACCTCGCGGCGCGCCTGCTCCAGCATCAGGCCGTAGCTGAGGTTATTGATGTCTTCGCTGGTGCAGGCAAAGTGCACGAATTCCAGCGCCGGACCCAGCTCGGCGTCGTCCTTGAGCTGCTCCTTGATGAAGTATTCCACCGCCTTGACGTCATGGTTGGTGGTGCGCTCGATCTCCTTGACCCGCGCTGCATGGGCAACGTTGAAGCCGTCGGCCAGGGCGCGCAGGCGCTGCGTGGCAGCGGCCGAGAACGGCGCCAGCTCGGCGATGCCCGGCTCGGCGGCCAGTGCCAGCAGCCATTCGATTTCGACCTTGACCCGCGCCTTGATCAGGCCGTATTCGGAGAAGATCGGGCGCAGCGCATCCACTTTGGAGGCGTAGCGGCCGTCGAGCGGGGACAGGGCGAGCAGGGCGGAATCCGACATGGGCAAGAGAGGCAGCGGTGACGGTGGGGTCAGCATTCTACGCCGCCAGCGCTGCGGGCAGGCCCGGTGGGCGGCGAAGTGGGTCGCCAAGCCCACGCCAGGGTGGCCTGAATGGTGGGCTATCTGTTCGGGGGCGGGCCCCGACAGAGTGCGACCTGCACTTTAAGGTAGAGCTCCCTGCGCTGTTCCGGCCTGCCATGCGTCCGATCTTCGCTCGCCTTGCCATCGCGATCTTGCCCGCCGCGCTGCCCGCCGCTGCGCGGGATGCCGACTTCGCTGCGCAGGCGGGGCGCTATATCGCACCCCGCCCGCGATCGCCGGTTGCCGTGCCGGCGAGCTGCAACCTGCGCAGCGACAACGCGTACTGGCGCTGATCAACGACATTCGTCGGCTGCACGGTCTCGACGCGGTCGACGACGACCCGGCGGCCGAGCCCGAAGCCACCCAGGCGGCCTTGGTCATTGCCGCCAACGGCCGCCTCAGCCATACGCCAACGCCGGACTGGCGCTGCTACTCCGACACCGCGGCCAAGGGCGCACGCCGCAGCCTGATCTATGGCGGGGTCAGCTCGCCGCTGCTGCGTTTCTCCAGCGCCGAACAGATCGTGATCGAGTGGCTGACCGACGCCAACAATGTCAGCGCCGGTGGACTGGGGCACCGCCGCTGGCTGCTGGATCCGTTTCTGCAGCGCGTCGCCTTCGGCATGGTGGCTGGCCGCGACGGCGGCGCGTTCAGTCGCGGTGCTGCGCTGCGCTTCGTTCCGGCGGTTGGCGTCGCCGCGCGCACGCGCGCCGATTTCGTCGCCTGGCCGATCGGTGACTACCCGCGCCGTTACTACGCTGACGATACGCTGTTGTCGTTCACCGCATTGCCGGACCGCACCCGCAAGTTCGCCAATCGCGATGTCGACTACGCCGATGCGCAGGTGCAGATCAGCGAGCGCGGTGGTCGCCAGTTGCAGGTGCGCAACCTGAGCGACGACCATGAGGGCTTCGGGGTGCCCAACAGCCTGCAGTTCCGGGTGCCGCGCCTGCAGCCGGAGATGATATACATTGTTCCAGCGCGCTGGGAGTCGGCGTTTCCAGGGTCAGCACGGTGGGGGCGACGCAGCAGCGGGCGCAGATCCTCCAGGTCCCGGCCGCGCGCCATCGCGACCAGCAGATCCTTGGTGTGCAGAATGCCCAGCACTTGCTCGCCATCTGCATCGAACTAGGGGTAGCGGCTGTAGCGCGACGCACTGAATTCGGCCAGGACCGCTTCCAGATTCATGCCTTCGCGCAGGCTGCGCATATGCTCGCGCGGACGCATCAGATCGCCGGCGACCAGATCCGGTAATTCCAGCGCGTGGCTCATCAAGGCCAGCCCTTGGTCGGGCGCAACCGCGTTCGGGTCCTGGCGGCCCACGATCAGCATCAGCTCTTCGCGCGAATAACGGTGCGAGTGACGTTCCACCTCGCCCCAGCCGAGCAGGCGCAGGAACCGGTTGGCGCTGGTGTTGAGCACCCAGATGGCCGGGTACATCAGCCAGTAAAAGACATACAGCGGCGCGGCGGTCCACAACGACATGCGTTCCGGGCGGCGGATCGCCATGGTCTTGGGTGCCAATTCGCCCAGCACGATGTGCAGGAAGGAAATCAGGCTGAAGGCGATCGCCAGCGCAGTGAATTGTGCCGCTTCCGGCGACAGGCCCAGCGTATCGAACAACGGTTGCAACAGATGTGCGAAGGCCGGCTCGCCGACCCAGCCCAGTCCGAGCGAGGCCAGGGTGATACCGAGCTGGCAGGCCGACAGATACGCATCCAGATGCGCATGCACGCCGAGCAGCAATCGCCCGCGCCACCCATTGGTTTGCGCCAGACCCACCGCCTGCGTGTGCCGCAGCTTGACTAGGGCCTGTTAACATTAATGTCTCGAGCGATTACTAATAAGTCAGTAAATTAGGAAACAAATACCAGTGTCTGCTGTACAACCATCCATGAAGAAGAGAGACGGACGCTTGGTATCGCGGGCGGCGCTGGAAGAAATGCGCCTGATGGCGTTGCAACGGATGGGCGAAGGCGAATCGCTGGCCGAAGTGGCCTCGTCGTTCGGGTTGCATCGCGGCTGGGCGTACAAAGTGCTGGCGCGAGCACAGGAGGGCGGCGCTGGCGCATTGATGACGCGTAAGGGCAGCGGTCGCCCGCGGACGTTGACGCCGGCGCAGGAGCGCCAGGTGTTGGGCTGGGTCAATGGCAAGAACCCTCGCCAGCATGGCTTCGACTTCGGTTTGTGGACGCGGCAGGTCGTGCGTGAACTGATCGAGAAGAAGTTTGCCGCACGGTTGAGTCTGGCCAGCGTCGGGACGTTGCTGGCACGACTGGGGCTGAGCCCACAGAAGCCGCTGCAACACGCCTATCAGCGCGATCCACTGGCGGTAGCACAGTGGGAAAAGCAGACGTACCCGGCGATCGTGACGCACGCCAAGCGGGAAAAGGCCGAGATTGACTTCTGGGACGCGTCTGGCTTCCGTGCCGATGCGGTGCAAGGACGGACGTGGGCCGTCAAGGGCGTCACGCCGGTTGTCGCGGTGCCGGGGCAGCGCCAGAGCATCAGTGCGGCCTCGGCGGTGAACAGCAAGGGCGGGTTCTGGTTCGCCGTGTACAGCGGCGGCATGAACGGTGAATTGTTCGTGGCTCTGCTCAAGCGAATGATGAAGGGCCGTCGCCGTCCAATCCATCTGGTGCTCGATGGTTTGCCTGCCCACAAGACCCGTGGCGTACGCGATGACGTGGACAGCCTGAAGGGCAGGCTGACGCTGCATTTCCTGCCGGGTGACGCGCCGGACTTGAATCCCGACGAGATTGGTGTAGAGCTACACCAAGCGCACAGGCGTGGCGCGCCGCCCGCTGCGCAGTGGCGAGAAGCTGGCCGATCGGGTGCATGATCAGTTGTCCGACATTGCAGCTCGACCAGAATTGGTGCGCTCGTTCTTCAGGCATCCAAGTGTCGCCTATATTTCTGACTTATGAGTAAACTATTGGGCATGGAGATCACGCCAGCACAATTTGCACTCATCGAGCATTGCCTACCTTTGCAACGCGGCAATGTCAGCATGACCAACCTGCAGGTAGTCAACGCCCTTCTTTACGTCGCAGAGCATGGCTGCAAATGGCGCGGTCTGCCCGAGCGCTTTGGCAACTGGCATACGGTGTACACGCGCATTAACCGTTGGGCCAAGTCCGGTGTGCTGGACCGGATGTTCGCCCAATTGCAGACCTGCCAGATCGTGCGCATCAAAATCGAAGCGGTCTCGCTGGACTCCACCAGCATCAAGGTGCATCCGGATGGCACTGGCGCATTAAAAAAAACGGCCCACAATCCATCGGGAAATCGCGCGGCGGATGGAACACCAAAATTCATATGGTTGCCGCAGATGCTCGAACAGCCATCACGTTCGGATTGACGCCTGGCAACGCACATGACGCACCCGCAGGCCGCGCGTTGCTTGAACACCTGGGGCCAGTGGAGCGGCCGGTTCATCTGCTGATGGATCGCGCTTACGAAGGCAATGAAACCCGCCAGTTGGCGCTCGATCTTGGCTTCGTGCCGGTGGTTCCACCCAAGTCCAATCGGGTCGATCCTTGGGAGTACGACAAGGAAATGTACAAGCGGCGCAACGAAGTGGAGAGGCTGTTCCGTCGCTTGAAGGGCTACCGACGGATTTTCACGCGCTTCGAGAAGCTGGATGTCATGTTCCTTGGCTTCCTCAGCTTCGTTCTGATCGTTGATGGGCTTCGGATGTGTTAACAGGCCCTAGCGTGAACTCGGCGGCAACAAAGAATCCGTTCAACAGCACCAGCAACAGCGCGACCAACAGGAGCAAGACGTTACCTAACAGGTCCGCCCCCATGCGCTGCAAGAGCGGTACATCTGCGTGCTAGCGCATGTGCGGTGGCGGTGCGGAGTCTCCCGGCAACAGATGTGGAGTTTGCGTTTCTACAGTTAAGGAACCTCTGAACAACGCACCACAAATGCGAGACACTATTTGTTCGGAATGAGGAGGCATCCATGCAACTGACGTTCGGTGACGCCGAGGGCCTGGGCAAGCGCAAGCAGACCCGGCGCGAGATCTTCCTTGCGGAGATGGAGCGCATCGTGCCGTGGAAGCGACTGCTTGCCCTGATCGAGCCGCACTATCCGGTGTCAGGACGACCGGGTCGGCAGCCGTACGCGCTGGCGACGATGTTGCGGATTCATCTGTTGCAGCAGTGGTATGCGTTGAGCGATCCGGCGATGGAAGAGGCATTGCACGAGATCCCGACCCTGCGGCGTTTTGCCCAGCTCGGCGGCTTGGATAACGTTCCAGACGAGACCACGATTCTCAACTTTCGCCGTTTGCTGGAAACCCACGGCATTGCCGCTCGGATGCTGGAAGCGGTCAACGCCCATTTGTCGCGCAAGGGGCAGAGCCTGCGGTCGGGCACGATCGTCGATGCGACGCTGATCGCTGCGCCCAGTTCGACCAAGAATGCCGATCGTGCGCGCGACCCTGAGATGCATCAGACCAAGAAGGGCAACCAGTGGTATTTCGGGATGAAGGCGCACATTGGGGTGGATGAATTTTCCGGGCTGGTACACCACGTGCAGTGCACCGCAGCCAACGTGGCCGATGTCACGGTGACGCACGCATTGCTGCACGGCAAGGAAGACAGCGTGTTCGGCGACAGCGGCTACACCGGTGCGGAAAAACGTGACGAGTTGCAGAGCTGCGAGGCTGCATTTTTCATTGCCGCCAAGCGCTCCACGATTCAAGCCATTGGCAACAAGCGCGCGCGTGCTTGGGCAGAACGTTGGGAACACTTCAAGGCAAGCGTGCGCGCGAAGGTGGAGCACCCATTCCGGGTGATCAAGCGGCAGTTCGGCTACACCAAGGTGCGCTATCGCGGCCTGGCCAAGAACACCGCACAGGTGCAGACGTTATTTGCGCTGTCGAATCTGTGGATGGTGCGCCGGCACTTGCTGCCGGCCAGGGGATAATGCTGCCTGGCGGCAGCCAAAACCGCCAGAACGTTGCAAAAATCGCACCCGACTCAGCATTTTTCCAGTCATTGAAATGCAAGAAGCTGGAATTTTAGAGGTTTGATGGGTTGTTCAGACCTTCCTTAAGGCTCGTCGCCCATGGTGGCTTGGTATCTCGTAGTGATCGGCTGGCAGCTTAGCCGACAGCGTGCGACGGCATCGTCGCAACGCGGCAAGCGAGTATCGTAGACAGGGCAGTCTCAAGATTCAAGTGCAACACGTGATTTGAGTGCTGCGATTTCTTCCTCCATTGCCTCGCTTGGTGTCTTCCATCCGAGCGTCTGACGAGGGCGGGTATTCATCAGCAGTGCGATGTGATTGAGATACTCTTGGCTGACAGTGGACAGGTCGGCGCCCTTGGGCAGGAATTGGCGCAGCAAGCCGTTGGTGTTCTCGTTACTTCCCCGCTGCCACGGCGCATGTGGATGAGCGAACCACACGTCGATGTTCAATCCTTGCATCAGCTCGGCGTAGCACGTGAGCTCGGTACCGCGATCGTAGGTCAGACTTGTCCGCATTGAGGCCGGCAGTTTCTTTATTTGCCGGGTAAACCCTTCCAGCGCATCTGCGGCCGTGCAGCCATCCATGCGGCACAGCACGACAAAGCGCGTCTTGCGTTCCACCAACGTGCCCACGCAAGAACGATTGAATGCGCCCTTGATCAAGTCGCCTTCCCAATGACCTGGGACCAAGCGCGTCTGCACTTCTTCGGGGCGATGCACAATCCGCAACTCCTCCGGCACCCAGCTGCGTGTGGCCGCCGTTGTACGCCGTCATCCGCGTTTGGGCTTGTGCTGACGCAGGGCCTGGACCAGTTCCTTCTTCAAGCCCCCACGCGGATGCGCGTAGATGCTAGCGTAAATGGTTTCGTGGCTGACGCGCTGGGCAGGATCATCCGGATACATATGCGAGAGCTTGGCAGCAATCTGCTGGGGCGACCAGCGCCATAGCACCAGATGATCTCGCACCAGCTGGAATAACGGCGTTCCTGGCGTCAGTCGCCGCTGCCGGACGCTAAGCTGACGCCGTGCGCGGTAGCGCTTGCCCGCACTGCGCGCGCAATAGGTGGTACTGTCCTGCTTGGCCAATTCCCGACTCAATGTCGACGGGCTCCTGCCTAAAATCCTGGAAATCGCGCGCACACTTTGACCGCGCCCCCTCTCGATCTGGAGCATTGCGCGCTCTTCCGCACTGAGGTGTTGATAGCTTTTTGACATGTGCATACCCTAACTGCTGAGAGGGTGTTGCACTTGGAAATTGAGTCTAAGCAGCCTCGCCAGCGTGGGTACGCCCGCTGCCAGCCATCCATCACCACAATCAACGTGTGCGGAGAGTGCAGATGAGCGAACGTTTCAGGACCGAACACGACTGCATGGGCGAATTGCAGGTGCCCGCCGATGCGTTGTGGGGCGCGCAGACCCAGCGTGCAGTGCAGAATTTCCCGGTGTCCGGGCAGCCGATGCCACGCGGCTTCATTCGCGCGCTGGGCATGATCAAGGCGGCGGCGGCCGGCGTCAATGCCGAACTTGGATTGCTGCCGAAATCGATCTGCAAGACAGTGCAGGCCGCTGCGTTGCAAGTGGCCGAGGGCAGCTTCGATGCGCAGTTTCCCATCGATGTCTACCAGACTGGTTCGGGCACCTCCTCCAACATGAATGCTAATGAGGTCATCGCCACATTGGCCACGCGTGCCGGCAAGGACGCGGTGCATCCCAACGATCACGTCAATCTCGGTCAGAGTTCCAACGACGTGGTGCCGACCGCCATTCGCGTGTCGGCACTGCTCGCTGTGCAGGAACATCTGCAACCGGCGCTCAAGCATCTGCGCAAGACCATCGACAAGCGTGCGAAATCGCTGGACAAGATCGTCAAGACAGGCCGCACGCATTTGATGGATGCGATGCCGCTGACGTTCGGCCAGGAGTTCGGCGCCTGGTCGGCGCAACTGCGTTCGGCGCAGGGGCGTATCGACGATGCGCTGAAACGCCTGCGGCGGTTGCCGCTGGGCGGCACGGCGATCGGGACCGGCATCAATGCCGACCCACGTTTCGGTGGCAAGGTGGCCAAGGCCCTGTCCAGCCTGAGCGGGGCCAGGTTCGAGAGCGCGGAAAACAAGTTCGAAGGACTCGCCGCGCAGGACGATGCGGTGGAGTTGTCTGGCCAGCTCAATGCGCTGGCGGTGGCGTTGATCAAGATCGCAAACGATTTGCGCTGGATGAATGCCGGTCCGTTGGCGGGTCTGGGCGAAATCGAATTGCCGGCGTTGCAGCCTGGCAGCTCGATCATGCCGGGTAAGGTCAATCCAGTGATTCCCGAAGCCACGGTGATGGCCTGCGCGCAGGTCATCGGCCACCACACCGCGATCACCGTGGCCGGGCAGACCGGTAATTTCCAGTTGAATGTGACGCTGCCGCTGATCGCTTACAACCTGCTGGATTCGATCACGCTGTTGGGCAATGTCTCGCGCCTGTTGGCCGCTACCGCGATTGCCGGGCTGCAGGTGCGCCAGGCGCGCGTCCGCGAGGCGCTGGACCGCAATCCCATTCTGGTGACCGCGCTGAATCCGATCATCGGTTACGAAAAAGCCGCAGCGATTGCCAAGCGTGCCTACAAGGAGCAGCGGCCGGTACTCGATGTGGCCAAGGAAGACAGCGGGCTCAGCGAAGCGGACCTGCGACGATTGCTCGACCCGGCCGCGTTGACGCGTGGCGGTATCCATGCCGGCGGCGGTAGCGGTGGCTGATCACTGCTGCGTGTGTAGGAGCGCGCTTGTGCGCGACTGGCTTGATCGATAAAGCCCCATCGCGCTCAAGCCCGCGCCGGCCTGTTTTTTGCGACCCTGCGGTTTGCGCGCAACGTCCCGGCTCAGTGCCGTTCGGCCTGCACATTACTGAAACTCTCGCGATAGGGCTGCAGCGACGGAATTTCATCCAGCAATTCGCCACTGAGCCGCTGGATTTCCGGCGTGGCGGTCAGCTTGATCGACTTGTAATCCGGATCTGGGCCAGCATCGTTGACCGCCTGCTGACGCAACATCTGCAGGTAGCCGAACAGCAGCTGCAACTTGGCGCGTGTCCGCTCTTTCTGAGGCAGCGCGATGTCGTCGATCTTGAGCGTGCCGTCCGGCGTGATTTCAGCGTTTGCAGCCGGCGAACGGCGGATCATCACCGATTGGGTGGTGATTGCAACGCGCGGCTTGCCGCGTTCGGCGCGGCGGGACGATTGGTCGCCACAGGCGGCGAGCGCGCATAGCACAAGCGCCATGCAGAGCATCACGAACTTATTCATGGGATCGATGGACTGGGGGGAGCGCACTAGTGTAATCCCGCTCCGGTTTGTGGATCTGCCAAATAGCAGCGGAGTACGCGCCAAAATGTCGCAGAGCGTGGCCCATGTGGTCGACCTGCGCGTCATCGCCGTGCATGCAGCCGCGTGTCGCTGCGCTTACCCGGCGATCCACGACCAAGTGCAGACGATCGACCAGCGGCTGCGCAGACCAAGCCATTCGCAGCCACCGAACCGCCGTGTTTGGAGTCGCTACCGCGCCGTAACGGGCAGTCGTCAGCTGGGCGTGGACGGCGCGCTCAGAATCGGCGTGTATGGTTAGTACACGAGGTTTCCAGCCACCGGCCGCGCCCGCCTGGCGGTGAGCGCAGTCGTTGTGCCCGCTGCTTTACCGACGGCAATCGTCGATGTCGTTTTGCGTCAGGCGCGAATACGGCGCAAATGCCGGCACCAGTTGCGCCGCTGCATTCTGTGCAGTGCGCAGCGTGGCCAGCTGATCGCAGACCTGCATGGCCTTGTTCTTGAAAGTGTCTGCCTCAGCCTCGATCTTGTTGCCGATCTGATCGGCGTTGCCGCTAAGTGTCGCTGAAACAAGCAATTTCATCAGCAATTCTCCCGCATCCTGAAAGAATCCGTCATTTGTCTGCCGGCACACGCGTGCTGCCGTAGATATCGCTTGCATCGATATCGCCGCTGCCTTTGCGCGCCACGCTCAGATCGCCGCGCACCTTGCGGACATTCAACGTGCCGGAAGCGACCGACTCTACGTTGACATTGCCTTGCACATCGCGGATATCGACATCGCCCGATCCGATCGTGCCGAGCTTGATGTTGCCTGCGACGCCGTGCAGCTTGACCTCGCCGGATTCCACTTTCGCCACCTGTGCTGCGCCGTGCACTTGACGCGCCTTGAGATCGCCCGAGCCCACTGCCAGCACGCGCAGTGCGTGCAGATCTTCCAGCTCGACATCGCCGGAGCCGACCTTGGCGGTCACGCGGCCCTTGGTGTGACGAATCGTCATGTCGCCGGAACCCACGTCGGCGCTCACTGCGGCGGCCCCGTTGATCTGCGCATCGCCGGAACCCACGTCGAATTGCACCAGTATCGTGTTGGGCACGCTGCCGTGCAGATCCAGGTAGGAATAGCTCTTGCCGAAGGAAAACCGGCGGTCATCGTGCAAGGTCACCACCAGCTTGTCGCCGACGCGCTTCTGGGTCACGGTCAGGCTCTTGAGCAACTCAGCCCTCGCAGCACAGGCGCGCCCGCTCAGTTTTCCGCTGCTGCTCGCTAACGCGTCCAGATGCAGGTCGTTGGAGGCGACCTCGAACAGCACCGATTTCACGCCGGTCAGCTGTAACCTCAGGCTGCGTGGTTCGGAGAATTTGCACTGCTCCGCTGCGGCTGCGGCTGCGGCTGCGGCTGCGGCAGAGGGCAGTGCGCACACAATGGCCAAGCTCAGGATCAGGCGCACAGGTGTCCCTCAGGCTTCGGCGCGACGACGGCGCAGGTAGATGGAAGCCGCGATCAAGGCGATACCGATGGCTGCGCCGATCCAGATATCCGGGCTGCCATAAACGAGCGTGCTGTTGGTGTGCTGCAGCGCCCATTGCACCAGGTCGCTGGGGTTCTGCAGCGTGCTGCTGTCCAGAGTGCTGCTGACGGCAAGCGGCGACCAGGTGCCGGGCAGGGCGCTGAGCAGGCCGCGGTAGCCGACGATGTACCAGATCCAGCCGATCGGCAGCGACACGCCCGGCATTGCCGAGAGAATGCTCAGCATCACGCAGGCCAGCAGCGGAAACAGCACTGCCCACAGGAACGGTTTGCTGGTGGCCCAGGCCGAGCAGAACATCAGCCAGCCCACGGTCGGCAGCGCCCATAACAGGCTCATCGGCACGGTCTTCAGCAACAGCCACAGCAGCGAGAACGGGTGCGAATGGGTCGCCATTGCCCAGGGGCTGGGCACGCCTGCAATCGATGCGCCGACGATGGCGATCAACCATAGCGCCATGCCCACCGCTGCACCGATCATGATGGAGATCAGTGGCGCCAGCAGCAACGCCCAGGCGGCCTTGGACAACACCGTCTGCACGTCCGACACCGGCAACGATTTCCAGAACAGCACGCTGCGGTCGCGACGGTCGTCGTACAGGCTGCCGAGCGCGTAGAAAAACACCACAAACGCCAGGACCACCGAGGCGATGCCGATGCCGCCCAGCAACAGACCGTCGCCAACCTGGCCCAGCCTACGCGTGTATTCGGCCAGATCGTCCATGGTGATGCTGTCGCCGACCATGTTGCGGCGTGCACTGATCGCACCGATCACCGCGCCCAGCAGCGCGAAGAATACGGCAATGCCGCCGGTGATGACTTGTGCCCACACGAAGCCGCCACGGTGCTCCCAGTACTCGCGTTTGAGCAGCCAGGCGAAGGTGCGTGCGGGTGATGCTTGGTTGGTCACTGCATTCATGCGTAGGTCTCCTTCATGACCGCAACGAACAGGTCGGCCAGGCCGGGATTGCGGGTTTCGCCGAAACGGGCGAGCTGCGCTTTCGGCGCGCCATCGAACAACATCACCGTCTTGCCGAACGGCAGGCCGCGCTCGTCGATCGGCTTCAGGGCGCGCGCTGCATCCAGATGGTCGGCACCGACCAACACGTCGGTATAGCGCTCGGAAACGCTTCCCATATCGGCGGTGAGCACGATGCGGCCGTCGCGGATGAACATCACATCGGTGAGGATGTGTTCGATCTCTTCGACCTGGTGCGTGGTGACGATGATGGTTGTCTGCTCATCGAAGTAATCCTCCAGCAGGCGCTGGTAGAACTGCTTGCGGTAGAGGATGTCCAGGCCCAGCGTCGGTTCGTCCAGCACCAGGATGCGTGCGTCGATCGCCATGACCAGCGCCAGATGCAACTGCACGATCATGCCCTTGGACAATTCGCGCACCCGCGATTTGCGGTTGAGCTGGGTATTCGCGAGGAAGCGTTCGCACTTGGCGCGATCGAAGCGCGGATGCACGCCGGCAACGAAATCGATCGCCTCGCCCACCCGCAGCCAGCGCGGTAGCACCGCCACGTCGGCGATGAAGCAGACCTCGTTCATCAGCGCGTTGCGCTGGGTGCGCGGATCCATCCCCAACACCCGCAACTCGCCATCGAAATCGGTCAGGCCCAGCACCGCTTTGAGCGCAGTGGTCTTGCCGGCGCCGTTGGGGCCGATCAGACCGACGATGCGGCCGGCGTCGATGGTGAAGCTGGTGTTGTCCAGCGCGAGCCGATGCTTGTAGGCCTTGCGCAGGCCACGTGCGTTTACCACATGGTCGGAGGAGACGGCGGTCATGGTGTTTTTCCCTGTGGCAACAGATCGTCGATGGACAGTCCCAGGCGCTGGATCCTTTCCAGCACGGCGGGCCATTCTTCAGTCAAGAAACGCTCGCGTTCGCTGCCACGCAGTTTCTGTGCGGCCTCCTGGGTCATGAACATGCCCAGGCCGCGGCGTTTCTCCACCAAGTTCTCGTCGGCCAATTCCTGATAGGCGCGCGAGACGGTGATGGGGTTGAGTTGGTAGTCGGCCGCCACTTGGCGCACCGAGGGCAGGGCATCGCCGGGTTTGAGGATTCCATCAAGCATCATGGCAATTACCCGTTCCTTGAGTTGGCGGTAGATGGGAGCGCCATCGCTCCACTGAATGTCATTCATGATCAGCTCCGTGGGCGCAGCGCTTGCGCGAAGGAGAAATAAGGCATCGACAGCGAAGCGCGCACATGCCGGCCAGGCCGGGAACGCGCTTCGGGGGGAGTTGTCGCGTTTTCCGTAACCGCCTCCGACACGCCATAATCGGCGCCGGACTCCGTCACCTGACTGGAAGCGGCTCCCAGGCAACCAATGGCGAACAGGGTGCTGCCGAACAGCAACAGCGGAACTGGTCGCGTGACGCGTGTGCTGTTCATGCTTTCCCCTTGCGTTGGATAACTGGTGTTGTATTAAACTACAACACCGACACGCAGACAGTCAACTGCTTGTCATCCCCAACTGATGGCACCCCCTCACCGGTGCGCCGCCTCAATTATCGAAGGGCCTTGCTCATGTTGCTAAATCGTCTATTAGTTATTGTATTTATTGGATTTTTTGCGAAATCCGCGTTTGCCGCCGGCACTCCGGTGCTGGATGTGGACTACCGCCCGCTGGCCGGCAAGACACCAATCAACCTGAACCTTACCTACGGGGGCAAGGTCGTCATGGTGGTCAATACCGCCAGCAAGTGTGGCTACACCCCCCAATACGAAGGCCTGGAAGCGCTCAATCAGCGCTTTGCCAGCCGCGGCTTCACCGTGCTGGGCTTCCCGTCGAACGATTTCCATGGCCAGGAACCCGGATCTGAGAAACAGATCCAGGAATTCTGCACGTTGACCTATGGCGTCAAGTTCCCGATGTTTGAGAAGGTGCATGTGCTGGGTGCAGAGGCAACGCCGCTGTATCAGCGCTTGACCCAAGCCACCGGCGTGGCGCCGGGCTGGAATTTTCACAAGTACCTGATTGGTCGCGATGGTCGCGTGGTTGCGCAGTTCCCCAGCAAGATCAAGCCGGACGATCCGAGCGTCCTGGCCGCAATCGAACGCGAGCTCAAGGCGCCGTCGCGCTGAGTGCAGCGCTCGCATCGCCGCGCGCGCATGCGACAATGCGCATTCGGCGCCATCGGTGGCGCGTCTTTATCACTTTTGGGAAGTGCATCGAATGAAGATGGGAAAGCGCGGCGCGGCGGCGTCGTTACTGATGGTGGCAATGTCGGCATCGATGCCGGCCATGTCGCATCAACCGGCCGCAGCGGCCACCAAGGAGAAGCCAGCTTTGAATGCATCGTCTGAGAAGAGCACGCGCGACAACGTCAGCTACGCCATCGGTATGGACGTCGCACGTTCGTTCGAGCCGATTGCTCAGGACATCGACGTGAACGCGATGCAACGCGCCATCGAAAATGCATTCAAGGGCGGCAAGCCGCTGTTGTCGGATGAGCAGACCCAGGCCACCGACACCGCACTGCGTACCGCGCTCGCTGCCCGCAACGGCCAGCAGGTGCCGGGCGTGGCGCCGGGTGCCGCGCCGGCTGCACCGTCCAAGGAAAATGTTGGCCTGATGCTCGGCGATCGCGCTGTTGGTCCGTCGCTGGCCGGCATCAAGGACGAGATCGATCTGTCGATCCTGATGGACGCGGTGCGCACCGTGTTCTCCAAGGGCACCACGCGTCTGACCCAGCAGGAAGCGATGGCCACCATGCAGGCGTTCGCCTCTGCCAAGCAGGGCGCTGCCGGTGCCAAGAATCGCGAAGAAGGCAATGCCTTCCTTGCCAAGAACAAGACCGAGAAGGGCGTGATCACCACGGCGTCCGGCCTGCAATACATGGTGTTGCGCCAGGGCAGCGGCGAGCGCCCGATGCGGACAAACAAGGTCCGTGTGAACTACGAGGGCAAGCTGCTCAACGGGCAGGTCTTCGACAGTTCCTACCAGCGCGGCCAGCCGGCGGAGTTCGGTCTGGATCAAGTCATTCCCGGTTGGACCGAGGGCGTTGCGTTGATGCCGGTCGGTTCGAAATATCGTTTCTGGATTCCATCCAACTTGGCCTATGGCCCGAACGGCACGCAGGGGATCGGACCTGACGCAACGTTGACGTTCGATGTTGAACTGATGGGTATCCTTCCCTGATCCCCCCCTGAGAGTACCCCCACCCATGCGAGTTGCGATCTTTGGTACCGGTTATGTTGGTCTTGTCACCGGAACCTGTCTGGCCGAAGTCGGTCATCACGTTATCTGTGTAGACATCGATCGGGCGAAAGTTGATGGGCTCAATCGTGGGGTGATTCCCATCTATGAACCCGGCCTGGAGCCGATGGTGAAAGCCAATCACGCCTCTGGCCGGTTGCGCTTCACCACCGATGCTGCCGAGGCGATCGCGCATGGCGAAATCACCTTTATCGCCGTGGGCACGCCGCCGGATGAAGACGGCAGCGCCGACCTGCAGTACGTGCTGGCGGTTGCGCGTACGGTGGGCCGCCATATCGATGGGCCCGCGGTCGTGGTGAACAAATCCACCGTGCCGGTCGGCACCGCCGACAAGGTGCGCGTGGCGATCCAGGAAGAGCTGGATGCACGTGGCGTGGACCATGAGTTCGACGTGGTTTCCAACCCCGAGTTCCTCAAAGAAGGCGATGCGGTAGCCGACTGCATGCGTCCCGATCGCATCGTGATCGGGGCCAAGAAGCCGGCGGCCATTGCGCGGATGCGTCGTCTGTACGCACCGTTCAATCGCAACCGCGATCGCATCGTGGAAATGGACGTGCGCTCGGCCGAGCTGACCAAGTACGCGGCCAACGCGATGCTGGCGACCAAGATCAGTTTCATGAACGAGATCGCCAATATTGCCGAGCGTGTTGGTGCGGACGTCGAGCACGTGCGTAACGGCATCGGCTCGGATCCGCGGATAGGCTGGCACTTCATCTATCCCGGCGCCGGTTACGGCGGCTCGTGCTTCCCGAAGGACGTGCAGGCACTGGCCAAGACGGCCGAGCAGTACGGCATGCAGCCGACCCTGCTCAACGCAGTGGAAAGCGTCAACAACGCGCAGAAGGGCCATCTGTTCGAACTGGTGCAGCGTCATTACGGCACCGAAGGCACTGGCAGCGTCGCTGGCAAGACGTTTGCCGTTTGGGGTCTCGCGTTCAAGCCCAACACCGACGACATGCGTGCCGCGTCCAGCCGTCGCCTGATGGAGCAGTTGTGGGAAGCCGGTGCCACCGTGCGCGCCTACGACCCGGAAGCCACCCATGAAGCCAAGCGCATCTTCGGCGAGCGCGACGATCTGACCTTCTGCGACGATGCTTTTTCCGCACTGCAAGGCGCGGATGCACTGGTCGTGGTCACCGAGTGGAAGCAGTTCCGCAGCCCTGACTTCGGCAAGATCAAGCAGGCACTGAAGGACGACGTCGTGTTTGACGGTCGCAACCTGTACGACCCGCAGGAAATCGAAGCCGCGGGTCTGGCGTACTACGCCATCGGACGAGGCCGTTCGTTGCATGCATGAGCAACTCTCGCCGCGCGACCAGGCACTGGAAGCGCGGTTGGTTGAACTGGAAACGCGCCTCTCCTTTCAGGAGCAGGCGCTTAACGAACTGAGTGAAGCACTTGCGGACGCCCGTTTGACGGGCGCCCGCAATGCCGAACTGATCCGCCACCTGCTCGATGATCTGGGCAAGGTGCGCTCCACGTTGTTTGCCGATGCAGCGGATGAACCGCCGCCTCCGCACTACTGATTGCAGATTGCCACCGCCATGAGCGATACCTTACGTGACCAGTTGCTTGAGTTGGGCTTCAAGTCCGCCCCCCAGCCCGAACGCAAACCCGACGCACGGCCTGCAGCGCGTGCGCATGGCGACGGTGGCAAGCCAGGACCCGGCGGCAATCGGCCGGGCCAGGGCAGGGGACCGCAGCGGCCGCATGCCGCTGCAGCGACCGACCGCAATGGCGAGCGCAAACCCAATGGCAGGCCCGAGCGTCGGCATGACGGCAAGCCCGGCGTAGCGTCGCGTCCGCAGCATCCGGCTGCAGACCGTCGTGGCCCCAGGCCGGCACGCACGCGCGAAGATATCGATCTGGCCAAGGCCTATGCGATCCGTGCGCAGCGCGAGAAAGACGAGCGCATCGAAGCCGAGCGAGTGAAGCAGGAAGAAGCACGCCTGCGTCGCGAAGCCAAGGCCAAGCTCGAAGAGCTGCTGAAGGACAAAGGTTTGAATGATGCCGCTGCGGATATCGCCCGGCACTTTCCGTATGGCGGCAAGATCAAGCGCATTTACGTCAACGCCGATCAGCTCAGGGCGCTCAACGCTGGCGAGCTCGGCGTGCTGCAACTCAACGGTCGCTATTTGCTGGTGACTGCCGAGGTGCTCGCCGAAGCTGAGGCGGTGTTCGCCCCATCGGTCGCCTTGAAAGTGGACCCGAACGCACCGGCAGGCGAGGACCCGTACGCGGACCCCAAATATCGGGTTCCAGACGACTTGGTCTGGTAAGTCCGGGACGCCTGAGGTGTGGTGTGCATGGGCGCCTGCGGGTGCCCATTTTTTGTGTGCGTGTTACCGAAAGTCGGAATAGGCGCAACAGAGCAGCTCCGCATCACGCGCATCAAATTGCCGGGCGTAGCAGGTGTGGTGTGTTGTTGAGCATGGTTTCCCCTGGAATGCCATCACCGCGCACCACAGCCGGTAACCCGGAAAACACTAGACAAAGCGCCGCGATACAAGCCGGTCACGGCCAGTGCGGCACCATGCGCGCTGTTGCTGATCGATGCAGGCAGGCTTATCGTGCCGTGGCATTGCCCTTTTCTTGCTCGCTCCGTCCTGTCAATGGTGCTGCGTATGTCCATGTCGTCGAAATCCTTGAACTCCCATGCCGAGGCGTCCGTCAACGCGCAGGCACGTGGTGGCGTGCATGTGCAGATGACAGGCCGAATGGTCTCGACCGCAATGGCGCTCGCTCTGTGCCTGGCTAACGGCCACGCCATCGCACAGGCAGACGATGCACCGGCATTCGACCGCCCGGGTATTCCGTTCTCCACGGAAGTAGTGCAGCCAGGCGCCTTCGCCTGGGAACAGGGCCTGCCGGATGCGAGTACCGATCGCAGTGATGGGCAGCGAACCACTGAATACACCGCCGATACGCTGCTGCGCCTGGGGCTGTTCCAGAACGTCGAGCTGCAGCTGGGGAGCGACAGCTATCGCTGGCAGCATGTCGGCGGCGCGCGGGTGCGTGGCGGTGGCGACAGCAGCGTCGGATTAAAGGTGGCCTTGCCGTCGCGCTCGGACAGTTTTCATTGGGCTGCGCTGGGCACCTATAGCGTGCCGACCGGCAGCCCGGCCTTCAGCGACGGCTATGCGCGCGAACTCGGTGTGACCGCGTCCTGGGACCTACCGCAGCAGCGCGCCATCGCGGTGTACGTCAATTACGCGCGCGACGATGGTGGGAACACCTGGACCTTCGCGCCCAATTACACGTTTTTCTCCGGTGATCGTTTCAGCAGCTACGTGGAAGCGGGTTTCGACACCGGCAGTGAGCATTCGCGCGTGGCCGGTGCGGGCGGCGCCTGGCGGCTGCCGCATGCGATGCAGCTGGACGTGTCGGTATTGCGTGGCCTGACCTCGGAGAGCCCGGATTGGCAGGGCGGCATCGGGCTGTCGATCGCGTTCGAGTGAGCGCGAAGAAGTTGCGGCAACTGTAGTCAATGGTCGAGCCGAGGCCGTCGCGGATTTCTGTGCGGGCGCTGGATTGTCCATGTTGCAGTGCCGCATGCATTGGCAGCCCGGAAAAGGCCTAATTGGATCGATCCAATTTGATGCCAATGTATGCGCCTTTCTTTCACCGCAAGGCTTGCCACGTGACACCCGCCAAGCCGACACCCGAGTGCACTGCGGGTGGTGACGCGCGACGCGCGCGTCGCGGCGCGGTGACCTTGCGCGATATCGCAGGGGCCATTGGTGTGTCGCGGGCGACGGTGTCGCTGGTGCTGCGCGGTAGCCCGCTGGTGCATGCAAGCACGCGCGCGTGCGTGGAGGCCGAGCTGGATCGGCAGAATTATGTCTACAACCGTACTGCGGCGAATTTGCGCCAGCGCACCTCGTCCAGCATCGCGCTGGTCATCAACGATTTGTCCAACCCCTTTTTTGCCGAATTCGCCGCCGGTGTCAACGAGGCATTGGGCGCGGCCGGTTATGTGACCCTGCTCGGCAGCACCGGCGAATCGACGCAGCGTCAACAGGTGGTGCTGACCTCGTTGATGGAGCACACGCCGGCGGGCATCATCCTGTCGCCGGCCGAAGGCAGCCAGGCGCAGGCGCTCAGCCAGGTACTCGGCCGCCAACGTAATGTGGTGCTGTTCAACCGTGAGGTAGAAGGCGCGCAGTGGGATCTGCTGGCGTTGGACAATGCGCAGGGCGCGTTTCTGGCGTGCACCCATCTGATCGCGCAAGGGCATCGGCGCATCGTGTTTTTTGGTGGGCATGCTGCATCCAGTTCATGTCGCCAGCGTCGCGCAGGCTATGCGCGCGCGATGCAGGAAGCAGGCTTGGACACCCTGTACTTCGAGGCGGCACCCAATCGCCAGGAAGCTGCACTATGTGGCGTGCGCTTGCTCAGCAGCGATGCGCAAGCTGCGACTGCGGCAGTCTGCTACAACGACAGCGTTGCGCTGGGCTTGATGGCGGCGTTGGCGAAGCACGGCATCCTGCCAGGCCGCGACTTTGCGGTGACCGGCTTCGACGACATCGCCGAAGCAGCGTTGTTCACGCCTGCATTGACAACCCTGGCCGCACACCCGCGTGCGCGCGGAAGACAGGCCGCGCAACTGGTATTGCAGCGGATCGGTAGCCCCGAGCTCGCCGCGCAGCAATTGACCGCAGCAGTCGCCCTGAAAATTCGCGCAAGCAGCGCCTGCGCGCCCGTAGCTCGCATGTCATCACCTCCCCCTAGCAGTCCATTCGCCCATTCCCCCACCAAGGCCTCAGGCCGCTGACCAGGCAATCCCTATGGTTTCCCTTTCCACGCAATCCTCCGTGCCCAGTGGCAACAAGGCGGCCGTCAACAACGGCGTCGCGTTGTCGGTGGTGACCACGATCTTCTTCATGTGGGGTTTTCTCACCTGCCTCAACGACATCCTGATTCCGCACTTGAAGGCGGTGTTCGAGCTCAACTTCGCGCAGGCGATGCTGGTGCAATTCACCTTCTTCGGTGCGTACTTCCTGATGTCGCTGCCTGCCGGTTGGCTGGTGAATCGGTTTGGCTACAAGCAGGGCATCGTGGCCGGATTGGCGGTGGCGGCGGTGGGCGCGCTGGGCTTCTGGCCGGCGGCGGAATTGCGCGTGTATGGCGCATTTCTCGGCGCATTGTTCGTGCTGGCCACCGGCATCACCATCTTGCAGGTCGCTGCCAATCCCTACGTTGCCTTGCTGGGTCCGGAGCGCAGCGCTTCCAGCCGCTTGACCCTGGCGCAGGCGCTGAATTCGCTCGGCACTGCGATCGCACCGCTGTTGGGCGGCTGGTTGATCCTGTCCAACACGGTGATGAGCGGCGATCAACTGAAAGCCTTGCCGGAAGCTGGGCAGCTCGCCTATCGCGTGCAGGAAGCGCAGGCCGTGCAAGGTCCTTATATCGGGCTGAGCATCGTGTTGTTCCTGCTGGCGATCTTCGTGTTTCTGTTCCGTCTGCCGGCATTGACCGATGCAAGCGCGCGCAAGGACGAGAGCAAGCATTCCTTGCTCGATGCTTTGCGTCATCCGCATGTGCGCTTCGGTGTGCTGGCGATCTTTTTCTATGTCGGCGCAGAAGTGGCGATCGGCAGCCTGATGGTCAATTACTTCTCGCTGCCGCAGATCGGTGGGTTCACCGAGCGTGAGGCAACCAAGTATGTGTCGGCCTACTGGACCCTGGCGATGATCGGCCGTTTCATCGGCTCGGCGCTGCTGGCCACATTGTCGCCACGCGTGTTGTTGTCGGTGTTCGCTGCGATCAACGCGGTGTTGCTGGGCCTGACCATGGCCAGCGGCGGCATGTTGGCGGTGTACGCGCTGGCGGCGATCGGCCTGTTCAATTCGATCATGTTCCCGACCATCTTCACCCTGGGCATCGAACGGCTTGGCCCGCTGACCGGTCGCGCGTCGAGCCTGTTGATCATGGCCATTGTCGGTGGCGCCATCGTGCCGTATCTGCAAGGGCTGCTTGCCGACAGCATCGGCCTGCATGAGTCGTTCGTGCTGCCGCTGCTGTGCTACCTGTACATCGTGTTCTACGGTATCTGGGGCTCGCGTTTGCGCGGTGCACTGGTGGAGGCACGCGCATGAGTGCGGCCAAGCATCAGGTGGTGTGTTTCGGCGAAGCGTTGATCGACATGCTGGCGTTGCCGCAGGCCAGCCCGGCCGAGGCCCGCACCTTCGCGCAATACGCCGGTGGTGCGCCGGCCAATGTCGCCGTTGCGGTGGCGCGCCTGGGTGGCGCTGCGCATTTCGTCGGCATGCTCGGGCGCGACATGTTCGGTGATTTCCTACTACAGAGCTTGCAGCAGTCCGGCGTGGTGACTGATGGCATCGTGCGCACCGATCAGGCCAAGACTGCATTGGCCTTCGTCGCACTGGACGAAGCGGGCGAGCGCAGCTTCAGTTTCTACCGCCCGCCGGCAGCAGACCTGTTGTTCCGTCCCGAGCACTTCGCTGCCGACGGGTTTATGCAGGCAGCGGTATTGCATGTGTGTTCCAACAGCATGACCGAGCCGGAGATTGCGCAATGCACGCTCGATGGCATGCGCCGTGCGCGCGCCGATGGTGCCATTGTCAGCCTGGATCTGAATCTGCGCCCGATGCTGTGGCCGCAGGATGTGGATCCGGCGCCGTTGCTGTGGGATGCGCTGGCGTTGGCCGATGTGGTCAAGCTCTCGCGCGAAGAACTCGACTATCTGGCGGGGACGCTCGATAGCGATGCCAGTGCGGTGACGCAAAAGCTGTGGCAAGGCAGCGCCAGTTGGTTGCTGGTCACCGATGGCGGCGGGCCGGTGCACTGGCAGACACGCACCGATTCCGGCCAGGTGCCGGCATTCCGCGTGCAGGTGCGCGATAGCACCGCCGCTGGCGATGCATTCGTCGGTGGCCTGCTGTATCAGCTGGCCGCGCGCGCGTCGTCGCTGGAGCAGCTTTGCGGCGATCCGGCGGCCATCAACGAGGTGATTCGCTTTGCTGCCGCGGTCGGTGCGCTGGCGGTGACGCGCAAGGGCGCGTTCGCGGCAATGCCGAGCGTCGATGAAGTCCATACTTTGATCCAGGAACAATCATGAGCCGTTTGCCTGCAACACCCGCACCCGATTTCCGTTCGGCTGACGTCTTGCGCCAGCACATCGCCGACACCATGGCGTTCTACCATCCGCGCGCGATCGATCCGGCGGGCGGGTTTTTCCAGTATTTCCGCGATGACGGTTCGATCTACGATGCCGGGCATCGGCATCTGGTCAGCAGTACGCGCTTCGTCTTCAACTATGCGATGGCGTACCGCGAGTTTGGCGATGCTGCGTATTTGCAGGCGGTGCGTCACGGGCTGGACTATCTGCGCAACGTGCATCGCAACCCGCAAACCGGCGGTTATGCATGGACGCTGCGCGATGGTGTGGTCGAAGACGACATGAATCACTGCTACGGCGTGGCCTTCGTGCTGCTGGCGTATTCGTGCGGTCTGAAAGCCGGCGTCGATGAGGCGCGCGCGTGGATGGACGAAACCTGGCAGCTGCTGGAAAAGCACTTCTGGGAAGCGGAGTTCGGGCTGTATCGCGACGAAGCCGACGCGCAATTCAACTTCACCGGCTACCGTGGCCAGAACGCCAACATGCATATGTGCGAGGCGATGATCGCCGCGTACGAGGCCAGCGGCGAGCAGCGTTATCTCGATCGCGCGCTGGTGCTGGCCGAGAACATGACCCGGCGCCAGGCCGCCAAGGCCGATGGGCTGGTGTGGGAGCATTACGACCCGCAGTGGAACATCGATTGGGACTACAACCGCGACAATCCCAAGCACCTGTTCCGCCCTTGGGGCTTCCAGCCAGGCCATCAGACCGAATGGGCCAAGTTGTTGATGCTGCTGGATCGCTATGCACCGGCCGACTGGTTACTGCCGACTGCGCAGCATCTGTTCGATGTGGCGGTGGAGCGTTCATGGGATGCGCAGCGCGCTGGGCTGTATTACGGTTTCGATCCCGACGGCGAAGTCTGCGACGACGACAAGTATTTCTGGGTGCAGGCCGAGTCGTTGGCCGCAGCCGCATTGCTGGCCCAGCGCAGCGGCGATGATCGCTACTGGCAGTGGTACGACAAGCTGTGGGCCTATTCGTGGGCGCACATGATCGACCATCATTACGGTGCGTGGTATCGCATTCTGGATGCGGACAACCGCAAGTACAGCGATGAGAAGAGTCCGGCCGGCAAGACCGATTACCACACCATGGGCGCGTGTTACGAAGTCTTGAACGTGCTGCGGCCGGCTGTGTGATGGGGTAAAAAGTGGCGGAGCGTTGTTTCCGGATCGCCGGGTGTTTGCCCGGCGATCTGGTGTCAGCGTCTCAACCGTCTGGTCGGTCTCGGGCACGGTGCCCTCACCGCTTGCGGGACACGCCGCAAGTACGTCCTTGCAGGCGCGATGGCGGCATCCATGCCGCCAATGGTCCTGCAATCGGGAAGGACACCGCGCCAGACAGTTGGCAGGCTGTTTTACTGAGAGCTCTGCACATCGATCACCGACTTGTTTGCGCCGGCCTGGAGCTGTGCGCCGTCATGCGGCATGGCGGCCGCACAAAAGGCTGCGGGGGCGTACTTGCAACGTGTCCTGCCACGATGGAGGGCCGAGGTTATTGCAGCCCAGTAGCAGCGTAGCCGCAGTTATTCCGGGTCGTAATCCAGGTTGGACGCTAGATGCCGTTCGGCCAATGCCAGCGTGATGCCCTTGCGCTTTGCGTAATCGGCCACCTGTTCCTTGCCCAGTCGCCCGACCACGAAGTACTGGCTTTTGGGATGGCTGAAGTAATAGCCGGAGACCGCGGCGGTGGGCAGCATCGCGAAACTTTCGGTCAGCGACATGTCGGCGTTGCGCTCTGCATCGAGCAGATCGAACAAGGTGCGTTTTTCGCTGTGTTCCGGGCAGGCCGGGTAGCCGGGAGCCGGGCGAATGCCGCGATAGCGCTCGGCGATCAGGGCTTCGTTGTCGAGTGTTTCGTCGTCGACATAGGCCCAGAATTCGGTACGCACGCGTTGATGCAGGCGCTCGGCCAATGCTTCGGCCAGACGGTCGGCCAACGCCTTGAGCAGGATGGAGTTGTAGTCGTCGTGCGCGGCTTCGAAACGGGCCACATGCGGGTCGATGCCGATGCCTGCAGTGACCGCGAATGCACCGATCCAGTCCCGTTTGCCGCTGCTTTTCGGCGCGATGAAATCGGCCAGGCAGAAGTCGGGGCGGTCGACGGGTTTGTCGACTTGCTGGCGCAAAAAATGCAAGGAATGGGGAATGGAGAATCGGGAATGGTCGAGCGCGGGGGCATCGCTTGGCGATTCCCGATTCCTGACTCCCGATTCCGCCGGTTCGGTCAGGACGACGACATCATCTCCGACACTGTTCGCCGGCCATAGCCCGAACACGGCCTTGGCCGTGAGCCACTTTTCGTCGACGATGCGCTTGAGCATGCGGCGTGCGTCGCGATACAGCTCGCTGGCCTGGATGCCGACGATCTCGTCGCTGAGGATTGCCGGGAATTTACCGGCCAGCTCCCAGGCCTGGAAGAATGGCGTCCAGTCGATAAGGTCGATGAGCTCCTGCAGCGGGTAGTCATCGAACACGTGGATGCCCGGCTGTCGCGGGGCAGGCGGCGTGTAGGTGTCCCAGTCGCCATCGAAGCGCTGCGCACGGGCTTTTTCCAGCGACACCAAGCGCTTGGCATCGCCGCGGTTGCGGTGGCGTGCGCGGATTTCCGCGTAATCCGCATCGTTGGCGGTAACGAAGGCCTGGCGCAGGTCGCGCGAAATCAGCGATTGCGCCACGCCCACCGCCCGCGAGGCATCCTTCACCCAGACCGTGGGCGCGCTGTAGTGCGGGTCGATCTTCAATGCCGTGTGCGCGCGTGAGGTGGTGGCGCCGCCAATCAACAACGGAATGTCGAAGCCTTGTCGCTGCATCTCGCGTGCGACGTGCGACATCTCTTCCAGCGAGGGCGTGATCAAGCCGGACAAGCCGATCAGGTCTGCATTCTCTTCGCGCGCACGGTCAAGGATCAGCTGCGCCGACACCATCACGCCCAGATCCACGACATCGAAGTTGTTGCACGCCAACACCACGCCGACGATGTTCTTGCCGATGTCGTGCACATCGCCCTTGACGGTGGCCATGATGATCTTGCCGTTGGACTTGCCGCTATCGCCGGTACGCAATTTTTCCGCTTCGATGTACGGCAGCAGGTACGCCACCGCTTTTTTCATCACGCGCGCGGATTTGACCACCTGCGGCAGGAACATCTTGCCGGCGCCGAACAGATCGCCGACCACGTTCATGCCGTCCATTAATGGACCTTCGATCACGTCCAGTGGGCGTGTGGATTGCTGGCGCGCTTCTTCGGTATCGGTTTCCACAAATGCGTCGATGCCGTGCACCAGCGCATGCGCCAAGCGCGCGCGGACCGGTTTGTCGCGCCAGGCCAGGTCTTCAACTCTCGCCGCGCCTTTGGTGCCCTTGTAGCGCTCGGCGATTTCCAGCAGGCGCTCGGTGCCGTCCTTGCGTCGGTTGAGGATCACGTCTTCCACGCGTTCGCGCAATTCCGGATCCAGCTCGTCATAGATCGGCATGCCGCCGGCGTTGACGATGCCCATGTCCATGCCAGCCTTGATCGCATGGAACAGGAACACCGAGTGGATCGCCTGGCGTACTGTTTCGTTGCCACGAAACGAAAACGACACGTTGGAAACGCCGCCGGACACATGGCAATGCGGCAGCGTGTTCTTGACGAGACGGGTGGCTTCGATGAAGTCCACCGCATAGTTGTCGTGTTCCTCGATGCCGGTGGCCACGGCAAAGATGTTCGGGTCGAAGATGATGTCTTCCGGCGGAAAACCCACTTGCTCGGTGAGCACCTTGTAGGCGCGCGTGCAAATCTCGACCTTGCGTGCGCAGGTGTCGGCCTGGCCCGCTTCGTCGAAGGCCATGACCACCGCGGCGGCACCGTAGCGCAGCACCTTGCGCGCGTGTTCGACGAACACCGCTTCGCCTTCCTTGAGCGAGATGGAGTTCACCACGCTCTTGCCTTGCAGGCATTTCAATCCGGCTTCGATCACGCTCCACTTGGACGAATCCACCATCACCGGAATGCGTGCGATATCCGGTTCGGACATGATCAGATTGAGAAAGCGCGTCATGGCTTTTTCCGAATCGATCAGGCCCTCGTCCATGTTGACGTCGAGGATCTGCGCGCCGCTGTCCACCTGCTGACGTGCGACCTCCACCGCTTCCTCGTAGCGTTCTTCCTTGATCAGCTTGCGAAATTGCGCACTGCCGGTGACGTTGGTGCGCTCGCCGACGTTGACGAATAACAGGTCTGGCGTAATGACCAACGGCTCAAGGCCGGACAGACGGGTGTAGCGGGGAGTGCTCATGCAAAACCCAGGCAGGAAGACGGCTGCGCGTGCGGCGGGAAGAAACGCTGTAGATGAAACGCACCCAACACCTGTGGATCAGCGTTGCTTCCGGCAGATGCATACGAGGAACGCGACCTGCGATGTAAGTGCGTCGTGCGCATCACGCCGCCAACTCCTGCACACCAGGTCGCTGCCGTGGCGGCAGATCAGCAACTGCTTCGGCAATCGCGCGAATATGGTCTGGCGAGGTGCCGCAGCAGCCACCCACCAGATTGAGCAAGCCGGACTCGGCAAATTCGCGCAATGTTTCTGCCATTTCCTCAGGCGTCTCATCGTATTCGCCGAAGGCGTTCGGCAAGCCGGCATTCGGATGCGCGCTGACATAGGCGTCGGCGATCTGCGAAAGCGTCTCCACGTGCGGGCGCAGATCCTTGGCGCCAAGTGCACAATTCAGGCCGACCGACAACGGTCGCCCGTGCGCGACGGACGCGTAAAACGCTTCGGCGGTCTGCCCGGACAAGGTGCGCCCGGATGCGTCGGTGATGGTGCCGGAGATCATCACCGGCAAACGCCCACCGCGCGCTTCGAAGACTTCTTCGATCGCATACAACGCGGCTTTGGCGTTAAGCGTGTCGAAGATGGTTTCCACCATCAGCGTATCCGCGCCGCCATCGATCAATCCCTTGATGGCTTCGCGATAGGTTTCGCGCAGCGCATCGAAACTGGTGTTGCGGTAGCCGGGGTCGTTGACGTCCGGGCTGATCGAGGCGGTGCGGCTGGTAGGGCCGAGCACACCGATCACAAAGCGCGGTTTGTGCGGCGTGAGCGCTTCCACGGCATCGCAGCATGCGCGCGCCACCTGCGCGCCGGCCTTGTTCAACTCGTACACCAGGTGTTCCAGGTGGTAGTCGGCCTGGCTCACCGACGTGGCATTGAAGGTATTGGTTTCCAGCAGGTCTGCGCCTGCATCAAGATACGCACGGTGGATGCCGGCAATGATCTCTGGGCGGCTCAACAACAGCAGATCGTTGTTGCCCTTGAGGTCGTGGCTTTCCGGTGCATGCGCGTGGTCGCATCCGCGGCCGTGCACATGTGCGCTGTCGTAGCCGTCGGCAAAGCGCGTGCCACGATAGTCGGGCTCCTGCAGGTCATGGCGCTGGATCATGGTGCCCATCGCGCCATCGATGATGAGGATGCGCTCGGCGAGCGCGGCAGTGAGTTTGGCCGCGCGCTCGGGATGCAGCCACGGCAATGCAAACGGGATTGGGGATTCGGAATTTGGGATTCGTGCGTGCGTCATGGTCCGGTTCTCCGCGCAGCGGTGTCTTTGTTTTCCACCAATCCCGAATCCCGACTCCCCATGCCGGGCTTCATCGCGATGAGCGAGATCACTTCGAAATGTGGCGGGCGTTTCTCGCGCGTCACCGTCTCCAGACTGGAGACATCCAGCCCGGCTTTCTCGGCGAACTTGCGCAATTCCTTGGCGGCGAATCCGAGATTGACATGGCCGTACGCATGCACTGCAGCGCGATGTTCGTGCTTGGCCAGGCTGCACAGCAGTAGCCGGCCGCCGGGGCGCAACACGCGCGCCGATTCGGCCACTGCCTGCGCCGGCTTGGCCGCGTAGGTGAGCGCATGCATCAGCACCACCAGGTCGAAGCTGGCATCGGGGAACGGCAGCGCATGCATGTCGCCTTCGCGCACTTCCACGTTGCGCAATTTGCGCAGGCGCTCGCTGGCGGCAGCGACCACGCGCGCGCTGGTGTCGATGCAGATGTAGCGGGTGGCGTGCGGCGCCACCAGTTCGGCCAGCACGCCGTCGCCGGAGGCGATGTCGAGCACGTCGCCGGTTTCCAGCAGTGGCAGGGCGGTGCGCGCCAAGGCCTCCCAGGTGCGTCCGGGCGAGTAATGCCGCTCCATGTCGCCGGCCACCGAATCGGCCCAATTCTGGTCGGCGGCGCGGTTGGCCAGCACCGCTGCCACGCGCTCGGCGTCCTGGCGCAGCAAGGGGTCGTCGCTGCCGGTGCTCAGTGCCAGCCATAGCGCACGCTGTGCCGGGTCCAGCGACACTTCGTCGAAGCGGTAATACGCCGACACGCCAGCGCGACGGTCGCGCACCAGCCCGGCTTCCTTCAGTTTGGCCAGATGCGTGGACACGCGCGGCTGCGCCAGCCGGGTAATGGCCGACAGCTCGGCCACGGTGAGTTCTTCCTGCTCCAGCAAGGCCAGCAGGCGGACTCGGGTGGCGTCGGCGAATACCTTCAAGCGGGCCGACCAGTCTTCCAGATCCATGAATATCTCTATATCGCGATATGGAGATATTTTCGGTCCGGCGGCAGGTGCGGTCAACTACATACGCATGCGAATGGTTGGCGCTACAATGGGGCTCAGCTCAGGCCTGGAGTGGTGCGACGTGGATTTCAGCTTTACCGAAGAACAATTGATGATCCAGGATGTGGCGCGCCGCATCGCGCAGGAAAAGATCGCGCCCAGCGCCGAGCAATTCGACCGTAGCGGCGAATTTCCGCTGGAAAATATCCGCTTGCTGGGCGAAAACGGTCTGATGGGCATCGAGGTGCCGGTCGACTACGGCGGCGCCGGCATGGACCCGATCAGCTATGCGCTGGCGATGATCGAAATCGCCGCGGCCGATGGCGCGCACTCCACCATCGTCTCGGTCAACAGCTCGCTGTTTTGCACCGGTATTCTGAAAAACGGCAGCGAAGCGCAGAAGCAGCTGTACGTGCGCGCGATCGCCGAGGGCACGCACATCGGTGCGTTCGCGCTGACCGAGCCGCAGTCCGGCTCGGATGCTTCGGCAATGCGCTGCCGCGCGGTCAAGCAGGCCGATGGCAGCTTCGTCATCAACGGCAAGAAGAGCTGGATCACCTCCGGCCCGGTGGCCAAATACATCGTGTTGTTCGCGGTGACCGAGCCGGACAAGGGCTCGCGCGGCATCACTGCGTTCATGGTCGACACCGATCGTGCCGGTTTCCATCGCGGCAAGACCGAGCCCAAGCTCGGCATTCGCGCCTCGGCCACGTGCGAAATCGAGTTTGCCGATTACCTTGCGCAGCCCGATGAAGTGCTGGGTGTGGAAGGCGAGGGCTTCAGGACCGCAATGAGCGTGCTGGATGCCGGGCGCATCGGTATTGCTTCGCAGGCGGTCGGTATCGCGCGTGCGGCGTACGAAGCCACGTTGGCGTACGTCAAGGAACGCAAGGCGTTCGGCGCGGCGATCGGCACCTTCCAGATGACGCAGGCCAAGATCGCCGACATGAAGTGCAAGCTGGATGCAGCGCTGCTGTTGACGCTGCGCGCGGCGTGGTTGAAGGGGCAGGGGCAGACGTTCGGCACCGAAGCGGCGGTGGCCAAGCTCACTGCGTCCGAAGCGGCGATGTGGATCACCCATCAAGCGGTGCAAATTCATGGCGGCATGGGGTATTCGAAAGAGATGCCGCTGGAGCGCTACTTCCGCGATGCCAAAATCACCGAAATTTACGAAGGCACCTCGGAAATCCAACGCTTGGTGATTGCGCGCGGCGAGACTGGCTTGCGCTGATGCACGCCGCGCTCCAGCGTTGCCGCCGCGCGCGGCAACGCTGGAGCGCTCTTCGCGATGCCACGATCACCGAAATCTACGAAGGCACTCTGGTCATCCGGCGGGTGGTGATGACGCGTGGCGGCAACGGCTTGCGCTAAGAGCGGCTGACAAAACGACTGCGCTCACCGCCAGGCGGGCGCGGCCGGTGCTCGGAATCGGCATGTACCACGCGTCCACTGCGGTTCTGAGCGCTGCGTCCGCGCCCGCCTGACAGCGGCTCGCTACGTTTTGTTAGCCGCTCCAAGTCGTCATCGCTCCAGCGTCCCGCACAATGCGATGGCGCTAGCGTGCTCACCGCGAAACCATTGCCACCGAGCACCGCGGCGCCAGCGCTTGTCGCGGGCAGCACGCGCAGACCACAATCGGCGCTTCTTCCGTGTCTGGTGCGCGCATGTCCTGGTCTTCGCACGCTACGACGTCTCGCGTTTCCCTGTCTGGCCTCGCGCGCACGCTTTGCTGTTTGGGGCTATTGCTGATGTGCACTGCGGCAAGCGCGCAAACGCCGCCACCGTCGATCGTGCCGACCGACCGTCTGCAGGAAGCTTGGTGGGCGCAGCGACATGCGCAGGTGCTGGAGCAGGTGAAGCAGCACCCGGATGCCAAGCTCCTGCTGATCGGCGATTCGATCACCCAGAACTACGAAAAAGCCGAGGCGCCGGACGAAGACTTTCAACCGACCTGGCAGACCTTTTACGGCAGCCGCGGCGCACTCAATCTGGGCTTCGGCGGCGATGGCACCGAAAACGTACTATGGCGGCTGGCCAATGGCGAAGTCGACGGGCTGCACCCGAAGGTCGCACTCGTGCTCATCGGCACCAACAACACCGGTCATCTCGGTCAAACCGCCGAACAGACCCAGCTCGGCATCGATGCGGTGGTCGCAGCGATCGAACAAAAGCTGCCGCGCACGCACATCCTGTTGCTGAGTGTGTTGCCCAGCGATATTTCCAGGGCGGCTTCAACTCTGATTCGCAACACCAACGCTTGTGAAGTGGTCCAGGCGACCTGACCTGAGCGACTTCATTGCCAAGTGGAGTTGCCTATGTCCTCCAGCCGCCTGGACCTGTCGGAACGATACCGCCTACATGCGCTACATGAAACCGGGATGTCGATGCGCGCCATCGCCGATGCATTGGAGCGTGCGCCCAGCACGATCAGCCGCGAACTGCGCCGTAATCAGCACGCTGCGCGGTACCGGCCCGATCACGCGCAGCGCATCAGCGAGCATCGGCGCACACAGGCCAGCCGGCGTCCACGCATCGACGCTGAGCGTATCGGCCAGATCGAGGACCTGCTGAGGGAGGACTTCAGTCCCGAACAGATTGCCGGTCGCACCGGCTTGGCCAGTCACGAATGGATCTATCGGCACATCTACGCCGATCAGAAGCGCGGTGGTCAATTGTTCATGCATCTACGCAAACGCCGCCGCAAGCGCCGTCGGCGTGGCATGCGCGATGGCCGCGGGCAGCTGACGCATCGGCGCAGCTGGACACAGCGCCCCAGTGTGGTTGAGCAGCGCAGCCGCATCGGCGACTGGGAGCTGGATACCATCAGGGCCTCGCACGGAAAGGGTGTGGTGGTCAGCATGACCGAACGCCGCAGTCGTCTGCATCTGCTGGCTTACTCCCCCGACGGCACCGCCGAGAACGTGCGCAACGCCATTGTCCAGCGACTGGGCGGCCTGCGCCATACAGTTCACACGCTCACCGCCGACAACGGCAAGGAGTTCGCCGATCATCGGCTCATTGCCGCCTGCTTGCAGAGCGATTTCTATTTCGCAGATCCGTACTGCGCATGGCAGCGCGGCAGCAACGAGAATGCCAACGGGTTGACACGCCAATACTTGCCACGACAGACCGATTTCAGCACCATCACCAATGCGCACCTGCGATGGATCGAGCAGCGGCTCTACAATCGTCCGCGCAAGATACTTGGATTCAAAACGCCCCTCGAAGTCTTCTCCGAGGAGGTCCTCAACAGCGTTGCGAATCAGAGTTGAATTCGCCCAGCGAAAAGTCGCGGCGCGATGCGCAGATCAACCAGGGCTTGGCCGTGCGTTACGGGGACAACCCGCGCGTGACCTATCTGGATGTGAGCTCGATCTTCCAGCGCGACGGCAAGCTGCGCACCGAGGTGTTCTACGACACCCGGTTCCGTCCGTCGGCCGGTGCGTTGCATCCGGACACGCAAGGGCAGCGCATGCTGGCCGAAGCGATCGAACCTACGCTGGCGCGGCTGCTGGGCGAGCCGCCGGTCAAGCCGCTGGCCGAACTTGGCCGTGATGCAGCGACCTCGCTGATACCGGTCGACTGGCTGGAGCAGGATTCCTATGACTGGTACGCGCGCCACCACGCAGCGCTGGCAGCAGCGCGCAGCTTGAAGCCGGAGGTGGTGATGATCGGCGACTCGATCACGCACTTCTGGTCCGGGCCGCCGCAGGCCACCCGGGTCAGTGGGCCTGAATCGTGGCAATGGCTGTATGGCAAGCGGCCGGTACTGAATCTGGGCTTCGGCTGGGACCGCACGCAAAACGTGCTGTGGCGCATTCGCCAGGGCGAACTCGATGGCCTGGATCCGCGCTGGGTGGTGCTGCATATCGGCACCAATAACCTCACTGGCACCGCGCAATCGCGCGCCAGCACCCCGGCCGAAGCCGCGTTGGGTGTGCAGGCGGTGGTCGGCGAAGTGCGCCGGCGCCTGCCCGACAGCAAGCTGATCCTGATGGTGATCATGCCGCGTGGCCGCAATGCCGACGACGCGCGGCGCGCGCCAATTGCCGAGACCAACCGGCTGCTGGTCGCGCGCTACGCCAAAGACCCCGCAGTGCGCCTGGTCGATATCGGCCCGAAACTGGTGCAAGCCGACGGCACGCTGCCCGAAGCGCTGATGCCGGACGGCACCCATCCCAGCGAAGCTGGCTACCGCATCTGGGCGCACGCCTTGCGCGAGGCCGGGATTACCGCTGCGCCGTAAAGCAGGTAGCACTCGGGCGCGTGCATCGAAAGGCCGGTGTAGCGGGTGAGCGCGACGGTGCTGCCACCGGCGCGTGCAACCTCGCGCGCGCCACGGATGATCGAGCTTGGGTTAAACCTGGAGTGGCCGCATCGCTGCGCGGGGACTGAAGATGGCGTCGGGCGCGGTGGTGGCCTCAAGCGAGGCGATCGTCGAAAGAGGCAAGGCGCGCGATCAGGACGGTCGTATTCAACGCAAGCAAAGCGAACGTGCCCCGGCGCATCAAGAGAGCCTCGCGCGGCAATCAGGCACGGTGACACCGTATTTTTCGAACCCAGAAAACCAGAAGACCCCCGATCGCTCGGAGGTCTTTTTAAACTGGTGCCCAGAAGAGGACTCGAACCTCCACGAAGTTGCCCCCGCTAGCACCTGAAGCTAGTGCGTCTACCAATTCCGCCACCTGGGCAGGTGAGCGGCGGATTCTGCAGGTTTCCGTCAGGCTTGTCAACGGTTTGTGCGAGGCAATCGGCGGCGGCTACCCGGTCTTGCTGCCCATCTCACTGCGTCAAGGGGGTACCATGTAAGCAATGACAAAGAAAAACACCCCAGATTCCAACCGGCCGAGTCGCCGTAAATCCACCAACGCAGGCGAGTCCAGCACCGCCGAGCAGCAGAAGTTGCCAGGCTGGATGCCCGACTTCCTGGTCCGTGCCGCCGCCGGCGCGTCGACCAAGTCCGCCAACAAGCGCGCTGCCGACAAAGCTTCCAATGCTGCGTCGCAACCGCCGGCCGCCCTGCCAACGCCGCCGGCCCCGCGCGCACCGCATCCGCGCAAGAGTGGCCCACCTGCGCCGCCGCCGGAACGCTTCCAGACCGCCGCGCCGCCCGCTGCTGCCGAATTCAAGGATCCGCACGCCGACCGCGAGGCCCTGCGTTATGCAGAGCCGATCGCCAGTCGCGAAGCGATCCTGCAGCTGCTTGAAGCCTGCGACGGCCCGCAGACCGCTGAAGAAATTGCCGAGCAGCTCAATCTGAGCGATCGCATCGATGCACTGGGCAAGCGCCTGGCCGCGATGGTGCGCGAAGCGCAACTGGTGCAAAACCGCCGCGGCGGCTATGCGCCGGTGCAGCAGACCAGCCTGATCGCCGGGGTGGTGATCGCCAATCCGGAGGGCTTCGGTTTCCTCAAGCCCGACGGCGGTGGCGATGACCTGTTCCTGCCGCCGTTCGAGATGCGCAAGGTCATGCACGGCGACCGCGCGTTGGCCAATGTCACCGGCATCGACCGCCGCGGCCGTCGCGAAGGTGCGATTGCGCGCGTGCTTGAGCGGGGCATGTCGCGCATGCTGGGGCGCTTTTTCTATGAGCACGGCGTGGCTTACGTCGATCCCGATGACAAGCGCATCCAGCGCAATGTGCAAATCGCCCCGGACGGTATCGGCGAGGCGCGCGAAGGCCAGTTGGTGGTTTGCGAACTGATCGCGCCGCCGGACGCGCGCCGCCCGGCGATCGGCAAGATCATCGCGGTGCTTGGCGACAAGCTGACCCCGTCGCTGGTGGTGGAAATGGCCATCCACGGCCACGAACTTCCGCACGAGTTCCCGCAGGAAGTGCTGGACGAAGCGGCGGCTGTGCCGTTGGTGGTCGAGCCGCAGATGATCGGTGGGCGCGTGGATCTGCGGCAGATGCCGCTGGTCACCATCGACGGCGAAGACGCCAAGGATTTCGACGACGCGGTGTATTGCGAACCCAACGCCGACGGCTTCCGTCTGGTGGTGGCGATCGCCGACGTGTCCAACTATGTGCGTCCCGGCACGCCGCTGGATGACGAAGCGCAAAAGCGCGCCACCTCGGTGTATTTCCCGGGATTCGTGGTGCCGATGCTGCCGGAGACGCTGTCCAACGGCATCTGCTCGCTGATGCCCAAGGTCGATCGCATGTGTTTCGTCTGCGACATGCAGGTGGGAGGCGATGGCGAAGTGACCGGCTCGCGTTTTTACGAAGCGGTGATGAACTCGCATGCGCGCCTGACCTACAACCAGGTGTGGAAGGCGGTGGGCGAAGGCGATGCCGACACCAAGGCCTTCATCGGCCCGTTGCTGCCGCAAGTGCAGCGTCTGCATCAGCTGTACCAGGTGCTGTCGAAGGCGCGTACGCACCGTGGTGCGATCGAATTCGAAACCTCCGAAGTGCGCTTCGTGCTCGACAATACCGGCGAGGTCACCCAGGCCGGCATGCTGGTGCGCAACGATGCGCACAAGCTGATCGAAGAATGCATGATCGCCGCGAATGTCGAGGCGGCCCGCTACCTGCTGAGCATGCATGTGCCGGCGCCGTACCGTGTGCACGAGCGGCCGCCGGAGAGCAAGTACGAAGACCTGCTGGAGTTCCTCAAGGAATTCCAGCTGAGCCTTCCCGCATGGAGCAAGGTGCGCCCCGGCGATTACACCAAGCTGCTGAAGAAGGTGCGTGCGCGTCCGGACGCGGCGTTGCTGGAATCGGTGCTGCTGCGCAGCCAGAGCCTGGCGGTGTATTCGCCGGAAAATAACGGGCACTTCGGTCTGGCGTTGGAGGCGTACGCGCACTTCACCTCGCCGATCCGGCGTTACCCGGATCTGCTGGTGCATCGCGCGCTCAAGCACGCCTTGACCGGTGCCAGCCCGGAAAAATTCATCTACACCCCGCGTCAGATGGCGGCGTTGTCGCTGCAGTGCTCCGAACGCGGCCGGCGTGCCGACGAAGCCGAGCGCGAAGTGGACGAGCGCTATCGCGCCGCGTGGATGGAAAAGCATGTGGGTGGCCAGTTCGACGGCGTGATCAGCGGCGTGACCGGATTCGGTCTGTTCGTGGAGTTGACGCAGTCCAAGGTCAATGGCCTGGTGCATGTCACCCAGCTGCCGCAGGACTATTACCAGTTCGACCCGATCCGCAAGACGCTCAGTGGCGAACGCCGTGGTCGCGAATTCCGTCTGGGCGACCCGGTGCGCGTGCTGGTGCTCAAGGCCAGCATGGAAGAACGCAAGATCGACTTCCGCCTGGCCGAAGAGGGTGCAGCGCCCGAAGCGCCGCTGCCGCTGCGCGAAACGTCGACCAAGCGCAAGAAGAAATCGTCCTGAGGTGATGGCATTGCGGGCGGCCGAGATGGCGGCCAGCAATGCGGTGCAGGAGTAAGCAAGAGCGTTCACCGCAACCTCGCGAGTCGTACTCAGATGGGTGTGGACGGTGCTGCGGAACCGCAGCGTGCAAGCGGTTCCGGCCGACTCCGAGCGCTCACTGCGCTTGCCTGGGTGGGCGCAGTCGTTGTGTTGGCCGATCTAAGAGCGGCTAACACAACGACTGCGCAGCCGCCAGGCGGGAGCGGCCGGTGTTCGGAATCTGCAGGTACCACGCGTCCACTGCGGTTCTGAGCGCGCTGTCCGCGCCCACCTGACAGCTGCTCGCGACGTTGTGTTAGCCGCTCTAAGTGCAGGTGTGGCCGTTGCGAACGCTGCTTGTCCGCAATGACGTCCGTAACAGACGGATGTGCGGAGCAGACGATGGACAGTTCAAGCGAATACAGCGGTGGCTGCCAGTGCGGGGCCGTACGTTTTCATGTGCGCGGTGCGTTGGTAGACGCGTCGATCTGTCACTGCCGGATGTGCCAGAGAGCGTTCGTCGCCTAATTACGCACCGCTGGTGTCCGTGCGCGGCACCGAGTTTCGCTGGACGCGTGGTGCGCCAAAGCGCTTTGCATCGTCATCGGTCGTGCAACGTGGTTTCTGCGCCGAGTGCGGCACGCCGTTGACCTATGAAGCGCCTGACGGCGTGGCGGTCGCGGCAGGTGCAGTCGATACGCCCGAGCAGTTGCCGCCGCATCTCCAGTACGGGTTGGATCGCAAGCTGCCCTTCGTGGATAGCTTGGCCCAGCTACCCACGCGCCCACCGGCAGACGATGCGGCTGCGGAGGCCTTTCTGGCCAATGTGGTATCGCGGCAGCATCCGGATCACGACACCGCGCAGTGGCCGGTGTGAGGCTTGTCCTGGTTTCGTTGTGCCGTAGATTTTGGGCACGCGAGCATCAGCTGCGTAATCTCGCTCGCTGCCGTCACTCGCGTCCACTCGCGTCGGTGAGACGCGCAAGTGCATCACCGACGGCCATCCATGGCACGCTGATCTGCGCCAGCTGCATGCGTTCGATGCGTGCATGCGCCAGCTAGCCCCGCAAACTCCTTGCGTCCAGCACCGCTGCCAGGACGGCATCGCTTCATCGGCGTCACCCAGGCTCCCGCGCCCCCGCACCCCGGCCGTGACCTCACCGGCCGCAGGCCCTACCATTCCCCTTTATCTCTTCGTATGCCCGCGCAATGAGCAAGCAGAATCAGTGGATCGTCGGCGTCAATGCTGTCGCCTCGTCCGTCGAGAACGACGCCGATAACGTGCGCGAGGTATTGATCGAGGCCGGCAGCAAGAACCCGCGCCTCACCGAGATCGAAGAGCAGGCGCGCCGCAAGGGCATCGACGTGCGCCGGGTCAACACCCAGGCGCTGGATGGCGTAGCCGGGCAGGTGCGTCATCAGGGCGTGGCCGCCCGCTATGCCGTGGCACGGCTATGGGCAGAGAATGAGCTGGAAGGCCTGGTCGAGGCAGCCGAAGGGCGCGCGCTGGTGCTGATCCTCGACGGCGTACAGGACCCGCACAACCTCGGCGCCTGCCTGCGTAGCGCGGCAGCCGCCGGCGTCACCGCGGTGGTGATTCCCAAGGACAAGTCGGCCTCGGTGAATGCCACCGTGCGCAAGACCTCCGCTGGTGCGGCCGACCGCATTCCGGTGGTGGCGGTGACCAATCTGGCGCGCTGCCTGCGCGATCTGCAGAAGCAGGGCGTGTGGCTGTATGGCCTGGCCGGCGAAGCAGAGGCATCGTTGTACAGCGTGGATCTGCGCGGCAATGTCGGATTGGTGCTCGGTGGCGAGTCCGATGGCCTGCGCCGTCTCACGCGCGAGCACTGCGACGGTCTGGTCAAGATTCCGATGCCGGGTGAGATCGAGAGCCTCAACGTATCGGTTGCGACCGGCGTGACCTTGTTCGAAGTCGTACGCCAGCGCTTGGAGCAAGTTAGCCAACAGGAGGTTTGAAGTGACACCAGATGAACGCAGAGCCTATGCGCAAACAAGGCTCTCTTGAATTTCAAGTGGGTTGCCGGGCATGCGGGTTGAACGTTTGGAAGTCCAGCTTGCCGGCAATCAGGAAGATGACGGTCTTGATGGTGGACAGGCGTTTGAAGCCGCGAGCTCTGCGCTTGGCGGACTGGAACAGGCCATTGATGGCTTCAAGGAAGCCGTTGGTCTGACGGGTCTGCGCCCAGGCGACGATGCCGTCCATGTGGCGGCGCACGAGGGCTGCGACTTCCTTCATCGCCTCGACCTTGGATCGCATCACGCAGACGCACCAGTGCTTGAGCCTCTCGCGCATCACGTTGATCTGCTTTCGGTCAAGCGCCTCGCGCAACTGCTCCTTGTAGAGCCACGCGCGGGCCGTCCGTGTGAGCTTGGGTGCCGTGATCAGCCCGTGCAATGCTGCGCCGGCCGTCGGTTTGAGGCTGAAGACATCCTTGAGCAGCGTCCAGCGCATGCCCTTGAGGGACTTCTCGGTGCGCTGCTCGATGCGCCTGGTTTTGTCCACGGCCGCGTTCGCATGTCCGACAACGTGGAACTTGTCGAAGGTGATCTGCGCGTTGGGCAACTGCTCGCTTACGCCCTTGATGAACGCGGGCGACATGTCGATGCTCACCGAGGTGATCTGTTCGGGAGGGCAGCCATGAGCTGCCAGATCGGCAGCCAGCGCCTTCACGGCTTTGGCGTCCCGCCCCTCAGTCACGAAGATCACGCGTCGCGCCTGGGCGTCGGCAGCCAAGGTCACATAGTCGTGGCCGCGAGCGCGCGACGTCTCGTCGATGGCCAGCGACGTGACGTCGCTGAAGTCGGCCTGCTCCAGGGCCATCTCGACATAGCGGTTGCACACCTGCATGCACCGGTACGCCGACTCGCCCACGATGCGCGCAACGGCCGCGAACGGCATTTGCTGCGACAACATCAGCACCAGCGCCTCGAACAACAGCGTGAAGCCCGACAACCGCCCAGCGAAGTCCGGCTCGACCAGGCGAACCGATCCGTCCCCAAGCTTCACACGCGGCGTGCGAACCTTCAGGTAGCACTCGTGCTGGAAAAAGTTCAGGTGCCGGTAGGTCTTGACCACGGTGTCATGAACCGGATGCAGCCCCTTTTGGCCCGATACCTTGAACCTCGTGCCCGGCTTGAAGTCCACCGGCACCGTCAACACCTTGGTCGCTTCGTCGAACTCGACCGCGCCTACCGACCACGGCGCGCCGATCCCCAGCGCCGCTTCAAACACCTTGGCCGTCATCCCAATCCCCGCGTCAGTGGTAAACCAGCCGAAATCCTACCCACTCAAATTTTCAGAGAGCCCATTTTTTATTTGCTGTTTGCTTTTGCGCTTGCCTCGCTCGGATTGACTTCATGCGCCAAGGAACCTCTGAACAACGCACCACAAATGCGAGACACTATTTGTTCGGAATGAGGAGGCATCCATGCAACTGACGTTCGGTGACGCCGAGGGCCTGGGCAAGCGCAAGCAGACCCGGCGCGAGATCTTCCTTGCGGAGATGGATCGCATCGTGCCGTGGAAGCGACTGCTTGCCCTGATCGAGCCGCACTATCCGGTGTCAGGACGACCGGGTCGGCAGCCGTACGCGCTGGCGACGATGTTGCGGATTCATCTGTTGCAGCAGTGGTATGCGTTGAGCGATCCGGCGATGGAAGAGGCATTGCACGAGATCCCGACCCTGCGGCGTTTTGCCCAGCTCGGCGGCTTGGATAACGTTCCAGACGAGACCACGATTCTCAACTTTCGCCGTTTGCTGGAAACCCACGGCATTGCCGCTCGGATGCTGGAAGCGGTCAACGCCCATTTGTCGCGCAAGGGGCAGAGCCTGCGGTCGGGCACGATCGTCGATGCGACGCTGATCGCTGCGCCCAGTTCGACCAAGAATGCCGATCGTGCGCGCGACCCTGAGATGCATCAGACCAAGAAGGGCAACCAGTGGTATTTCGGGATGAAGGCGCACATTGGGGTGGATGAATTTTCCGGGCTGGTACACCACGTGCAGTGCACCGCAGCCAACGTGGCCGATATCACGGTGACGCACGCATTGCTGCACGGCAAGGAAGACAGCGTGTTCGGCGACAGCGGCTACACCGGTGCGGAAAAACGCGACGAGTTGCAGAGCTGCGAGGCTGCATTTTTCATTGCCGCCAAGCGCTCCACGATTCAAGCCATTGGCAACAAGCGCGCGCGTGCTTGGGCAGAACGTTGGGAACACTTCAAGGCAAGCGTGCGCGCGAAGGTGGAGCACCCATTCCGGGTGATCAAGCGGCAGTTCGGCTACACCAAGGTGCGCTATCGCGGCCTGGCCAAGAACACCGCACAGGTGCAGACGTTATTTGCGCTGTCGAATCTGTGGATGGTGCGCCGGCACTTGCTGCCGGCCAGGGGATAATGCTGCCTGGCGGCAGCCAAAACCGCCAGAACGTTGCAAAAATCGCACCCGACTCAGCATTTTTCCAGTCATTGAAATGCAAGAAGCTGGAATTTTAGAGGTTTGATGGGTTGTTCAGACCTTCCCTAGTTCTACTGTGTTACTAAATCCGAATCCGTTGGTACGGTGAGACCCCGCAACACGGGCAGTGTGGGAGGCTTCTGGCGATAAGCCTAGCCAGTCCGAAGGCCAGCGTGGCAATCGAGTTGGGATCTTAGATATCCCCACGTTTTTAAAGCACCAATGTCATCTGCTCGCGCACTGCGTCGGGCAGCGCGCGCAAGCGTTCTAGCCAGCGTGAGACTGGTTCCATCGGCCAGCACCTGACCAGCGCCTCGCGGCCGACGCGCAGCGTCGAGTAGAGTTTGCGTGTGCTGCTGCGTGGAGATAGCCACTGGGCGATACCGGTGGCTTCGCATCCCAGTCCTGCCAGCCAACTGGCGAAGGTGGCCAGCGTGTTGAGCAACAACAGGATCTGCAACCGCTCGCCGCGACGGGTCAGGCTGTCTTCCATCGCCTGACCGTAGCGGTGCGACTTCAGATCACGAAATGCCAGCTCGATCTGCATCCGTCGTGCGTACAGGTTGACCAATTGCTTTGCGCTGGGTGCGTGTAGCTGTGGGGAGGCAACGATCAACCACGGCTCGCGCTCACGCGCTGCGGCTTTCAAACTGGATGATGCACGCGAGACCTTGGCGGGTGAGCGCCGGTTGCGTTGCTGACGTCCCTGGCGTGTCTTGGCATAGAGCACCAGACGGCAATCGAGCGGATCGCTGCGATTGGCCTGCATCGGCGGCAATTCGCGCGCACGGTTGGACGCCAGCGCATGCAGGCGACGGCTATCGATCCATTGCACTGCATCATCGGGCACGTCTTGCGGTTTGACCTGCGTACGTCCGCGCAGACGTCCGACCCAATCCCAGCCCATCGCCGACACCGCGCGAAACCATGGCGTGCGGAATCCGGCATCCGTGACCAGGATCGGACGCACATCGTCTGGAATCAGTGCCCTGAGCTGCTGCAAAAAGCGTTTCTCCGCGCCTGGCGATCCCTGCTGTTTCCCGGAAACCACCATATCCAGCAAGGTGAGCGTGCGTCCACCGACCGGCACGGCTGCGCGCAGCAGACACCACGACTTGTCCGGCTTCAAATCGCTCCAGTCGATGACGATCACCGGCTGGTCGCCGCGCAGTAGCCAATGCGCCATGTCCCGCTCGATGGCTGATCGCTCGACCTGCAACGCGCGATTGCACAGCAGGCGGTCGCATGCCTTGAGGGGCGCACGTACCCGCCTCGCGCCGGGCCACGCGCGTGCGATGTCGATCAGCGTCAGCCGGCCTCCGTGCACCAGCGCTTCAACCGCGCGTAGCAAGGCGCGTTGGCGTAATGCATGCATCCCGGAGAGTGAGTTAGACAGGCACTTCTGCAATACTTCGCTGGCGCGCATGGTTGGCACTCTTCTCTGGCTTAGTCACCTTGAAGCGTGCCCCATGCGCGCACCTTCTTCCACGCCTTGATGCAACAAGTGCTTGATCTCGCAGGAAGAAATGTGGGGAAACCTCAGAGTTGGGATGGTGACGTTGCATTGGGGCCAGACCCGCGCGGGCGGACGCTTTTGGATACTGCAGGCATCTTGAATGCGACGGAGTTTTTTTACTGCGCAGGCGCTCGCGCATCAAGAACCCTTATGCGGCGATGCACAGACTGGCGTGATGGTGAAAACCACGCCAGTTGCGCCCTTCATAGTGATGCAGGCCCAACTCCGACTTCAGCTCCTGATAATCGCGTTCAATCCGCCATCGGCCTTGTGCCGTGGCAACCAGTGTCTTGACCGGCGTTTGCTTTGGTCGCGTCGAGAACCAGTAGTGGCGGGGCTCGGACTCTCCCGGCGGCCACTCGATCAGCAGCCACTGCTCGTCATGTGCCTGGCGATTGTGTGCGGCACGAACCCGCACCGCCGCGAACCGCGAACTGAGCGTTGCGTCGCTGCCCTGGCGCCAGCTGACCTGTCGATACGTCCTTGCGGGCAAGCGCTGCGCGACTTCATGTACCGAGATCGGCGCATGTGCGCTATCGCGCATCGGTCGTGTGCGGGGCCGACCGCCCTTAGAACCTGTTCACGATCTTATTCAAACCATGCAAACTCCACGAATGCGCAAGAAGAACGATCCAAGTGACATGAGCCGTGAGCGGTTCGAGCAAATCCGCCCGATTCTGGAGCAAGCCCGCAAGCGCACCAAGCCTGTGACAGTGGATATGTATGAGGTGTGGTGCGCAGTGCTGTATCTGCTACGGACAGGGTGCCCGTGGCGTGCGTTGCCCAGTGACTTTCCGAAGTGGCGCACGGTGCATTCCTACTTTGCCAAGTGGAGCGAAGTGGACGATGAAGGAATGAGCCTGCTGGAGCGGGCGCTTAAAAAATCAGGTTGGCGCGGCCCGCGAGAAACAGGGGCGCAAGGTCTGCAGGACGTTCTTGATCGTGGACGCGCAGAGCGTGAAGAACAGTGATACAGCCGGCCAGAAAGGCTATGACGCGGGCAAGAAGGTATCGGGGATCAAGCGCCACATCGCGGTGGATACGCAAGGCTTTCCACATGCCGTTGCGGTGACCACGGCGGAAGTCACCGATCGGAAAGGTGCGCTGGAGGCGTTGAAACGCTGCCGATCGGGTTTAGGTCGGGTGAAACGCCTGCTGTGCGACAGCGGCTACACCGGAGATCCCTTCGCCGAGGGCGTACAGGACATTCTGGGCAAGCATGTCACCGTACAGATTGCCAAGCGCAGCGAGCTGCATACCTTCAAGGTCATGCCCAAGCGCTGGAGTGTCGAACGCAGCTTTGCCTGGCTGGAGAAGAACCGGAGACTATGGAAGAACTGCGAGCGAAGGCTCAATACCAGCTCCTGATTAGCACGCACTTTCAGCGGTGAACATGGTGACATCACGCAGGGCCCGCTCGGACCACGGCTTGCTGGCGGCTGCGGCGGCCAGCAAGCTGGGCACCAGCCGGGTCAGATCGAAACGGCGGTTGAACCGCCACATCGTCTCTGCCAGGGAGCGCTGGGCGTATTTGGCGAATTTGAAGGCGTGATAGGCACCGTCCAGCGAACGCTTTAGGTTGGACAACACCACGTTGACCCAGCGTGCGTTCTCTGCCTCGCAGCGACTTCGACCGCTGCCTTCGATCACCGTGTGCGCGTGCTCGGCTTCCAGTGCTCGAAACGCACCGAGTCCATCACTGTAGACATCTGCTCCAGGATGCAGGCGTTGCCCGATCCATTCCGACAGCGCCGCCTTGGTGAAGCCTGGGACCGGATCCATCACCGCGCGCAATGGACGACCGTCTTCAGTGGTCTCCACGGCGATCACGAAAGGGCGCTTGTTCTCCGAGCCGCGCCCGGCCTTGCCACCGTTGCGTTCTCCGCCCAGGTAGGCATCGTCCAGTTGCACGATCCCGCCCAACTTGCGGTTCGCCTCGCGTTGGGTCATGGCCTGCATCAGCTTGTGCTTCATTGGCCACGCTGTCGGGTAGCTCACTCCCAGGTGTCGCATCAACTCCAGCGCCGACAGGTTCGTCTTGCTCTGGCCCAGCAGATACATGCCAAGCAGCCAGGTGCGTAGCGGCAGCTTGCTGTTGTCCATCACCGTGCCCGAGCGCAGGCTGGTCTGGCGATAGCAGGCCGTGCACTGCCAGTACGTGGTGCCGTGACGCTGGAATCGACTGTGCGCGGTAGCGGCGCAACGCGGACAAACAAAGCCCTGTGGCCAGCGCGAGATCTCCAACGCCTGCTCGCACTGCTGCGCGTTGCCATAGCGCTTGAGGAACGCCGGCAACGACAGCCCGGCTTGGAACTGCACACGATTCATGGCCATGATCTGGTCTCGGTGGAGCGACGGTCCTAGCATCGACCGGTCGGCTCTCACTGGCTGCGACTGTGCTGAAAGATCGTGCTAATCAGGTACCAGCTTGCAGTTCATCCACCTGGCGTTCCTGGCACTGCTGCTCAGGAGATCGTGAACAGGTTCTTAGGGCTGGCTGGCGGCATGGGCGCAGGTTGGTGCGATCCCCACCAGACCTTCGTGTTGCTGCGGACGCCGACCATGTACAGCAGGCCGCGTTCGCTGAGCTGGTCTCGCCAGTGGGTCTCGGTGCCGTAGGCCGCATCGGCTAGCACGACGCCTGCCGCAATCCCTGTCGCCAGCGGGCTGTCGATCTGATCCATGGCCAGCGCTGTCTTGGTCTGAAACACGACCTGATCCGGAACGCCTGCCTTCTTGCGCCGCACAGTGTCCTGAGCCCACTGCTCGGGAAGATACAGCCGATAGCCCACTGGCAGGCTGCCGTGTTCGTTGGCGATCGACAAACTCACGGCAACCTGGCAATTGTCCGTCTTGCCAAGGCGGCCGCAGTACTGGCGTGCAACACCGACCGAATGCACACCCTTCTTTGAAAATCCCGTGTCGTCCACGATCCAGTGACACGCTGCGCTCTTCCTGCTCAGGGGCGGCAGCACCTGTGCCGCCACCGCCGCCAGCAGCGCTTGATCGCTCCAGTCGGCATCGGCCACCAGATGGTGCATCGATTGATGGGCTGAGCCCACGTTCTGCGGGTGCACCCGCGCGGCCATGGGCTCCACGCTCTTGCGCCCTCCAGGCAGTAGCAACCCCTTCAGGTACCAGTGTGCGGGCTGTTTGCGATCCGCATGGGACAGGGCGGCAGCAACTACTTCCCCGTACTGTTCAAAACGCACTTCCAGTGTCCTATTCAACACAGCTCTCCCACGCGGCCTGAAGGTCTTCCAATAGTGGCACAAAGGTATGATTATTTATAACACAGTAGAATTAGTCGAGTCTGTAAATTGAAATGTGTAACTGCCCTTTGACAAGCGACTGGTCCGGACCGGAGAGGAGCAGGCAAGTGGAACTGGATAAGACGATGCTGGACGAACTGACGTCAGGCTGCAAGACGCCACAGGACGTGGAGAAGCTGTTTTCGCAAATGTTGCAGCACATGATCAATCGCTCGTTGGAGGCGGAGATGCAAGCCCATGTGGGCCATGCGCCGCATGGGCGCTCAGGCGGCAACGTGCGCAATGGCAAGAGCCGCAAGACGGTGCAAAGCGCGTTGGGCGAGTTGCAGATCGAGACCCCGCGCGACCGCGCGGGCACGTTCGCGCCACAGTTGGTGAAGAAGCGCCAGGTGCGGCTGGCGGGGATGGAGGAGAAGATTCTGGCGTTGTACGCGCGCGGCATGACAACGCGCGACATCGAGTCTGCGCTGGTGGACGTGTATGGGGTGGAGATATCGCATGGGTTGATCGCACAGGTGACCGACGCGGTGCTGGAGGAGGCGCGGGCATGGCAATCGAGGCCGCTGGAGGCGATCTATCCGATCGTGTGGCTGGACGGCATCGTGGTGAAGGTGCAGCACAACAAGCAGGTCATCAACAAGGCCGCGCACGTGGTGCTGGGGGTCAACCTGCGCGGGGAGAAGGAAGTGCTTGGCCTGTGGTTGGCTGAACACGAGGGCGCCCAATACTGGCTGTCGGTGTTGACCGAACTGCGTCATCGCGGCGTGCGCGACATCTACATCGCCTGCATGGATGGCTTGAAGGGCCTGCCCGAAGCGGTGCAAGCGGTGTTTCCGCAGACGCTCACGCAACTGTGCATTGTGCATTTGGTGCGGGCCAGCCTGCGCTACGTCAACGCAGGCGACAGCAAGGCGGTTGTGGCTGCGCTCAAGCGCATCTATCAGTCGGCCACGGCGGAAGAAGCGGCGGCGGAACTGGAGGCGCTGGACACGCAGTGGGGCGACAAATACCGTGCGGTGGTCCGCTTGTGGCGGGGCAACTGGGACAACATCATCCCGTTCTTGCAGTTCGTGCCGCAGATCCGCAAGGTGATCTACACCACCAATGCCATCGAATCGTTGAACATGGTCATGCGCAAGCTCACCCGCAACCGGCGTATTTTCCCCAACGACGATTCGGCGCTCAAATCGTTGTTTTTGGCCGTGCGCGAGGCATCGAAGAACTGGCGGTCCATCCATCACTGGAAACCGGCTCTGCAAAGCTTCCAGGTGATGTTCGGCGAAGAACGCGTGCCGATGAATGCGCTATGAAAAACCTGGTTACACAGTTGGCTTGACAGACCCGATTAGGCGCCCCTGCAAAATTCACCAAACACACCAAGCCAACCGATGTGGGCGTGTGTTCCTCGCTCGCAATGACATTGCGAGCACTGTGGGCAGCATGATGAGTCTCGCAAACATAGGCGCAAAAAGACCCTTCAGTCCCAGACGCACCATGGCCCGCAGCAACCAGCGGATGTTGTCCCCCGCCGCACACAGCACTGCGTGCAGCGCATCGCCGTTCGCTCCTTGCAACCAGCACCGATCCATGCCGTTGTCGTGCTTCAAGTGTCCGATGGCCGGCTCCACCGCCTGGCGTCGCTTCAGCCAGCGGTGCTGCTCATCTGTCAGGCGTTTGAACTTGCCCCGGTGGATGATCTCAACGCCGGGATTGGCCGCATCCACACCGCGAAAGCCCAGGTCCACCACCACCTGTTTAGGTGCGCCTGCTGTGTCCTCGCTCAGGATCCGGGCCTGCTCCAGTTGCTCGTGCAACGTGTGGCCGTCATAGGGGGGGCAGGTGAAGCTGCGCGCGCCGACCATCAGGCCCTGTTTGTGCGTGATGGCCACGCTGACCTTCACCCCGAACTCGTAGGGCTTGCGCGCCTTGCCCTTGCCGATGCACTCCACTTCGGGCGCGTGCAGGGCATAGAGTTTGTTCTTGCCATTGGGTTGCTGAGCATGGATGCGCTCGGCGCGCTGCATCAGCGTGTGCAGATTCTCCAGCGCCGGCGCCGTGGCCTGCCTGGCTTGCCCGATCTTGCGCTGCACCTCGCGCAGTACGATGCCCAGGAGCGTGCGCTGGCGTTTGAGGACCTTGCGCAGGCGCTTGAACTGCCTGGCATGGGCGTAGCCGCCGGCTTTGCGCCGCAGCGTCTTGGTTTCTTTGGCGAAGGTCTGCTTGAGCGCGATGCCCGCGCGCTTGGCCGCCGCCACCAGCTTGTGCCCGCGCGTTCTCCATCAGGCGCCAATCCACCGGATGAGCAATGGCCTTCTCCTGCACGGTGGTGTCCACGATCAGCCGTTCGAACTCGGCGGGCACGATGGCCTTGGAGGACACCGCGGTGTCGATGGTGGCCTTGAGCAGTTCCTCGACCCCGGCCTCACCGATGGCCACGCGAAAACGCCCGACCTGCGTGGCATCGCAGGGCAGGCGCGGCTCATAGAACGCCATGCCGCTGAAGTGCTGCCAGACCACGTTCTGGGCCCAGCGCTCCACCAGTTCCTCGTCGCTGAGCTTGTAAGCGTGCTTCAGGTCCAACAGGCTGGCCATCAAGCGAATGGGAAGGCGTGGGCGGCCGGCAGCGGCAATACCGGCACCGGCCACTTGCACCGAGGGGCCGAACAGATCGTGTTGCGCCACCGCGCGACCTGCGCGCACCTTGCGAGCGAAATGCGGCGCCAACACCGCCTCGATCTGCGCCCAGGGCAGCCGACGGGCCAGCACCGCCAGCGGGTGGCGCGGATCGATCATCTCGGCCAAGGGCTGGCGGAAGAAGTCGGCGTTCTGGGTGTGGGCCATCGGTAAAACTCCCAGGAATCAGATGCTGATAGACCAATTGTGAGGGATCGGCGCCCCTGCTGTAACGCCGCAAACCCTGTGTTCATGCGGGGTCGCGGGGTTTTGCAGGGGCGACTGATTAGCCCCGACCCTCAGCTGGATTTTTGTTGCAGTCCTGCAAATAGCTTCGTTTTACCGATGTTTTCCATGACGTCTGACTCTTGGCGCTGCTGACGCGAGGAGACGGTGCGAAGTTCTTTCAGCCAAGACCCCCCATGGCGGCCTGGCATTGGGCGGGTTTAGCGATAAGCTGGGAGGTGGTGCAGCTGAAGATCAGGGCTAATCAGGAGCGCTTTTGCGCATCGCGCTCGATTGCATAGGTGATGATCTCGCCATTGCGCGGGCGACGCGACTGCTGTGCAAATGCGCTGATATGCACGAACGCGCGGTCGCCGCCACCGTTGGGCGTGGCGAAGCCAACGCCTTTGTGATCATTCCAGTCGCGGAGGCGTCCTTGATAGCGCATTCGCATTCTTCTGTTAGGTGGTGCGGGCGACTGGTGCGTTCTTGAAGCGTGCACATCGATTGCATCAGCGAGCAAAACAGCGGTGATGACCCGTATGTTCCAGCGGAATTCGCCGATAGCGGGGCGAAAAGTTCGTCGCCGAACGAACTTAGCAACCTTGCAGAAAGTCGCGCACCGCCGGCCCAAAACGCGCAAAGTCGACCAGGAACGCATCGTGCCCTTGCGGCGAATCCAGGCCGATGAACCGGGCGTCGGCGTCACCGGCGCGCAGGCCATCGGCGATCTGTTCCTGCTGCTGCACCGGGAACAGGATGTCGGTGTTGGCGCCGATGGCCAGGGCACGCGCGATGCGAATTCGCGCCAGCCCGGCAAGTACAGTGGAGGCGGTCGAAACGCCGGTCTCCGACTTGGCGGCGGGCAGGGCATCTGCACCGGGGCTGTCGATGCCCATGTCGGCGGCCGGTTTGTCATCGACATATTCGGCCAGATCGAACCAGTCCATCGAGCGGCTCAGATACAGATAGCAGTTGGGATCGAAGAAGCGCACGAAGCGGCGCGCGTGGCCTTCCAGATAGCTTTCCACCTGGAATTCCAGGCCGAACGGATCATCTTCCGATTGCTCGGAATCCAGCCGCACGCGGCCGAAGCGGCCGTCCCATTCCAGCGCGGAGCGATAGGTGATCACACCGAGTTTGCGCGCCATGCGCATGCCCGATTCGGGGTAACGGGTGTCGTCGTAGTGGCCGCCGTTCCAGTGCGGATCCAGCCGGATCGCCTCGCGCTGCAGCGAACGGATGGCGATCGAGAACGGCAATGCCTGCGCGCTGCCGGAGATGTTGATATGGCTGCGTGCGATGCCGGGATGACGCAGCAACAGTGCCAGCGCGGTCATGCCGCCCATCGAGTTGCCGATCAGGCAAGCCAGTTGCGCGATGCCCAGCGCACGCACCACATCGGCTGCAGCATCGGCCACGTCTTCGATCGACAGGTCCGGAAAGGTGAGGCGATACAGCGCGCCGGTGGCCGGGTTCACCGAGGCCGGCCCGGTTGAGCCCTTGCAACTGCCCAGTGAATTGACGCAGACCACAAACCAGCGCGCGGTATCGATCGGCTTGCCCGGCCCGACCATCGCTTCCCACCAACCCGGTTCGGGGTTGGCTTGATTTGCCGCAGCATGCGCGTTCGGCGACAACCCGGTGACGATCAGCACCGCATTGCTGCGATCGGCGGCCAGCGCGCCCCAGGTTTCGTAGGCGACGTGTGCTTGATGCAACACGCCGCCGCGCTTCATCTGAAACGGCGAGGGCAGGGCATGATACAGCGTGCCAAGGGGAATGAATTCAGTCATGCCCCAATTCTATCCGGCACTGCGCGCTGCTGCTCCCGCACCAGCCGGACCGCCAACTCACGCACTTCTAGTGAATACTTTGCCTTACTCATGGCCCCATCTTCTCAAGAATTGACCTGATTAGTTCTACTGTGTTATAAATAATCGTACCTTTGTGCCACTATTGGAAGACCTTCAGGCCGCGCGGGAGAGCTGTGTTGAATAGGACACTGGAAGTGCGTTTTGAACAGGACGGGGAAGTGGTTGCTGCCGCCCTGTCCCATGCGGATCGCAAACAGCCCGCACACTGGTACCTGAAGGGGTTGCTACTGCCTGGAGGGCGCAAGAGCGTGGAGCCCATGGCCGCGCGGGTGCACCCGCAGAACGTGGGCTCAGCCCATCAATCGATGCACCATCTGGTGGCCGATGCCGACTGGAGCGATCAAGCGCTGCTGGCGGCGGTGGCGGCACAGGTGCTGCCGCCCCTGAGCAGGAAGAGCGCAGCGTGTCACTGGATCGTGGACGACACGGGATTTTCAAAGAAGGGGGTGCATTCGGTCGGTGTTGCACGCCAGTACTGCGGCCGCCACGGACGCCGGATTCCGCACGCCATGGTTTCGCGCGGTGTCGGCGATGGGCTGGGATTGGGTCGGACGTCTGCGCGGACGTACGCAGGTCAAACCGCAAGACGTGCCCGATGATGCAGCGCAATGGATCGATAGCCGTCGCCTGCATGCGCTGGCGTCCAACCGTGCGCGCGAATTGCCGCCGATGCAGGCCAATCGCAGCGATCCGCTCGATTGCCGTCTGGTGCTCTATGCCAAGACACCACAGGGACGTCAGCAACGCAATCGACGCTCCCCCGCCAAAGTCTCGCGTGCATCATCAAGTCTGAAAGCAGCAGCGCGTGAGCGCGAGCCGTGGTTGATCGTTGCCTCCCCACAGCTACACGCACCCAGCGCAAAGCAATTGGTCAACCTGTACGCACGACGGATGCAGATCGAGCTGGCATTTCGTGATCTGAAGTCGCACCGCTACGGTCAGGCGATGGAAGACAGCCTGACCCGTCGCGGCGAGCGGTTGCAGATCCTGTGATTGCTCAACACGCTGGCCACCTTCGCCAGTTGGCTGGCAGGACTGGGATGCGAAGCCACCGGTATCGCCCAGTGGCTATCTCCACGCAGCAGCACACGCAAACTCTACTCGACACTGCGCGTCGGCCGCGAGGCGCTGGTCAGGCGCTGGCCGATGGAACCAGTCTCACGCTGGCTAGAACGCTTGCGCACACTGCCTGACACAGTGCGCGAGCAGATGACATTGGCGCTGTAAAACGTGGGGATACCTAATTCTACTGTGTTACTAAATCCGAATCCGTTGGTACGGTGAGACCCCGCAACACGGGCAGTGTGGGAGGCTTCTGGCGATAAGCCTAGCCAGTCCGAAGGCCAGCGTGGCAATCGAGTTGGGATGGTGACGTTGCATTGGGGCCAGACCCGCGCGGGCGGACACTTTTGGATACTGCAGGCATCTTGAATGCGACGGAGTTTTTTTACTGCGCAGGCGCTCGCGCATCAAGAACCCGTATGGGGCGATGCACAGACTGGCGTGATGGTGAAACCACGCCAGTTGCGCCCTTCATAGTGATGCAGCCCCAACTCCGACTTCAGCTCCTGATAATCGCGTTCAATCCGCCATCGGCCTTGTGCCGTGGCAACCAGTGTCTTGACCGGCGTTTGCTTTGGTCGCGTCGAGAACCAGTAGTGGCGGGGCTCGGACTCTCCCGGCGGCCACTCGATCAGCAGCCACTGCTCGTCATGTGCCTGGCGATTGTGTGCGGCACGAACCCGCACCGCCGCGAACCGCGAACTGAGCGTTGCGTCGCTGCCCTGGCGCCAGCTGACCTGCCGATACGTCCTTGCGGGCAAGCGCTGCGCGACTTCATGTACCGAGATCGGCGCATGTGCGCTATCGCGCATCGGTCGTGTGCGGGGCCGACCGCCCTTAGAACCTGTTCACGATCTTATTCAAACCGTGCAAACTCCACGAATGCGCGAGAAGAACTATCCAAGTGACGTGAGCCGTGAGCGGTTCGAGCAAATCCGCCCGATTCTGGAGCAAGCCCGCACCTGATTAGCACGCACTTTCAGCGGTGAACAGGGTGACATCACGCAGGGCCCGCTCGGACCACGGCTTGCTGGCGGCTGCGGCGGCCAGCAAGCTGGGCACCAGCCGGGTCAGATCGAAACGGCGGTTGAACCGCCACATCGTCTCTGCCAGGTAGCGCTGGGCGTATTTGGCGAATTTGAAGGCGTGATAGGCACCATCCAGCGAACGCTTTAGGTTGGACAACACCACGTTGACCCAGCGTGCGTTCTCTGCCTCGCAGCGACTTCGACCGCTGCCTTCGATCACGGTGTGCGCGTGCTCGGCTTCCAGTGCTCGAAACGCACCGAGTCCATCACTGTAGACATCTGCTCCAGGATGCAGGCGTTGCCCGATCCATTCCGACAGCGCCGCCTTGGTGAAGCCTGGGACCGGATCCATCACCGCGCGCAATGGACGACCGTCTTCAGTGGTCTCCACGGCGATCACGAAAGGGCGCTTGTTCTCCGAGCCGCGCCCGGCCTTGCCACCGTTGCGTTCTCCGCCCAGGTAGGCATCGTCCAGTTGCACGATCCCGCCCAACTTGCGGTTCGCCTCGCGTTGGGTCATGGCCTGCATCAGCTTGTGCTTCATTGGCCACGCTGTCGGGTAGCTCACTCCCAGGTGTCGCATCAACTCCAGCGCCGACAGGTTCGTCTTGCTCTGGCCCAGCAGATACATGCCAAGCAGCCAGGTGCGTAGCGGCAGCTTGCTGTTGTCCATCACCGTGCCCGAGCGCAGGCTGGTCTGGCGATAGCAGGCCGTGCACTGCCAGTACGTGGTGCCGTGACGCTGGAATCGACTGTGCGCGGTAGCGGCGCAACGCGGACAAACAAAGCCCTGTGGCCAGCGCGAGATCTCCAACGCCTGCTCGCACTGCTGCGCGTTGCCATAGCGCTTGAGGAACGCCGGCAACGACAGCCCGGCTTGGAACTGCACACGATTCATGGCCATGATCTGGTCTCGGTGGAGCGACGGTCCTAGCATCGACCGGTCGGCTCTCACTGGCTGCGACTGTGCTGAAAGATCGTGCTAATCAGGAGCCCGCAAGCGCACCAAGCCTGTGACAGTGGATATGTATGAGGTGTGGTGCGCAGTGCTGTATCTGCTACGGACAGGGTGCCCGTGGCGTGCGTTGCCCAGTGACTTTCCGAAGTGGCGCACGGTGCATTCCTACTTTGCCAAGTGGAGCGAAGTGGACGATGAAGGAATAAGCCTGCTGGAGCGGGCGCTTAAAAAATTAGGTTGGCGCGGCCCGCGAGAAACAGGGGCGCAAGGCCTGCAGCATGTTCTTGATCGTGGACGCGCAGAGCGTGAAGAACAGTGATACAGCCGGCCAGAAAGGCTATGACGCGGGCAAGAAGGTATCGGGGATCAAGCGCCACATCGCGGTGGATACGCAAGGCTTTCCACATGCCGTTGCGGTGACCACGGCGGAAGTCACCGATCGTCAAGGTGCGCTGGAGGCATTGAAACGCTGCCGATCGGGTTTAGGTCGGGTGAAACGCCTGCTGTGCGACAGCGGCTACACCGGAGATCCCTTCGCCGAGGGCGTACAGGACATTCTGGGCAAGCATGTCACCGTACAGATTGCCAAGTGCAGCGAGCTGCATACCTTCAAGGTCATGCCCAAGCGCTGGAGTGTCGAACGCAGCTTTGCCTGGCTGGAGAAGAACCGGAGGCTATGGAAGAACTGCGAGCGAAGGCTCAATACCAGCTTGCAGTTCATCCATCTGGCGTTCCTGGCACTGCTGCTCAGGAGATCGCGAACAGGTTCTTAGGGCTGGCTGGCGGCATGGGCGCAGGTTGGTGCGATCCCCACCAGACCTTCGTGTTGCTGCGGACGCCAACCATGTACAGCAGGCCGCGTTCGCTGAGCTGGTCTCGCCAGTGGGTCTCGGTGCCGTAGGCCGCATCGGCTAGCACGACGCCTGCCGCAATCCCTGTCGCCAGCGCGCTGTCGATCTGATCCATGGCCAGCGCTGTCTTGGTCTGAAACACGACCTGATCCGGAACGCCTGCCTTCTTGCGCCGCACAGTGTCCTGAGCCCACTGCTCGGGAAGATACAGCCGATAGCCCACTGGCAGGCTGCCGTGTTCGTTGGCGATCGACAAACTCACGGCAACCTGGCAATTGTCCGTCTTGCCAAGGCGGCCGTAGTACTGGCGTGCAACACCGACCGAATGCACCCCCTTCTTTGAAAATCCCGTGTCGTCCACGATCCAGTGACACGCTGCGCTCTTCCTGCTCAGGGTCGGCAGCACCTGTGCCGCCACCGCCGCCAGCAGCGCTTGATCGCTCCAGTCGGCATCGGCCACCAGATGGTGCATCGATTGATGGGCTGAGCGCACGTTCTGCGGGTGCACCCGCGCGGCCATGGGCTCCACGCTCTTGCGCCCTCCAGGCAGTAGCAACCCCTTCAGGTACCAGTGTGCGGGCTGTTTGCGATCCGCATGGGACAGGGCCGCAGCAACTACTTCCCCGTACTGTTCAAAACGCACTTCCAGTGTCCTATTCAACACAGCTCTCCCGCGCGGCCTGAAGGTCTTCCAATAGTGGCACAAAGGTACGATTATTTGTAACACAGTGAAACTAAGTTTCTGGCAGTTTTCGCCCATGCGGACACGCCGTCCTGCCGCCGAGCAGTTGCCTGCCGATGAGCTGTTTCGTTCGCGTCTGGAGAACCAGATCGACTTGCGCCATCCACTGGTCCAGCTGACCCATCGGCTGCCGTGGAGTGCGTTGGAGCAGGCGCTGTCGCCGCGGTTGCCGGCCACCACCGGCGCAGGCGGTCGGCCCGCATTGCCGGTGCGCTTGATCGCCGTCAAGCACGCCTACGACCTGTCCGACGAGGCGGTCTGCGAGCGCTGGCTGGAAAATCCGTACTGGCAGTTCTTCACCGGCGAGGCGGTGTTCCAGACCTGCTTGCCGTGCGATCGACGTCCCCCCATCCTGAGTAGCAGTCGGGTTTAGAGTCCGGGGTTGATGATCTCGCTATTGGCCAACTGCTGGGCATACGTTGCCGGCGTCATTGCGCCGATTGCTTTCTTTGGGCGGTGTTGGTTGTATTCGCGGCGCCAGCGTTCGATCTCGGTGCGCGCATGCAGCAGCGTTGGGAACCCATGTTCGTTGAGGCATTCGTCGCGTAGCCGGCCGTTGAAGGATTCGACATAGGCATTCTGGTTCGGCTTGCCAGGCTGGATCTGGCGTAGCTGCACACGATTGGCATGCGCCCAGGCGACCATGGCCTTGCCACAGAACTCCTTGCCGTTGTCCGTGCGAATCACCTTCGGCAGGCCACGACTGTGTGCCAACCGATCCAGCACGCGTGCTACCCCGTGGCCGGAGATGGCGCGTTCCACGTCGATGGCGACTGCCTGGTGTGTCGCGTCGTCCACGATCACCAGAGACTTGATCGCCCGACCTTCGGCGGTGCGGTCGAACACGACGTCCATCGACCACACCGGGTTGGCCTTGGTGGGCCGCAGCATCGGCTGACGCTCGCCAACCGGTACCTTCTTGCGCTTGCGGCGCCGGACTTGTAGCTGCTGCTGGCGATACAACCGCTCCACCCGCTTATAGTTCACGAGACGCCCTTCCTGCCGCAGCTTGAGAGAGATCATCCCCACGCCGTAGCGGCGATGGCGATGCGCCAACGCAACACTGTGCTCGCGCAGCTCAACGTTGCGGTCCTCGCGCGGGCGATAGCGCAGCGCACTGGCGCTCATGCCGATCGCTGCCAGGGCGCAGCGCTCGCTGGCGCCACCTGCGATCCACTCGCGCACCAGCGCACGACGCGCCGGTGCGCTCACCATTGTTTTTGCAGCGCATCCTTGATCAGGTCGTTCTGGAACACCTGCTCGGCCAGCAACTTCTTCAGCCGCGTGTTCTCGGCCTCCAGGTCCTTGAGCCGCTTGGCATCGGGCACGCTCATGCCGCCGAACTTGCTGCGCCACAGGTAGTAGGAAGCCTCACTGAAGCCATGCCGTCGGCACAGGTCTTTGATCGGCATGCCGGCCTCGGCTTCGCGCAGGACGCCAATGATCTGTTCTTCGGAAAAGCGCTTCTTCACGTCCAATCTCCTCGGGGTAGGGAATTGGACTCCAAACGGAGGTGCTACTCAAAATCGGGGGGACGTCGCCTCAACAGCGTTGCGAATCTAGAGTTGAATTCGCCGGTCTTTTCCGCATGCGATGACCAGGCGGCGCGCACGCTGCTGGGTGCTGATTTCAAACACTCTCAGCGCTCTAATAGCAACTCAGCGCTGAGCCGTGAACTCCACGGGCACCTGCACGCTGCTCACCACGGCATGGCCGTCGCGCGTTGCGGGTTCGAAGCGCCATTGCCGCAGGCTCTCCACCACGGCCGCATCCAGGCGAGGATCGTCGCTGCCGCCGCGGTCGACGATTGTCACATCGCTCACGCGTCCCTGCACATCCAGCTGCAGACGCGCGATGCGGTTGCCCTGAACGCCGGCACGCGCCACAGCGGGCGGGTAGCTCGGCATTGCGTTGCCAGGCAGCGGTTTGGCCTCCACGCTGCTGACGGCGGGGCGCGCAGGTTGGTGCGCCACCATCGTCATTGCGCGTGGGCCATCGGTGGTTGGCAGAATCTGACGGCTCGCCGCCGGTAGTGGCTGAGGGTCCTTGGCGAAGGATTCGTCGCTATGACGTGCCCACCACCAACTCGGAACCACGATCAACAACACAATCGGCGTCGCCCACAGCCAGGGTGAAGCGCCGTCGCTGTGCTCGTTCTGCTGCCGCTCCAACGCGCGCTTGCCCTGTTGAGGTAGCGATGACGGATGGGCGGATGAGGGATTCGAAATGAAGGACATGGCCGGCCTCCTGGCGCATCTGCGGGATGACGGGGCCAGTCTGGTCGGCGGTACCTGAGGGAGAGCTAAGGCAGCGCGCAACAGCGACGCTAGAGCTTCTTGGAGGTTCAGCTTAGTCAAGCTGACATTGCGGCGCGGTTAATCTGCATGGTGTTTGTGGCTACGCAGCGTTGGCTGAGGCCGGTGACACCTGACTCGGGCGTCCGCGCGTGCTGGCGCGGGCAGCAGTACAAGAGGGTTTCGCCGCGCTTACTGCGCAGGTTTGAACTCGAATGGGATGTCCGTGCTGCCGGCCACCGGCTGACCATTGCGTTGCGCAGGATGGAAGCGCCAATGCCGGACCGCTTCCATGGCCGCGCGGTCCAGATCGCGCGAGCCGCTGCGCTGCACCAGTGTGACGCCGCCGGGATTGCCGGTAGCGTCCACGTCCACCCGCACCACCACGTCGCCGGCATCGCCGCGACGCAATGCGGCCGACGGGTAGCGGGGTGGCCGCATCTGGCCCTCGATCGGCACCGGGCGATCGCCACCGGCGACCGGTGCTTTGGACGGCGCCGCGCTTCCAGGCGCACCCGGCGCTGCATCTTCCGGCAGCGGCGGCGCGGGCGGGGCGGGTGGCGCGGCATCCACCAGGGTCGGGGTGTCGGCCGGCGGTTTGGCCTGCGGCATGTCGCTGCCACCGTCCTGGGCCGGCAGGGGGGCCGGCAGCGGCGCAATGGTGTCGTCGGCCGGTGCGCCTGCGGTCGGCTGCGCTGACGAGGGTTTATAGAAGTTGTCCTTGCGGCCGGTCGCCCAGACCAGCAGGAACAACAGCAGGCCGACAGCGAAGGCGATGCCGGCAATTTTCAGCGTGTGGCGGGGCAGACGCAGAACGATATGGCGATCGGACGCAGGACGGGGCGCGGGCATAGGGCTCACCTGAAGAATCGCCGTAATTCTGGCATAGCCGCAGTGAATTGATCGCAGCAGATGGCGGAACAGGCGATAATCTTGCGCTATCCCACTGACGCACATATTCCGATGCTAGATCCGGCCCTGCTTCGCCAACACCCCGCCGACCTTGCCGAGCGCCTGCGCAGCACGCGCGGTTTCGCACTGGACACAGCTAAGCTGGAGTCCCTGGAGAGCGAGCGCAAGCATATGCAGGTGCGTACGCAGGAACTGCAGAGCCTTCGCAATTCCAAATCCAAGGCGATCGGGCAGGCTAAGGCCAAGGGCGAGGATGTCGCCGCGCTGATGGCCGAGGTGGCCGGTGTCGGCGATGAACTTTTGCACTCTCATGGCAGACTGACGGTCGTTCAGCACGAGTTGGAAAAGATTTACGCGGTAATTCCCAACCTGCCGCATGCAGACGTGCCTCTTGGGAAAAGTGAGGCTGACAACGTCGAGCAATCGCGTTGGGGCACGCCGCGCCAGTTCGATTTCCCGGTTAAGGATCATGTGGAGCTTGGGGCGCCCAACGGCTGGCTGGATGGGGAAACCGCAGTCAAGTTGTCGGGTGCACGTTTCACTGTATTGCGCGGTCCGATTGCGCGCCTGCATCGCGCGCTGGCGCAGTTCATGCTTGACCTACACGTCGGTGAGCATGGCTACGAGGAAACCAACGTGCCTCTATTGGTCAATGCTGACTCAATGCGCGGCACAGGGCAGTTGCCAAAATTCGAGGATGATCTCTTCAGAATTTACGAAAACGAATATGAAGGTCATACCGACGAAGAGACCGGTGAAAGTTTTTATACGCCTACAGGCGGGGTAGATCCCGATCCTGCTTACTATCTCATTCCCACCTCCGAAGTGCCGCTGACCAATATCGTGCGCGACGAGATCATCGATGCCGAGCGTCTGCCGCTGCGCATGACCGCACATTCGATGTGTTTCCGTGCCGAAGCGGGCAGCGGCGGCCGCGATACGCGCGGCATGATCCGCCAGCACCAATTCGAAAAAGTGGAGCTGGTCACTGCCTGCGCGCCGGAAGACAGCGACGCCGAACATCAGCGCATGACGCGTTGCGCCGAAGTGGTGTTGGAGCAACTCGGCCTGCCGTATCGCAAGGTGTTGCTGTGCACGGGAGATATGGGTTTTTCCGCGATCAAGACCTACGATCTGGAGGTCTGGTTGCCGTCGCAGAACACTTATCGCGAAATTTCGTCGTGCTCCAATTGCGGCGATTTCCAGGCGCGGCGCATGCAGGCGCGCTGGCGCAACCCGGTCAGCGGCAAGCTGGAACTGCTGCACACGCTCAACGGCTCCGGCACTGCTGTGGGCCGCGCGATGATCGCGGTGATGGAGAACTACCAGAACGCCGATGGGTCGATCGATGTGCCGCAGGTGCTGCGTCCTTACATGGGCGGCATCGAGCGGATCGGCTGAGAGCAGCTAACAAACTACTGCGCAGCCGTCAGGCGGGCGTGGCCGTTACTCGGTGCGGCATGTGGTGCTCGTACACTCCGGTTCCCGCCCGCCGTCCGCACCCACGTCGCAGTTGCTCGCTACGTTGTTTAGCCGCTCTAAGAACCTGTTCACGATCTCCTGAGCAGCAGTGCCAGGAACGCCAGGTGGATGAACTGCAAGCTGGTATTGAGCCTTCGCTCGCAGTTCTTCCATAGCCTCCGGTTCTTCTCCAGCCAGGCAAAGCTGCGTTCGACAATCCAGCGCTTGGGCATGACCTTGAAGGTATGCAGCTCGCTGCGCTTGGCAATCTGTACGGTGACATGCTTGCCCAGAATGTCCTGTACGCCCTCGGCGAAGGGATCTCCGGTGTAGCCGCTGTCGCACAGCAGGCGTTTCACCCGACCTAAACCCGATCGGCAGCGTTTCAATGCCTCCAGCGCACCTTGACGATCGGTGACTTCCGCCGTGGTCACCGCAACGGCATGTGGAAAGCCTTGCGTATCCACCGCGATGTGGCGCTTGATCCCCGATACCTTCTTGCCCGCGTCATAGCCTTTCTGGCCGGCTGTATCACTGTTCTTCACGCTCTGCGCGTCCACGATCAAGAACGTACTGCAGGCCTTGCGCCCCTGTTTCTCGCGGGCCGCGCCAACCTGATTTTTTAAGCGCCCGCTCCAGCAGGCTCATTCCTTCATCGTCCACTTCGCTCCACTTGGCAAAGTAGGAATGCACCGTGCGCCACTTCGGAAAGTCACTGGGCAACGCACGCCACGGGCAACCTGTCCGTAGCAGATACAGCACTGCGCACCACACCTCATACATATCCACTGTCACAGGCTTGGTGCGCTTGCGGGCTTGCTCCAGAATCGGGCGGATTTGCTCGAACCGCTCACGGCTCACGTCACTTGGATAGTTCTTCTCGCGCATTCGTGGAGTTTGCACGGTTTGAATAAGATTGTGAACAGGTTCTAAGCGCGGCGAAGACACCGGTTGCGCTCGCGGCCAGGCGAGTGCGGTCGATGCGCGGTGCGGTATGTACGACTTGGACACTGCGGATTCTGCGTGTGCTCCACACATATTCGAGGATGCTCGTACGTCTGGTAGACGTTCCAACTGCGGATGGTGAGGCGCCGTTCGAGCTACCTATCGCACATCGCTTGAGCGCGTTTCGTTTGAGTAGCGATAACCGTCCCACCAGACGCTGATACACAAACAACGGGACCAGCAATGGCCCCGTTTTTGTGTGTAAGACGTGTCGCATCACGTCAATCGTTGAACGCATCGACGCATCCTTAGTTCCACTGTGTTACAAATAATCGTACCTTTGTGCCACTATTGGAAGACCTTCAGGCCGCGCGGGAGAGCTGTGTTGAATAGGACACTGGAAGTGCGTTTTGAACAGTACGGGGAAGTAGTTGCTGCCGCCCTGTCCCGTGCGGATCGCAAACAGCCCGCACACTGGTACCTGAAGGGGTTGCTACTGCCTGGAGGGCGCAAGAGCGTGGAGCCCATGGCCGCGCGGGTGCACCCGCAGAACGTGGGCTCAGCCCATCAATCGATGCACCATCTGGTGGCCGATGCCGACTGGAGCGATCAAGCGCTGCTGGCGGCGGTGGCGGCACAGGTGCTGCCGCCCCTGAGCAGGAAGAGCGCAGCGTGTCACTGGATCGTGGACGACACGGGATTTTCAAAGAAAGGGGTGCATTCGGTCGGTGTTGCACGCCAGTACTGCGGCCGCCTTGGCAAGACGGACAATTGCCAGGTTGCCGTGAGTTTGTCGATCGCCAACGAACACGGCAGCCTGCCAGTGGGCTATCGGCTGTATCTTCCCGAGCAGTGGGCTCAGGACACTGTGCGGCGCAAGAAGGCAGGCGTTCCGGATCAGGTCGTGTTTCAGACCAAGACAGCGCTGGCCATGGATCAGATCGACAGCGCGCTGGCGACAGGGATTGCGGCAGGCGTCGTGCTAGCCGATGCGGCCTACGGCACCGAGACCCACTGGCGAGACCAGCTCAGCGAACGCGGCCTGCTGTACATGGTTGGCGTCCGCAGCAACACGAAGGTCTGGTGGGGATCGCACCAACCTGCGCCCATGCCGCCAGCCAGCCCTAAGGGCGGTCGGCCCCGCACACGACCGATGCGCGATAGCGCACATGCGCCGATCTCGGTACATGAAGTCGCGCAGCGCTTGCCCGCAAGGACGTATCGGCAGGTCAGCTGGCGCCAGGGCAGCGACGCAACGCTCAGTTCGCGGTTCGCGGCGGTGCGGGTTCGTGCCGCACACAATCGCCAGGCACATGACGAGCAGTGGCTGCTGATCGAGTGGCCGCCGGGAGAGTCTGAGCCCCGCCACTACTGGTTCTCGACGCGACCAAAGCAAACGCCGGTCAAGACACTGGTTGCCACGGCACAAGGCCGATGGCGGATTGAACGCGATTATCAGGAGCTGAAGTCGGAGTTGGGCCTGCATCACTATGAAGGGCGCAACTGGCGTGGTTTTCACCATCACGCCAGTCTGTGCATCGCCGCATACGGGTTCTTGATGCGCGAGCGCCTGCGCAGTAAAAAAAACTCCGTCGCATTCAAGATGCCTGCAGTATCCAAAAGCGTCCGCCCGCGCCGGTCTGGCCCCAATGCAACGTCACCATCCCAACTCGATTGCCACGCTGGCCTTCGGACTGGCTAGGCTTATCGCCAGAAGCCTCCCACACTGCCCGTGTTGCGGGGTCTCACCGTACCAACGGATTCGTATTTAGTAACACAGTAGAACTAAGGAAGGTCTGAACAACCCATCAAACCTCTAAAATTCCAGCTTCTTGCATTTCAATGACTGGAAAAATGCTGAGTCGGGTGCGATTTTTGCAACGTTCTGGCGGTTTTGGCTGCCGCCAGGCAGCATTATCCCCTGGCCGGCAGCAAGTGCCGGCGCACCATCCACAGATTCGACAGCGCAAATAACGTCTGCACCTGTGCGGTGTTCTTGGCCAGGCCGCGATAGCGCACCTTGGTGTAGCCGAACTGCCGCTTGATCACCCGGAATGGGTGCTCCACCTTCGCGCGCACGCTTGCCTTGAAGTGTTCCCAACGTTCTGCCCAAGCACGCGCGCGCTTGTTGCCAATGGCTTGAATCGTGGAGCGCTTGGCGGCAATGAAAAATGCAGCCTCGCAGCTCTGCAACTCGTCGCGTTTTTCCGCACCGGTGTAGCCGCTGTCGCCGAACACGATGTCTTCCTTGCCGTGCAGCAATGCGTGCGTCACCGTGATATCGGCCACGTTGGCTGCGGTGCACTGCACGTGGTGTACCAGCCCGGAAAATTCATCCACCCCAATGTGCGCCTTCATCCCGAAATACCACTGGTTGCCCTTCTTGGTCTGATGCATCTCAGGGTCGCGCGCACGATCGGCATTCTTGGTCGAACTGGGCGCAGCGATCAGCGTCGCATCGACGATCGTGCCCGACCGCAGGCTCTGCCCCTTGCGCGACAAATGGGCGTTGACCGCTTCCAGCATCCGAGCGGCAATGCCGTGGGTTTCCAGCAAACGGCGAAAGTTGAGAATCGTGGTCTCGTCTGGAACGTTATCCAAGCCGCCGAGCTGGGCAAAACGCCGCAGGGTCGGGATCTCGTGCAATGCCTCTTCCATCGCCGGATCGCTCAACGCATACCACTGCTGCAACAGATGAATCCGCAACATCCTCGCCAGCGCGTACGGCTGCCGACCCGGTCGTCCTGACACCGGATAGTGCGGCTCGATCAGGGCAAGCAGTCGCTTCCACGGCACGATGCGCTCCATCTCCGCAAGGAAGATCTCGCGCCGGGTCTGCTTGCGCTTGCCCAGGCCCTCGGCGTCACCGAACGTCAGTTGCATGGATGCCTCCTCATTCCGAACAAATAGTGTCTCGCATTTGTGGTGCGTTGTTCAGAGGTTCCCTAACGCCATAACAGCAGCGTCTTGCTCTGCGCGCAGCCCGGCCAGCGCTGCGGCCAATGCATCGGCGCGATGCTGCGGCGAATACGCCACGCCTTCGGCGCGCACCAAGGTGATGTCGTCGATGCCCAGGAAGCCGAACAACTGGCGCAGATACGGCTCCTGAAAATCGTTGCTCGGCTCTGCGTAGACGCCGCCGCGCGCGCTGGCAATGATGAGGCGCTTGCCGCCGGCCAGACCTTCCGGGCCATTGGCGGTGTAATGGAAGGTGCGCCCGGCCACCGCGATGCGATCGATCCAGGCCTTGAGCGTGGACGGGATGGCGAAGTTGTACATCGGCGCGCCGATCACGATGACCTCAGCTTGCAGAAACTGCTGCATCACCGCTTCGGCGGCCGCAGCCTCCGCCGGATCGGTCTGCGCTAGCGTCTGCGCGGTCAGATGCGGAATCGGGTCGCGGTCGAGGTCGCGATAGGTCACCTCCACCTCGGGGTAGAGCCGGCGTTGCTGCGCCACGATGGCGGCACTGAGCTCGCGGCTGATGGAAGTGGCGCCGAGCGCGCTGGAATCGAGGTGGAGCAGCTTCATGACGGTGACCTGGGTAAGCGGCAGCGCCGCAGAGGTGTGCAGTCTAGGTCGTTGCTCTTTTGGGATAAAGTTGCTTAAATATAAATTATCGTTCTATTCATGGATGCATGCGCCATGCACGACCTGAATGACCTGTACTACTTCGCGATGGTGGTGGACCACGGCGGCTTTGCCGCGGCCGAGCGTGCGCTCGGGATCCCCAAATCGCGCCTGAGCCGGCGCATCAGCCAGCTTGAAACCGATCTGGGGGTGCGCCTGTTGCAGCGCTCCACGCGCCGCTTCGCGGTCACCGACGTCGGCACCAGCGTGCATCGGCACGCACAGACCATGCTGGCCGAGGCCCAGGCTGCGCGCGAGGTGGTGGATCGTCTCAGCGCCGAGCCGCGCGGTCTTGTACGTGTGAGCGTTCCAGTCTCGCTCGCGCAGATCCAGTTGCCCAAGTTATTGCCCGAATTCCTGGCCAAATATCCCAAGGTGCGGCTACAGCTCAACATCAGCAACCGCCGCGTCGACGTCATCAACGAAGGCTACGACATTGCGCTACGCGTGCGGTCGCGCCTGGACGACGACGGCAGCCTGGTGATGCGCAGCTTCGGCCAGGTGCAGGAGCTGCTGGTGGCCAGTCCCAAGTATCTGGACCGCGCCGGGCGCCCCAAGGACCCCAGCGAGCTGGCCAACCACACCACCATGAGCACCAGCGAGGACGAAGCCCACCAGCGCTGGGAACTGCATGGCCCCAACGGCGAACGCCGTGTCGACCTGCAGCCGCGCCTGGCCGGCTTCGATTTCCCGCTGTTGCAATCGATGGCACGCGACGGCTTCGGCATCACCATGCTTCCGGAAACCGTGTGTGCCGAGGCGGTGCGCAGCGGCGAGCTGGAAGTGGTGCTGCCGCACTGGTCGCTACCGCAGGGCATCTGCCACGCCGTGTTCGCCTCGCGTCGCGGTCTGCTGCCGGCGGTGCGGGTGTTCATCGATTTCCTGGCCGAACACCTGCCCCAGGAAATCGAACGCTCGCGTCTGGATTGCGGTGGCACCTGCGCCGAACTGGCGGAGAAGCTCAAGCGTGCGGCTGGCACGGCGCCGCGTTTGGTTGTGGCCGAAGCTGGCTGAGCGGTCGTGGCTGAAGCCGGCTCAGGGCTGTGTTTGGCTGCTGCGCTGGCTGCCCGACTGTTTGGAAACCCGCGAGCTGCTCGGCCGTTAGTTCACTTCAGATGTTCGGCAGGGCGCATCTATCTTTAGGTGCATCCCGCCGACCACAACATGCAGCGGCCGGCCACGCGTAGCGCCGCGCGACGCTGCGCCAGTCAGAGCGGGTAGTGCCACCAAGCAAAACGTGCCCGGGCGTGCGAGAATGCGTGCACCGGAGCAATACTGGGAGTAGTGGCTCTGCACAAGACGCCCGTGCAGCCACCGTCAGGCGTCACCCGCGCAACGCGGGTCGCCAGCCTGACAACCGATGCCTTCGGGGGTCAGGCGCAGCAGCATCGGAGAGATGGCCGAGCGGTTTAAGGCACCGGTCTTGAAAACCGGCGAAGGGTCAAACCTTCCGTGGGTTCGAATCCCACTCTCTCCGCCATCATTTGATTTTGGCGCGAAATTGAGGTCTGGGGCAGGACACAAATCGGGACACATCTCCCGATGCGCATTCCCCATCACCTCGTTCGCTCCTCCTCCGGCTACTGGTCCTTCCGCCAACGCGTTCCTGTCGATCTGCAAAAGGTCTTGGAACGGAAGGTCATCAAGCACACCCTTCATACGAAAGAATTGCCGAGCGCGCGACTGCGGGCGCTTATGCTTGCCTCAGGCTATGCTCAGGCCTTCGATGTGTTGAGGGATCGACGTGTGGATAGGCTCGGCAAGAAGGACCTGGATGCGTTGGTCGAACGCCTGAGCCAAGGCGCATCGCTCCGCGATTTGACCTTGCATCGAACGTAAGCACCGGACGGCACGATTAGCGAACGCTGGCAGATCGATAACGACGAAGATCTGCGCCTGTTCCGTAAGAACCAGACCTGGGCCAATACCGCTGAGGTCGCCGCCATCGGCGCGCTGGACCTTGGAGAGCACGTTCAATCTCCGCCCGGCCGGCGCCAGGCTACCCAAGCCATTGCTTTGGATAAGGCAAGGGACGGGTGGCTTGCGTCAATCCAAGGCCGCACGCTCCCAAAGACCTACACGATCCAAAAGACTGCTATCGAGTCGTTGGTGGCTTTTCTGGGCACCAAGACCAAGCTCCATACCGTCACCCGGACAGATCTGGCGCACTGGTATGTCGTGGTCAAGTTTTAGTGGACACTGCGATAGGGGATTTCAGGCGGCGGCGTTCTCGTAGTCGGCCGGTGATCGATAGCCGAGGGTGGAGTGCAGCCGTCGGGTGTTGTAGAGGGCGACGATGTAGTGGGTGATGTCGGCGCTGGCTTCGGCAGGGTTGGCGTGGCGGCGCTGCCAGACAGTTTCTTACTCGAATCCCTGCCGCCCCTCAGATCGTCCCTCCGACTGAGCCTGACTGAGGCAATAGCTCCATCAACCATGCGAGCTCCTCTTCGTTGAATGCCGGGAAATCATCCGCTGCCCCTGCGAAGGGGGCCGCATCTTGTTCCCACATCACGGTGCTGGACGCTGCCAGGTCGGCAGCGATGGGCGTACCAGGATCCGGGAGGCCGCCCCCGATCCTGGTACGCGGGCGTTTTACCCTCCAGCTGAGGGGCAAATGCAGCGCATCGCGCTGTTCGGGAACGCGCACCTCGAAAGATTGCTGTGTGGAGGGGCCGGTGACAGCACGATCCAATCGGGACCGTTTACGGCTGCTTGCCCGCGTCTGATCTCCCTCGTGCATTGGGCTGGGCGCATCAAGGTCACGCTCCAGCGAATCGGCGAATGCATGCAAAGACGCCTGATCCGGCGTTTGAGCTGAAGTAGGGGACGGCTTGGCCCTTTTCATCCCTGATGCCTGGAGGATACGGTCCCAACGCTGCGAGGCTGGGGGGAGTGTTCCGCAGCGGGCTTCGAGTTCGGTGACGCCCACTCTGCGAAAGAGCTGTACCAACCCGTGCCTGCTCATCCCGAACTGCGTCATGGCGTCATCGAATGCTTGCGCTGGGTGGGAGTGGCTCTGGAAAAAACCAAGCACGCGCACCACTTGCGCGAGGTCGGCAACGCGATTGGACGTGCGTTCGGGGAGGTCGGCAACGCGATGGGACGTGCGTTCGGGAATGCGGCGATTGATTCTTCTGATCAATTCCGGCGCGTGCGGCAATCCCTTTTTCACTGCATCCAGGGCAGGACGTCCGCCGAGGCAGGCCAAGGCGACGAGGTGGTCGTTGGTCAACGCGGCCAACGCCGGATCAGGGCAAGATAACTGGGCAACAATGCTCTCCAGCGCCTGCTTGCCGCCGCCATTGCTGGCGATGGCCACCACCTGGTCCGGGGTCAGGCCATGGTCCTGGCACAGCACCGGCAACAGCCGCTGCACCGTCTCCAGCGCCTGCTTGCCGCCGTTATTGTTGGCGATGGCCACCACCTGGGCCGGGGTCAGGCCATGGTCCTGGCACAGCACCGGCAACAGCCGCTGCACCGTCTCCAGCGCCTGCTTGCCGCCAATATTGCTGGCGATGGCCACCACCTGGTCCAGGGTCAGGCCATGGTCCTGGCACAGCACCGGCAACAGCCGCTGCACCGTCTCCAGCGCCTGCTTGCCGCCATCGTGGCTGGCGATGGCCACGACCTGGTCCGGGGTCAGGCCATGGTCCTGGCACAGCACCGGCAACAGCCGCTGCACCGTCTCCAGCGCCTGCTTGCCGCCATCGTGGCTGGCGATGGCCACCACCTGGTCCGGGGTCAGGCCATGGTCCTGGCACAGCACCGGCAACAGCCGCTGCACTGTCTCCAGCGCCTGCTTGCCGCCGCCATGGCTGGCGATGGCCACCACCTGGTCCGGGGTCAGGCCATGGTCCTGGCACAGCACCGGCAACAGCCGCTGCACCGTCTCCAGCGCCTGCTTGCCGCCATCGTGGCTGGCGATGGCCACCACCTGGTCCGGGGTCAGGCCATGGTCCTGGCACAGCACCGGCAACAGCCGCTGCACCGTCTCCAGCGCCTGCTTGCCGCCGCCATTGCTGGCGATGGCCACGACCTGGTCCGGGGTCAGGCCATGGGCCTGGCACAGCACCGGCAACAGCCGCTGCACCGTCTCCAGCGCCTGCTTGCCGCCGCCATGGCTGGCGATGGCCACCACCTGGGCCGGGGTCAGGCCATGGTCCTGGCACAGCACCGGCAACAGCCGTTGCACCGTCTCCAGCGCCTGCTTGCCGCCGCCATTGCTGGCGATGGCCACGACCTGGTCCGGGGTCAGGCCATGGGCCTGGCACAGCACCGGCAACAGCCGTTGCACCGTCTCCAGCGCCTGCTTGCCGCCGTTATTGTTGGCGATGGCCACGACCTGGTCCGGGGTCAGGCCATGGTCCTGGCACAGCACCGGCAACAGCCGCTGCACCGTCTCCAGCGCCTGCTTGCCGCCATCGTGGCTGGCGATGGCCACCACATGGTCCGGGGTCAGGCCATGGTCCTGGCACAGCACCGGCAACAGCCGTTGCACCGTCTCCAGCGCCTGCTTGCCGCCGCCATTGCTGGCGATGGCCACGACCTGGTCCGGGGTCAGGCCATGGTCCTGGCACAGCACCGGCAACAGCCGCTGCACCGTCTCCAGCGCCTGCTTGCCGCCACTATTGCTGGCGATGGCCACCACCTGGTCCGGGGTCAGGCCATGGTCCTGGCACAGCACCGGCAACAGCCGCTGCACCGTCTCCAGCGCCTGCTTGCCGCCATCGTGGCTGGCGAGGGCCACCACTTGGGCCGGGGTCAGGCCATGGGCCTGGCACAGCACCGGCAACAGCCGCTGCAGCGTCTCCAGCGCCTGCTTGCCGCCGCCATGGCTGGCGATGGCCACCACCTGGTCCGGGGTCAGGCCATGGTCCTGGCACAGCACCGGCAACAGCCGTTGCAGCGTCTCCAGCGCCTGCTTGCCGCCGCCATGGCTGGCGATGGCCACCACCTGGTCCGGGGTCAGGCCATGGTCCTGGCACAGCACCGGCAACAGCCGCTGCACCGTCTCCAGCGCCTGCTTGCCGCCACTATTGCTGGCGATGGCCACCACCTGGTCCGGGGTCAGGCCATGGTCCTGGCACAGCACCGGCAACAGCCGCTGCACCGTCTCCAGCGCCTGCTTGCCGCCGCCATGGCTGGCGATGGCCACGACCTGGTCCGGGGTCAGGCCATGGGCCTGGCACAGCACCGGCAACAGCCGCTGTACCGTCTCCAGCGCCTGGTTGCCGCCAATATTGCTGGCGATGGCCACCACTTGGTCCGGGGTCAGGTTCAGGGGGGCACCCGTCAGTGCATTGCGCCATGCATGCACTGCCTCCACTGCGGTCACGCCGCCACGTTTTGCAATCTTGAGAAGTTGGCCTGTGTCCAACTGTAACGGCGGACCTCTCAACTCCCCCGCCTTCGTGAGCAAGGCCTCCAGGGCGCGTGCGCCGGACCACTGTTTGCCGACGCCAACGATGTCTTCGTGTGTCGCCTCTGGCAACGCCCTGATTATGTCCTGATACGTGACAGCAACGGTCCCTAACGCTGCCGGGTGTTGGCTGAGCGCAACGATGTGCGCGTGTGTAAACCCATGGCCCACCAGTGCCTCGTGGTGCTGCGCCACTGTCGAACGCACCTTCGGTTTGATCTTCTCTTGCTGCTGCTGACTGTAGCCGAGCGTGCGTAGATCCACCTGCGCGGCCGGCGAAGCGTCGGAGGGTTGCGCCGCACGCCGTCGCGGGGCCGGCTTGGCGCGCGGCGGCCGCGCGGCAGTGACAGCGACACGCACGGTGGGTGGCGGGTCATCGGCTGCACGCAGACCCGATTGCACCTCATCCCACTCTGCTGGGGCAGCCGCTGTATGCGGCGTGCCGACGGCAGGCATCGAATCAAGAAGCGATGTATCAAGAAGCGACGGATCGAACTGACGGAGCAGATCGCTGAAGCTGCCCGCCGAGAACGCAGGCGAGGGCGCAGGGGGAGATGGCAGCCGGGTCCGGGACATCGTCCGCCGAGCGGGCAAGCCATCCAGGGGGCCGCCATCAGGCGGAGCCCCCCCCCGATCTGCAGTCGGCTGAACCCTATCCGGTTGGGGTCCGGGCAGAAGCTCGCGGGCAGGACTTGGCGTGCGCGAACGAATGGGATCCATCAGGCATACCTCTTTACATGGTCGCCTCCAGACTAGCGGTCTGTGGTCCCTACATAGCTTCCCAGGCCGCATGGCAGTACACAACTTCGGGTGATCCTGGCAACCCTCGACGACCAGGGTGAGGCGCAGACATGAAGGCGATCCCGGACCCGCATGGAGGATCGGCAGAGGGTTGTGAGAAATTTCTGTGCTGACAGCGAGTGAACCCACTTTTGGCTGTTTTTTATACGAATCCCTGCCAACCCTCGAGTACGTCCCGCAGGTAGATCATTTCTGCGCCTTGAGACAAACGCGACCCCGGAGACCTGGTGGCAGTAGGCGTTCGCGGGGTCGCCGAGCGCGTATTGCGTTCTTCGGACATCATCAGCGACCACTCCCGTGCGATGGCGCAGGTCAGCGCCCAGTACCGCATGCCGCAGGGCTCGATGTCGTAATTTTCTGGTGTGAAGAATCGATGTCCCTGAAAACCAAAACCGGCCCAAGGGCCGGTCAGGTCTACGCGCTCGTAGGTGTCAAAGGTCATTGTTCAGTCTGCTTCCTGTGGAGTGACCGGCAGTAATCGTGGTGCCGGTAGTCCTGCGCTGACGCTGCGCAGCGTGAAGTAGCCCAGGCACAGGGCCACCACACCTGCGAACGCTGCGGTCATCAGCTGGCCGACGCAGATGCCCAGGGCGATTTCCCACCAAAGCCCATCTTGGTTGTTCTGCGGTCTGTAGCTCATACGGTCCCCAATGACGATGCTCCGGGATTGTAGGGGTGTAGGGGCATCGCCCCTACGGATAACGCCTCACCCGCGCCGTGGACTTCGTGGCCCACGTGTACGCCGGACCACACGCGCTCTGTCGGCGAACCCCGCGCGATCCACCACTGATAACCGCATTTCACGCCTGCGCCGGAGTAGAGGGTCGGCAGGGATTCGTGTAAAACACAGCCAAAAGTGAGCTAACTTGCTGTCAGTAAAGGTTTCTTACTCGAATCCCTGCCACCCCTCAGATCGTCCCTCCGACTGAGCCTGACTGAGGCAATAGCTCCATCAACCATGCGAGCTCCTCTTCGTTGAATGCCGGGAAATCATCCGCTGCCCCTGCGAAGGGGGCCGCATCTTGTTCCCACAGCACGGTGCTGGACGCTGCCAGGTCGGCAGCGATGGGCGTACCAGGATCCGGGAGGCCGCCCCCGATCCTGGTACGCGGGCGTTTTACCCTCCAGCTGAGGGGCAAATGCAGCGCATCGTGCTGTTCGGGAACGCGCACCTCGAAAGAGTGCTGTGCGGAGGGGCCGGTGACAGCACGATCCGATCGGGACCGTTTACGGCTGCTTGCCCCTGTCTGATCTCCCTCGTGCATTGGGCTAGGCGCATCAAGGTCACGCTCCAGCGAATCGGCGAATGCATGCAAAGACGCCTGATCCGGTGTTTGAGCTGAAGTAGGGGACGGTTTGGCCCTTTTCATCCCTGATGCCTGGAGGATACGGTCCCAACGCTGCGAGGCTGGGGGGAGCGTTCCACCGCGGGCTTCGAGTTCGGTGACGCCCACTCTGCGAAAGAGCTGTAACAACCCGTTCCTGCTCATCCCGAACTGCGTCATGGCCTCATCAAATGCGTACGCTGGGTGGGAGTGGCACTGGAAAAACTCCAGCACGCGAACCACTTGCGCGTAGTCGGCAACGCGATGGGACGTGCGTTCGGGAATACGGCGATTGATTCTTCTGATCAATTCCGGCGCGTGCGGCAATCCCTTTTTCACTGCATCCAGGGCAGGACGTCCGCCGAGGCAGGCCAAGGCGACGAGGTGGTCGTTGGTCAACGCGGCCAACGCCGGATCAGGGCGAGATAACTGGGCAACAATGCTCTCCAGCGCCTGCTTGCCGCCGCCATTGCTGGCGATGGCCACCACCTGGTCCGGGGTCAGGCCATGGTCCTGGCACAGCACCGGCAACAGCCGCTGCACCGTCTCCAGCGCCTGCTTGCCGCCACTATTGCTGGCGATGGCCACGACCTGGTCCGGGCTCAGGCCATGGTCCTGGCACAGCACCGGCAACAGCCGCCGCACCGTCTCCAGCGCCTGCTTGCCGCCGTTATTGTTGGCGATGGCCACCACCTGGGCCGGGGTCAGGCCATGGTCCTGGCACAGCACCGGCAACAGCCGCTGCACCGTCTCCAGCGCCTGCTTGCCGCCATCGTGGCTGGCGATGGCCACCACCTGGTCCGGGGTCAGGCCATGGTCCTGGCACAGCACCGGCAACAGCCGCTGCACCGTCTCCAGCGCCTGCTTGCCGCCAATATTGCTGGCGATGGCCACGACCTGGTCCGGGGTCAGGCCATGGTTCTGGCACAGCACCGGCAACAGCCGCTGCACCGTCTCCAGCGCCTGCTTGCCGCCGTTATTGTTGGCGATGGCCACCACCTGGTCCGGGGTCAGGCCATGGTCCTGGCACAGTACCGGCAACAGCCGCTGCACCGTCTCCAGCGCCTGCTTGCCGCCATCGTGGCTGGCGATGGCCACGACCTGGTCCGGGGTCAGGCCATGGTCCTGGCACAGCACCGGCAACAGCCGCCGCACCGTCTCCAGCGCCTGCTTGCCGCCGTTATTGTTGGCGATGGCCACCACCTGGGCCGGGGTCAGACCATGGTCCTGGCACAGCACCGGCAACAGCCGCTGCACCGTCTCCAGCGCCTGCTTGCCGCCACTATTGCTGGCGATGGCCACCACCTGGTCCGGGGTCAGGCCATGGTCCTGGCACAGCACCGGCAACAGCCGCTGCACCGTCTCCAGCGCCTGCTTGCCGCCGTTATTGTTGGCGATGGCCACCACCTTGTCCGGGGTCAGGCCATGGGCCTGGCACAGCACTGGCAACAGCCGCTGCACCGTCTCCAGCGCCTGCTTGCCGCCACTATTGCTGGCGATGGCCACCACCTTGTCCGGGGTCAGGCCATGGCCCTGGCACAGCACCGGCAACAGCCGCTGCACCGTCTCCAGCGCCTGCTTGCCGCCATCGTGGCTGGCGATGGCCACCACCTGGTCCGGGGTCAGGCCATGGTCCTGGCACAGCACCGGCAACAGCCGTTGCACCGTCTCCAGCGCCTGCTTGCCGCCGTTATTGTTGGCGATGGCCACCACCTGGTCCGGGGTCAGGCCATGGTCCTGGCACAGCACCGGCAACAGCCGCTGCACCGTCTCCAGCGCCTGCTTGCCGCCAATATTGCTGGCGATGGCCACCACCTGGTCCGGGGTCAGGCCATGGTCCTGGCACAGCACCGGCAACAGCCGCTGCACCGTCTCCAGCGCCTGCTTGCCGCCAATATTGCTGGCGATGGCCACCACCTGGTCCGGGGTCAGGCCATGGTCCTGGCACAGCACCGGCAACAGCCGTTGCACCGTCTCCAGCGCCTGCTTGCCGCCAATATTGCTGGCGATGGCCACCACCTGGTCCGGGGTCAGGCCATGGTCCTGGCACAGCACCGGCAACAGCCGCTGCACCGTCTCCAGCGCCTGCTTGCCGCCGCCATGGCTGGCGATGGCCACGACCTGGTCCGGGGTCAGGCCATGGGCCTGGCACAGCACCGGCAACAGCCGCTGCACCGTCTCCAGCGCCTGGTTGCCGCCAATATTGCTGGCGATGGCCACCACTTGGTCCGGGGTCAGGTTCAGGGGGGCACCCGTCAGTGCATTGCGCCATGCATGCACTGCCTCCACTGCGGTCACGCCGCCACGTTTTGCAATCTTGAGAAGTTGGCCTGTGTCCAACTGTAACGGCGGACCTCTCAACTCCCCCGCCTCCGTGAGCAAGGCCTCCAGGGCGCGTGCGCCGGACCACTGTTTGCCGACGCCAACGATGTCTTCGTGTGTCGCCTCTGGCAACGCCCTGATTATGTCCTGATACGTGACAGCAACGGTCCCTAACGCTGCCGGGTGTTGGCTGAGCGCAACGATGTGCGCGTGTGTAAACCCATGGCCCACCAGTGCCTCGTGGTGCTGCGCCACTGTCGAACGCACCTTCGGTTTGATCTTCTCTTGCTGCTGCTGACTGTAGCCGAGCGTGCGTAGATCCACCTGCGCGGCCGGCGAAGCGTCGGAGGGTTGCGCCGCACGCCGTCGCGGGGCCGGCTTGGCGCGCGGCGGCCGCGCGGCAGTGACAGCGACACGCACGGTGGGTGGCGGGTCATCGGCTGCACGCAGACCCGATTGCACCTCATCGCACTCTGCTGGGGCAGCCGCTGTATGCGGCGTGCCGACGGCAGGCATCGAATCAAGAAGCGATGTATCAAGAAGCGACGGATCGAACTGACGGAGCAGATCGCTGAAGCTGCCCGCCGAGAACGCAGGCGAGGGCGCAGGGGGAGATGGCAGCCGGGTCCGGGACATCGTCCGCCGAGCGGGCAAGCCATCCAGGGGGCCGCCAGCAGGCGGAGCCCCCCCCCGATCTGCAGTCGGCTGAACCCTATCCGGTTGGGGTCCGGGCAGAAGCTCGCGGGCAGGACTTGGCGTGCGCGAACGAATGGGATCCATCAGGCATACCTCTTTACATGGTCGCCTCCAGACTAGCGGTCTGTGGTCCCTACGTAGCTTCCGAGGCCGCATGGCAGTACACAACTTCGGGTGATCCTGGCAACCCTCGACGACCAGGGTGAGGCGCAGACATGAAGGCGATCCCGGACCCGCATGGAGGATCGGCAGAGGGTTGTGAAAAATTTCTGTGCTGACAGCGAGTTAGCCCACTTTTGGCTGTTTTTTATACGAATCCCTGCCAACCCTCCAGTACGTCCCGCAGGTAGATGTCCTGGTCTAATTCTCGTGGACACCTCGATAGGGGATGATCATCCCAACGAAGACCGAACCCGATATGACATCCCGCCCGCGTAGGAATTTCGATACTGCCTTCAAGCTGCACGTGGTGCAGATGATCCGAGACCAAGGTCTGAGTGTGGGTCAGGTGTGCCGCGACCTGTGATCTGGTCGATAGCGCCGTGCGCCGCTGGTTGGCCCAGTACCAGGCCGAGCAGAGCGGCCAGCCGGGACAAGGCCGGCCGCTGACGCCCGAGCAGCAACGCATCCGTGAATTGGAGCGGGAAAACCAACGGCTGCGTGAGGACAACAGCCTGTTAAAAAAAGCGTCGGCCTTCTTCGCCCGGGAACTGAAGTGATCCAGCAGATGATCCAGCAGTGGCAGGAGAAGGCCAGAACCGCCCGGCTATGCCGGTTGCTGGGGGTGAGTCGTTCGGGGGTGTATGCGGCGCGCCGACGGCGACCGGCTCCACGCGCTGATGTACTTGCGGCAGCGGTGCAGACGGCCTTCCAGGCCAGCGGCGGCAACTATGGCAGGCGTCGATTGAGCGCCAGCCTGAAGGCCCAGGGCCTGCCCGCTGGTCGCCACCGGGTCCGCCGCCTGATGAAGCGCCACGGGCTGAAGGCGCGCTGGAAACGCAAGTTCACCCACACCACCGACAGCCGGCACGACTTGCCTGTGGCGGCCAACGTTCTGGATCGGCGCTTCAAGCCCAGTGCTGCGGACCAAGCCTGGGTGGCCGACATCACCTACATCCGCACCGAGCGCGGCTGGCTGTATCTGGCCGCCGTGCTGGACCTGTACTCGCGCAAGATCGTTGGCTGGGCGATGGCACCGAGCATGCCTGCCGAGCTGGTGTGCTGCGCCTTGCAGATGGCCATCGTCCTGCGCCAGCCCAAGCCCAAGCCGTGACTGATCATGCATACCGACCGCGGTAGCCAATACGCCAGTCAGGCCCACCGTGATCTGCTGGCCAAGCACAAGCTGGTGGCCAGCATGAGCCGCAAGGGCAACTGCTGGGACAACGCGGTCATGGAGCGGTTCTTCCTGAACCTGAAAATGGAGCGCGTCTGGCAGCGCCGCTACGCCAACCCTGCCGAAGCCAGCGCCGACATCACCCACTACATCGTCGCCTTCTACAACACCCGACGGCTGCACTCCACCCTCGGCTATCGATCACCGGCCGACTACGAGAACGCCGCCGCCTGAAATCCCCTATCGCAGTGTCTACTAAAACTTGACCACGACACATTTCACGCCTGCGCCGGAGTAGAGGGTCGGCAGGGATTCGTGTAAAGCACAGCCAAAAGTGAGCTAACTTGCTGTCAGTAGAGGTTTATCAGTCGCCCCTGCAAAATTCACCAAACACACCAAGCCAACCGATGTGGGCGTGTGTTCCTCGCTCGCAATGACATTGCGAGCACTGTGGCCAGCATGATGAGTCTCGCAAACATAGGCGCAAAAAGACCCTTCAGTCCCAGACGCACCATGGCCCGCAGCAACCGGCGGATGTTGTCCCCCGCCGCGCACAGCACTGCGTGCAGCGCATCGCCGTTCGCTCCTTGCAACCAGCACCGATCCATGCCGTTGTCGTGCTTCAAGTGTCCGATGGCCGGCTCCACCGCCTGGCGTCGCTTCAGCCAGCGGCGCTGCTCATCTGTCAGGCGTTTGAACTTGCCCCGGTGGATGATCTTAACGCCGGGATTGGCCGCATCCACACCGCGAAAGCCCAGGTCCACCACCACCTGTTTAGGTGCGCCTGCTGTGTCCTCGCTCAGGATCCGGGCCTGCTCCAGTTGCTCGTGCAACGTGTGGCCGTCATAGGGGGGGCAGGTGAAGCTGCGCGCTCCGACCATCAGGCCCTGTTTGTGCGTGATTGCCACGCTGACCTTCACCCCGAACTCGTAGGGCTTGCGCGCCTTGCCCTTGCCGATGCACTCCACTTCGGGCGCGTGCAGGGCATAGAGTTTGTTCTTGCCATTGGGTTGCTGAGCATGGATGCGCTCGGCGCGCTGCATCAGCGTGTGCAGATTCTCCAGCGCCGGCGCCGTGGCCTGGCTGGCTTGCCTGATCTTGCGCTGCACCTCGCGCAGTACGATGCCCAGGATCGTGCGCTGGCGTTTGAGGACCTTGCGCAGGCGCTTGAACTGCCTGGCATGGGCGTAGCCGCCGGCTTTGCGCCGCAGCGTCTTGGTTTCTTTGGCGAAGGTCTGCTTGAGCGCGATGCCCGCGCGCTTGGCCGCCGCCACCAGCTTGTGCCGCGCGTTCTCCATCAGGCGCCAATCCACCGGATGAGCAATGGCCTTCTCCTGCACGGTGGTGTCCACGATCAGCCGTTCGAACTCGGCGGGCACGATGGCCTTGGAGGACACCGCGGTGTCGATGGTGGCCTTGAGCAGTTCCTCGACCCCGGCCTCACCGATGGCCGCGCGAAAACGCCCGACCTGCGTGGCATCGCAGGGCAGGCGCGGCTCATAGAACGCCATGCCGCTGAAGTGCTGCCAGACCACGTTCTGGGCCCAGCGCTCCACCAGTTCCTCGTCGCTGAGCTTGTAAGCGTGCTTCAGGTCCAACAGGCTGGCCATCAAGCGAATGGGAAGGCGTGGGCGGCCGGAAGCGGCAATACCGGCACCGGCCACTTGCACCGAGGGGCCGAACAGATCGTGTTGCGCCACCGCGCGACCTGCGCGCACCTTGCGAGCGAAATGCGGGGCCAACACCGCCTCGATCTGCGCCCGGGGCAGCCGACGGGCCAGCACCGCCAGCGGGTGGCGCGGATCGATCATCTCGGCCAAGGGCTGCCGGAAGAAGTCGGCGTTCTGGGTGTGGGCCATCGGTAAAACTCCCAGGAATCAGATGCTGATAGACCAATTGTGAGGGATCGGCGCCCCTGCTGTAACGCCGCAAACCCTGTGTTCATGCGGGGTCGCGGGGTTTTGCAGGGGCGACTAAATATTTCTAATCCGTGGCGCTCAGTGGCCGTCAGGGCAGATTTATCTCCGCCAATAAAGACATCGTAGCGGCTGCGTCCAGTGGTGATCGATGTGAGGTAAGTCAAAATAGCAAGGGCGATGCGTGCTTGATCGACACGTTCATCGCCAAAAGCTGCTTTGAATTGTTCGCGGTATGTCGCGCTATTTTTTTTTACGGCCTCGATCACATTGTCCATATCTGGCTGCGCCATCTCTGCCTCGTTGGTAAAAGCAGCAATCGACGCCTTGTCGCGTTTCTCCTCGCGTCCATCCCAGAAGAAGCGAGTGAAGTAAGGAAGGTCTAGCAAACTCGGAACGTTGCGAGTGCCGATGCGCCGATCGTAAACGAGGGGCACCGGGATGTGCTGAGCGAAAGCATGCGCTGGGTCGTGGCAAGAGGAGCAGGCCAAGGTTTTCTTCGCACTTAGCGAGCTGTCGCCGAAAAGTTTTTCGCCTAGTCGTGCTTCGGCCAGTGTTGCCACACGCCTTTCATGCGACTTTTTCTCAATTTTAACCCATGACGCAGCTGCCAGCAAGACGAAGAGAGTGATCGAAATAGGAAGTTTATGCGGCATATCTCTTGATCTTAATCGATAAGAAGTCTATTAATTTCTCACGAAGAATTAACCCTTAAACCTTGCTCGACAGATCAGAAAGGAAGGCCTCATGGATGGGCGGTCGGTTAAGGATAACGACGAAATGGTCGGCGCGAAATCTTGCAAAGCATTCCGACTTGCCCGTTCGCGCATAGGTAAGCTGCTGCTATTGGCATCACTTTTACTTGTATCGCTAGCGACGCTTGCGACCAATTATCTATACGATGGCAGTGGCAAATTGGTCAGCGCAAGTGATGATAGCGGAGCCAGTGCTCGCTATACCTATGACAGCATGGGTAACCTGCTTGCAGTGGATCGATTTGCTGCTGGTCAGCTAGCGATCTTTACAGTTAATCCAGGGCGCGGTGCTCCAGGCACAATCGTTAAGATCAAAGGGCAGGGTTTCAGCACAACAGCTGCACAGAACGCGATAAAATTCAACGGTGTTTCCGCAACGACCTCGGCGGCCACCGCTAACGAGTTGACAACCACCGTGCCAGCCGGCGCTACGACTGGCCCTGTTTCAGTGACCGTCGGCACCGCAACAGCTGCCAGTGCAGTCGATTTCTTGGTGGATGCTGCGGCGTTTGCTCCGACCATCACGTCCGTCGCTCCTACTTTGGCAGCTGTCGGTGATCAGGTCATCGTTGTCGGCACCCACTTAGTACCCGTGGAAGGCCAAACGTCGAGCTTGCTCAACGGTCGAGCTGTTTCTGCAAGCAGTTCGTCCAATACGCAGATCGTTTTTCCTGTTCCGCCAAATGTGGGCAGCGGCAGAGTAACGGTCATTACGCCATATGGATCGGCTACGAGCAGTCAAGATCTGACGGTAGTGCCTGTAGGCGTCGGCACTGCCGACATTGAGTCGTATAAGCGCTTAATACCAGGTGCCGCTGCGCAGTCACTGACACTGAGTACCCCGGGAAAGGCTGTCGCGGTGTTGTACGACGCTTCAGTCGCTGATTTGATCAGCTTGCAGTTCGGCAGTCTTGGTGCATTGACCCTCAGCTATACCGTTTACGATTCAACAAACGCGAGTGTATCCGCTGGTTCGGTATCTGCGGACAGCCCAACAGTCCACTTGCCGAAGGCGCGGGCCAATGGCACGTACATGGTCTTGCTGCGTCCTTCCAGCGCACCTGCCACCTGGAAACTGGCAGTAGAGAAAGCGACGTCTCTGTCGGCCAATGGCTCGACGATTTCGCAGACACTTACCGGCAGTGCGCAAAGCAAACGCATTTCCTTCGTTGCTACTGCGGGGCAGAACTTAGGCCTGGCGCTGAGCGATCTGGTGACACCCAACAGTACAGGAGGGGTCTATCTGACGATCTATGACCCGGACGGTATTTACGTCGCATATCAATATTGCTATGCCAGCAACAACGGTTGCCAGGCTAACTTCGTGAACGCCAGGGCGGGGACCTACAGCGTCGTCATCAATGCGCCTTACGGTGGCGATCAAACGATGAGCTTCAAGAGCACCTTGTCCACCGACGTGACAGGGACGCTGAAAGCGGACACTGCGCAGACGTTGACGCTGGGTCGGCGCGGACAGAACGGAAGGCTGGCCTTTGCCGGCACGGCTGGGCAAACGGTCGCATTGCAGGTCGCCGGCCAAACGACAGTTCCATCGAGCCGGATGACGTATTACACCGTCTACGCACCGGATGGCTCGACACTGGGTTCGACCACTGCGACGTCGGCAGCGACATTAAACCTGCCCAATTTGCCGGCAACCGGTACCTATACGGTATTTGTCGATCCGTCCAATGGGGAAACGCTCAGCGCACAGCTGACATTGGCTACCGGTACTGCTGGCGGCCAGACGACCAACGGCGCCAGCGGCAGCTATGCAACGACGGTTCCGGGCCAAAATGTCTATCTGACGTTCAAGGCGGCAGCCGGTCAGAACGTGGGCCTTGCGCTGAGCGATTTGGTAACGCCGAACAGCACGAACTACGTCTATCTGACGGTCTACAAGCCCGATGGCAGCTATGCGGCCAGTCAGTATTGCTACGCCAGCAACAATGGTTGCCAGACCAACCTCGGCAACACGATGGCAGGCACTTATAGTGTCGTGGTCAATGCGCCTTACGACGGCGACCAGACAATGAGCTTCAAGGCCACTGTGTCCAGCGACGTGACAGGGACGCTACAGGCTGACACGGCGCAGACCTTGACCCTGGGACGGCGTGGCCAGAATGGGCGATTGAGCTTCGCCGGCACGGCCGGGCAAACGCTGGCAGTGCAGGTCGCCGGCCAGACGACTGTTCCATCGGGTCGAACGACGTACTACACGGTATACGCACCGGACGGCACGGCGCTGGCCTCTAGCGGCACGACGTCGGCGACAACCTTGAATCTATCGAACTTGCCGGCAACCGGCACGTATACGGTATTTGTCGATCCGTCCAATGGGGAAACGCTCAGCGCACAGCTAACATTGGCTACCGGTACTGCTGGCGGCCAGACGACCAACGGCGCCAGCGGCAGCTATGCAACGACGGTTCCGGGCCAAAATGTCTATCTGACGTTCAAGGCGGCAGCCGGTCAGAACCTGGGCCTGGGGCTGAGCGATTTGGTAACGCCGAACAGCACGAACTACGTCTATCTGACGGTCTACAAGCCCGATGGCAGCTATGCGGCCAGTCAGTATTGCTACGCCAGCAACAATGGTTGCCAGACCAACCTCGGCAACACGATGGCAGGCACTTATAGTGTCGTGGTCAATGCGCCTTACGACGGCGACCAGACAATGAGCTTCAAGGCCACTGTGTCCAGCGACGTGACAGGGACGCTACAGGCTGACACGGCGCAGACCTTGACCCTGGGACGGCGTGGCCAGAATGGGCGATTGAGCTTCGCCGGCACGGCCGGGCAAACGCTGGCAGTGCAGGTCGCCGGCCAGACGACTGTTCCATCGGGTCGAACGACGTACTACACGGTATACGCACCGGACGGCACGGCGCTGGCCTCTAGCGGCACGACGTCGGCGACAACCTTGAATCTATCGAACTTGCCGGCAACCGGCACGTATACGGTATTTGTCGATCCGTCCAATGGGGAAACGCTCAGCGCACAGCTAACATTGGCTACCGGTACTGCTGGCGGCCAGACGACCAACGGCGCCAGCGGCAGCTATGCAACGACGGTTCCGGGCCAAAATGTCTATCTGACGTTCAAGGCGGCAGCCGGTCAGAACCTGGGCCTGGGGCTGAGCGATTTGGTAACGCCGAACAGCACGAACTACGTCTATCTGACGGTCTACAAGCCCGATGGCAGCTATGCGGCCAGTCAGTATTGCTACGCCAGCAACAATGGTTGCCAGACCAACCTCGGCAACACGATGGCAGGCACTTATAGTGTCGTGGTCAATGCGCCTTACGACGGCGACCAGACAATGAGCTTCAAGGCCACTGTGTCCAGCGACGTGACAGGGACGCTACAGGCTGACACGGCGCAGACCTTGACCCTGGGACGGCGTGGCCAGAATGGGCGATTGAGCTTCGCCGGCACGGCCGGGCAAACGCTGGCAGTGCAGGTCGCCGGCCAGACGACTGTTCCATCGGGTCGAACGACGTACTACACGGTATACGCACCGGACGGCACGGCGCTGGCCTCTAGCGGCACGACGTCGGCGACAACCTTGAATCTATCGAACTTGCCGGCAACCGGCACGTATACGGTATTTGTCGATCCGTCCAATGGGGAAACGCTCAGCGCACAGCTGACATTGGCTACCGGTACTGCTGGCGGCCAGACGACCAACGGCGCCAGCGGCAGCTATGCAACGACGGTTCCGGGCCAAAATGTCTATCTGACGTTCAAGGCGGCAGCCGGTCAGAACCTGGGCCTGGGGCTGAGCGATTTGGTAACGCCGAACAGCACGAACTACGTCTATCTGACGGTCTACAAGCCCGATGGCAGCTATGCGGCCAGTCAGTATTGCTACGCCAGCAACAATGGTTGCCAGACCAACCTCGGCAACACGATGGCAGGCACTTATAGTGTCGTGGTCAATGCGCCTTACGACGGCGACCAGACAATGAGCTTCAAGGCCACTGTGTCCAGCGACGTGACAGGGACGCTACAGGCTGACACGGCGCAGACCTTGACCCTGGGACGGCGTGGCCAGAATGGGCGATTGAGCTTCGCCGGCACGGCCGGGCAAACGCTGGCAGTGCAGGTCGCCGGCCAGACGACTGTTCCATCGGGTCGAACGACGTACTACACGGTGTACGCACCCGATGGCTCGACGCTGGCCTCGACGAGTGCGACGTCGGCAACAACCTTGAACCTGGCCAGCCTGCCGACGACAGGAACCTACACCATGTTCGTCGATCCGTACTACGGCGAGACCTCCAGTGCGCAGTTGACGCTCGCCTCATCGAACTGATTGCACCACGCGACCCCAAGGATGCCGTAATGGAAGCTGGCAACAACATACTGAAGCGCTGGTTCTTGAGCACGGGCCTCGGAATATTGGCCGCGTTGTCCAGCGTGGGCTCGCCCGGTTTCGCCCAGTCTGCAACTCCTCAGGTTGCAGGCGCGTCGGCACGCGCTTCGGCCGTTGTAGCAAGCGCCCAGCGCATACCACTCGAAACCAACCAGACTCTGCGTCTGGAAGCATCAGGCAAGTCTGTCTCCTTGAAGACGCAAGAACAGCGGCTGGTTCGCTCCTGGGCGCTGCCTGAGCAGCGCATTGGCGCCAGTTTGACCCGACTATCCGACGGAACGGTACTGGTCTGGGGAGGAGTCGATGCGCAAGGTATCTTGCAGAAGGACGGGTATCTGATCGATCCCGAGCAAGACCAACTGCAATTAACGGCAATGACTGGTCTGATGCCTCGCGCGTATCACACTGCGACAGTGTTGAGCGACGGTCAGTTGCTGGTGGCTGGCGGAATCGGTAATCCCAATCAAGCGCAGCTCTGGAATCCCAAGACCCAGGGAGTGGTGACATTGCCAATGCCTTCGCGCACTGGACATCTGGCGACGCTGCAAGCCGATGGGCAAGTCCGCCTGTCTGGAGGGAACCCATCTGCTGGTGCTTCACGTGGCGACTTGCTGTTCGATCCGGCGACGCAGACATTCAACGCTGTACCGCCTACTTGGACTAAGCCTGGGAACACCAGGCTGGCGGCGTCCCTGCCTGTCACCAAAGACACGCTGGTCGATCCATCGATCCACATCGCACTGCGCTTCACGCAGCCGGTGCGGGTGGCCGATGTCAAAGAGGCCACCGTGTCGTTGATGGGACCTGGCGGCTTGGTGGATACCCGCCTGTCTACAGCCGAGGGCGGCCGACTGGTCTTTGTCCAGCCGAAAACGCTCCTGTTTCCAGGAGCGGACTACACCTTGCTGGTGCAGGGACTTCATGATCTCGATGAAAGAGCAGTGCCGTTGGCTGTTGTCGAGTTCAAGACGATGTCGATCCAGGCCGATGCTGGTACCCGAAAAAAAGCTGCCGAAAGTGCGTCATCCGACGCGGCAAAAATCCGGAAGAAAGCGATGCTGGGTTGCGGAAAAGACCATCCAGCGCTCTGCAAAAGCACTGCATCCTTGACCGAAGGCATCTGGCGCCCCGGACAGAACAGTACCGATTCCCGCTGGCGTGTCCGTGGAGCGCAGCCCAAAGCACTGCCGATCAGCGCCATCGAAGTAGCGGCGATGGCCACCGGACAGACCAGCGTCAGCGGTCAGGTGCTGCTGGTGAATAGCCGACCGCTTGCCGGCGTCGAGGTCAGCGTCGGATCGCGCAAGACACGTACCGATCCGATAGGGCGGTTCGTGCTCACCGGTATCGCCCAAGGTCACCAGGAACTTTATGTCGATGGCAGCGCCGCAAACACTGCAGGGCGTGAGTATGGGCAATTCGTCGTTGGTATCGATCTTCAGGCCGGTCAGCTCACACGCTTGACCTACACCATGTACATGCCGCAAATCAGTGCGCGCGACAAGACGAGGATTGCTTCGCCGTTGAAGCAGGATGTGGTGGTGACCCATCCAGACATCCCGGGACTGCAGATTCATATTCCTGCCGGTACCGTGATCCGCGATCGCAAGGGAAACCTGGTGCATGAGTTGGCCATCGTGCCTACGCCGGTCAATCGCGCCCCATTTCCATTGCCGGCGAACTATCCAATGTATTTCACGTTGGAGCCGGGTGGTGCATTGATCCAGGGCCTGACCCCGCAAGCGGCACAAGGCGTCCAGGTGCTGTATCCCAACTACGACAAATTGGCGACCGGAACCCAGGCCAATTTCTGGATATATCAACCGTCCGAGGGCTGGCGGGTCTATGGCAAGGGACGGGTCACGTCCGATGGCACCCGCATCGCGCCGGAAGCCGGAGTGGGCCTATACCAGGCGATGGGAGCAAGTTACAGCGTCGACACCAATTCGCCGCCGCCCGAACCCAACAAGCCGCCGGTCACGGACGGATGCGGTTGCGATGGGGCGGGGGCAGGGGCCACAGCGGGCGATCCCATCGACTTATATACGGGAGAGTTTTCCTACGATGAGACCGACGCAGTCGTTCGCGGGCTGGTACCCATCTCGATATCCCGTTCCTATCGGCCAAACGACACCATCAGTCGCGATTTCGGCATCGGCACCGCCGCCAGCTTCCATTACACCATGTATTCGGCGACGACCGACTACAACCAACTGCAACTGGTGCTTCCCAACGGCGCAGCGATCCCATTCGATCGCCTTTCTGGAAGCGGGCTGGCTGGTCGCTGGGCACAGTCCGGTTCCATTTCCGGCTATGCCGGCGCCACCATCGAGCAGGGCACGGCCTCAGGGCACGGCTACTTGCTCACGCTACGCGACGGCAGCAAGATGTATTTCAACCAGTACTCGCCAAACCGCTTGGAATGGACCACCGATCGGTTTGGCAATCGGGTTGACTATGTCTACGACGCGGGACTGGTGTCGCGCATCGTCTCTGCAAATGGACGTTATCTGGACATTGACTACGACAGCGACAATCGGATCAGCACGATCGCTGATCCATTGGGCAATACGTGGTCCTATGTCTACGACAGCTACGGCTATCTATCCAGCCTGACCCGCGCCGACGGCAGCATGCGCAAGTTCACCTACAAACGCCGCGCCGCCACGAATACGCTACCGCTGCAGGTGCGGCTCGAGTCCATCTACGATGGCAAAAACCAGCGTGTATTGCTGAATGGATTCGAGAGCGCCAACGGTAGCTGGACTGGCCGGGTGGTCAAACAGACCCAGGCCGACGGCGGCGTGCTGATGATCGACTACGCGCACGTGGACGGCAGCACGACAGGTGTGCTTGTGACCAAGCCGGATGGCAGCGCGCGGCGGGTGGTGTTCGATCAGGTCAGCCATTACCCACTGACCGACACCCAGGCGTATGGCACGGCGTTGGCGCAGACCACGACCTATGAGCGCAGCGCGGGCGGGCAGATCACGGCCCGTATCGACGCGCTGGGACGACGCACCGAGTACCGTTACGACAGTGCCGGACGTACGACGCAGATCAAAGCAATGGCCGGTACGACACAGGTACGTACGACCACGTTGTCCTATACCGTCGAGGGCGACCTCGCCACGATCGTCGATCCGCTGAACCGCAAGACCAGCTTCGGCTACACGCAGCGTTGCCTGACCTCGGTCACCAATCCGCTTGGCAAGGTGAGCAAGGCCACCTGTAATGCCGCAGGCCAACGCCTGAGCATGGCAGACCCGCTGGGCCACACTACCACCTTGACGTGGACCGGCGAAGACCTCACCCAGGTCAGTGACGCGTTGGGCCGGAACCTGAGGTTCCGCTATGACGCACTGGGCCGGATGATCGCCTCGGCAGACGCGCAGGGCAACCTCTCGCGACGCGAGTACGATCCGTTGAGCCGCGTGGTGAAATCGATCGACCCACTGGGCAATGTAGTGGAGACCGGCTTCGATGCGAACGGCAATGTCACTGCAATCCTGCTGCCGCACGGCAACGGCGTGACGTATACATATGACACGCGCGACCGGCGCGTCTCGCGGACCGACGCACTGGATCAGGTGGAGCGCTGGGTCTACGACACGATGGACCGCGTGGTGCGCTATACCGACCGGCGCACGCGCGTCACCACCTATGCCTACGACACGCTGGGCCGGCTGACCACGACCACGCTGCCGGGCATGGGCGGCACGTTGGCTGCCAGCTACGACAGCGGCAACCGGATGGTGGCGCTGGCCGACAGTCTTTCCGGCACATTGAGCTGGACTTACGATTCCTTCGACGAGCTCACCCAGGCCAACGGCCCGCAGGGCATGGTCGGCTACACCTATGATGCGGTGGGTCGTCGCACCGGCATGCAGGCCGACACGCAGGCGCAGGTGCTTTACAGCTACGACGTAGGCGACCGCCTGACCGGCATCAGCCAGGGCAGCGAGTCGGTCAGCTTCGCCTACGACAACGCCAATCGACTCACTAGCCAGACGCTGCCCAATCAGGTACAGACCGTCTACACCTACAACAACGCCAACCAGATGACCGGCCTTGCGTGGGGCAAGGCGGGGCAGACGGCGTTGGGCAGCCTGGGCTATGGCTACGACAGCATCGGCCAGTTGGTGGCGCAGACCGGTACGCATGCGCCGCAAGCCTTGCCGCCCTCCAGCAGTGGCAATGTCTTCGACGACAATAATCGGCAGACGCAGGCGAGCACTGTCGCGCTGAGCTACGATGCCAACGGCAACCTGCTCAGTGATGGCAGCCGCACCTATGTCTGGGACGACCGCGACCGACTGAGCCAGATCCAGCAGGGCGGCACCACGATTGCCAGTTTCAGTTACGACGCGCTGGGCCGTCGCATCTCAAGGAGCGAGGCCGGCACGACCACCAATTATTTGTACGACGGACAGAATGTGGTGCAGGAAACGCAGGGCAGCACGGTCAATCCGATCCTGACCGGCCTGGGCATCGATCAACGTTACGCCCGCAACGACACCGGCGGGCGGACGTACTTCCTGACCGATATGCTGGGCAGCACGCGGTTGCTGACGGATGCGGGCGGTAGCGCTGTGCAGCGGTATGAGTATGATCCGTATGGGGCAACCAGTCAGAGCAGCACGGCGTATACGAATCCGTACCAGTACACGGGGCGGGAGCGTGATCAGAGCGGGTTGTATTACTACCGTGCGCGGTATTATCGGCCGGAGTTGGGGCGATTTGTTAGTGAGGATCCGCTGCAATTGAGTGTCGGTGTCAATAGCTATATGTACGCTGATGACAATCCTGCCATTGAAAATGACCCGTTGGGATTAACATCATGGAGTGGATATGCACATGGCGGCGGAATTAGCGGTATCTTGGGATACCAGAAAGTGAATTATCATTTGGTGTCAGACTGTGCACTGGGTGAAATTGTAACAGTCGATATAGATGTAAGTTATTTAACGGGTGGTGTTGGGTCTCCAATTTCTTATACCATATCAAATGTGCAATTTAATGATCCATATGCAGGGGCTTATCCAGAATCACTAACAGGGACTGCGTCGTATATGTCAGCTGGATTTGCTGCAGGTGGTGGAGCGAGTTATGGGACAACTACCATAGGTGATGCCTTCTCGAATGTCAGCCTTGGGGGGCAAGGTGGTTGGGATGCAAGTATAACTGCAGCTATTGGCAAAGCTTCGATTGACGGCAAGCCTATTCGTAGAAAATGTGGGTGTGGTAAATGAGTAAATCGGCAATCTTTAGTCTCTCTATTTTTTCAGCTATAGCTTCTATTTTATCTAGGATGGCGATCGCTTTATTTGCGCGTAAAAAGAATTACATGGATGCTGAACTGTCAAAAATGGATATTTTTCCGGCGACAACTCCTTTGGTTTGGCTAAGGGATTTTAAATTAATAACGAGAAAAGCTGGATTGCATGGATTCCTGTCAGTAATTTGTCTGGCCTATAATTTACTCTTAATTTTCTCAATTACTATGATAACTTTATATTTGATAATGTAGTGGCGTTAACTAAAGCTACTCTAGATTCGATAATATCTAATCGTTTGGCAAAAAACGGCGGTGGATTGGGAGCCACCGGCTTTTCTGGTAGAACAGATACAACGTTAGGACCAACAAGAAAAACCAAGGCGCGATGAAGCAGTATCAGAATGTCAACGACCTCCTAAACCGAGAGAATGGCAACAATCGTTTGAGAGTCGTGCCATGACTAGGTTGGTTGTTCGCATCCTGGTCGGTGTCGTGGCGTTGGCGGCAATTGGGGTGGGACTGCTCCTGCTGCGAAACGACCAGATGGATAGAGGCGTGCGCGCGTTGAAGGAGGAAAACGGCGCTGCGGCATTGGAACGATTAAAGCCGCTCCTGATTAGCACGATCTTTCAGCACAGTCGCAGCCAGTGAGAGCCGACCGGTCGATGGTAGGACCGTCGCTCCACCGAGACCAGATCATGGCCATGAATCGTGTGCAGTTCCAAGCCGGGCTGTCGTTGCCGGCGTTCCTCAAGCGCTATGGCAACGAGCAGCAGTGCGAGCAGGCGTTGGAGATCTCGCGCTGGCCACAGGGCTTTGTTTGTCCGCGTTGCGCCGCTACCGCGCACAGTCGATTCCAGCGTCACGGCACCACGTACTGGCAGTGCACGGCCTGCTATCGCCAGACCAGCCTGCGCTCGGGCACGGTGATGGACAACAGCAAGCTGCCGCTACGCACCTGGCTGCTTGGCATGTATCTGCTGGGCCAGAGCAAGACGAACCTGTCGGCGCTGGAGTTGATGCGACACCTGGGAGTGAGCTACCCGACAGCGTGGCCAATGAAGCACAAGCTGATGCAGGCCATGACCCAACGCGAGGCGAACCGCAAGTTGGGCGGGATCGTGCAACTGGACGATGCCTACCTGGGCGGAGAACGCAACGGTGGCAAGGCCGGGCGCGGCTCGGAGAACAAGCGCCCTTTCGTGATCGCCGTGGAGACCACTGAAGACGGTCGTCCATTGCGCGCGGTGATGGATCCGGTCCCAGGCTTCACCAAGGCGGCGCTGTCGGAATGGATCGGGCAACGCCTGCATCCTGGAGCAGATGTCTACAGTGATGGACTCGGTGCGTTTCGAGCACTGGAAGCCGAGCACGCGCACACGGTGATCGAAGGCAGCGGTCGAAGTCGCTGCGAGGCAGAGAACGCACGCTGGGTCAACGTGGTGTTGTCCAACCTAAAGCGTTCGCTGGACGGTGCCTATCACGCCTTCAAATTCGCCAAATACGCCCAGCGCTACCTGGCAGAGACGATGTGGCGGTTCAACCGCCGTTTCGATCTGACCCGGCTGGTGCCCAGCTTGCTGGCCGCCGCAGCCGCCAGCAAGCCGTGGTCCGAGCGGGCCCTGCGTGATGTCACCATGTTCACCGCTGAAAGTGCGTGCTAATCAGGAAGCCGCTTGCGAAGCTTGGCGATAAAACCGCTCAGATGCTTGTTGGTTCAATCTATGCGTATGGGAGCGGTGGTATTCCGAAAAGCGATGCGGACGCGATTTACTGGTTTCATCGACTTGGGTCTTTCGGGCCGGTCGTTGTTGAGGAAGGCGTCGATCCCGCAGCCCCTTACGAGCTTGCCATTGCAAAGGTTTATGCTCATGGTACGGAGGGGGTAAACGCAGACCCTGCTGAAAGCCTCAAGTGGCTGAAACTGGCCGCCAAAGGCGGCAGTAAGGAAGCTGCTGACATGCTCACTCAGTCGTCGCACTGATTTGCACAGGTGGCGGTGACGGAACCATCAAGGAGCAGCCATGCCAACAATGTTCACTCGAAGCATCCGCCTCGAAGTCGCCCAGGACGTGCTGGGCGCGCTGATTGCACATTGGGCCGAAGCGGCGGCCAAGGTCTGGGATGCTGCAAATCCCGATGCTTCCCGCTTGGCCGCCATCCAGGCCGAGCAGCGCAAACTTCGCATTCTGCGCGACGAACTGGACCCCCGGGACACTGCGCAAATTGAGGTCGTGATCGCCGAGCACGCGCCGCTTTTATGCCCCCGAGTGAGCGGCGGCGCTTCCCTCCGCTGCCCGCGCAAATTCCTTCAGCCGCCGACCACGGCCACCCGAGGCGGGCCATTCCCGCCACCCCTTGGAACTGGTCACACACCACGCAACTGCGTTGAAATCCCCATACCCCGCGCCAGGCGCGGCGTATGGGCGTATTACACCGACGCTCCGAGCGTATGACACCGCCCACCGGAATGGGGCGCAAAACCCTGCTGCGACAAGCCCTTGCAGTGGTCGTGCCGTGTTGAAGCGTGAAAGTGCAGTGCGGATGCAGTGGGGTGCAGTCAGCGTGCCGTCGGCGCACAAGGATGAGGCCGTGCCGAGGCGTCCCAAGGACAGCCTAGTGGAACATAAAGCGGCGAGTACGCGGCGGGCGCAAATCGATGGCAAGTGCCTGATTGGATTGCAAAACCCCTGCAATGTGGCCTGGCCTGGTTGGGTGCCAATGCAGTGCATATGCATGGCAGCCTGGAGCGGGTAGTGGAACATAAAGTGCCGCCGACACGGTGGGGTGATGGCGAGGGTACAAGCCCGGCAAATGCTGGATTGCACTGCGCCGACGGAGGTGGGCTTCGAGCGCAAAAAGTCGGCGCAACCGCCAACGATGTTCCTGGGGGTAGTGGAACATAAAGGACGCCAGTCACGACGGCGAGCAAAGGGCTGGCGGGTCTATGGCAAGGGACGGGTCACGTCCGATGGCACCCGCATCGCGCCGGAAGCCGGAGTGGGCCTATACCAGGCGATGGGAGCAAGTTACAGCGTCGACACCAATTCGCCGCCGCCCGAACCCAACAAGCCGCCGGTCACGGACGGATGCGGTTGCGATGGGGCGGGGGCAGGGGCCACAGCGGGCGATCCCATCGACTTATATACGGGAGAGTTTTCCTACGATGAGACCGACGCAGTCGTTCGCGGGCTGGTACCCATCTCGATATCCCGTTCCTATCGGCCAAACGACACCATCAGTCGCGATTTCGGCATCGGCACCGCCGCCAGCTTCCATTACACCATGTATTCGGCGACGACCGACTACAACCAACTGCAACTGGTGCTTCCCAACGGCGCAGCGATCCCATTCGATCGCCTTTCTGGAAGCGGGCTGGCTGGTCGCTGGGCACAGTCCGGTTCCATTTCCGGCTATGCCGGCGCCACCATCGAGCAGGGCACGGCCTCAGGGCACGGCTACTTGCTCACGCTACGCGACGGCAGCAAGATGTATTTCAACCAGTACTCGCCAAACCGCTTGGAATGGACCACCGATCGGTTTGGCAATCGGGTTGACTATGTCTACGACGCGGGACTGGTGTCGCGCATCGTCTCTGCAAATGGACGTTATCTGGACATTGACTACGACAGCGACAATCGGATCAGCACGATCGCTGATCCATTGGGCAATACGTGGTCCTATGTCTACGACAGCTACGGCTATCTATCCAGCCTGACCCGCGCCGACGGCAGCATGCGCAAGTTCACCTACAAACGCCGCGCCGCCACGAATACGCTACCGCTGCAGGTGCGGCTCGAGTCCATCTACGATGGCAAAAACCAGCGTGTATTGCTGAATGGATTCGAGAGCGCCAACGGTAGCTGGACTGGCCGGGTGGTCAAACAGACCCAGGCCGACGGCGGCGTGCTGATGATCGACTACGCGCACGTGGACGGCAGCACGACAGGTGTGCTTGTGACCAAGCCGGATGGCAGCGCGCGGCGGGTGGTGTTCGATCAGGTCAGCCATTACCCACTGACCGACACCCAGGCGTATGGCACGGCGTTGGCGCAGACCACGACCTATGAGCGCAGCGCGGGCGGGCAGATCACGGCCCGTATCGACGCGCTGGGACGACGCACCGAGTACCGTTACGACAGTGCCGGACGTACGACGCAGATCAAAGCAATGGCCGGTACGACACAGGTACGTACGACCACGTTGTCCTATACCGTCGAGGGCGACCTCGCCACGATCGTCGATCCGCTGAACCGCAAGACCAGCTTCGGCTACACGCAGCGTTGCCTGACCTCGGTCACCAATCCGCTTGGCAAGGTGAGCAAGGCCACCTGTAATGCCGCAGGCCAACGCCTGAGCATGGCAGACCCGCTGGGCCACACTACCACCTTGACGTGGACCGGCGAAGACCTCACCCAGGTCAGTGACGCGTTGGGCCGGAACCTGAGGTTCCGCTATGACGCACTGGGCCGGATGATCGCCTCGGCAGACGCGCAGGGCAACCTCTCGCGACGCGAGTACGATCCGTTGAGCCGCGTGGTGAAATCGATCGACCCACTGGGCAATGTAGTGGAGACCGGCTTCGATGCGAACGGCAATGTCACTGCAATCCTGCTGCCGCACGGCAACGGCGTGACGTATACATATGACACGCGCGACCGGCGCGTCTCGCGGACCGACGCACTGGATCAGGTGGAGCGCTGGGTCTACGACACGATGGACCGCGTGGTGCGCTATACCGACCGGCGCACGCGCGTCACCACCTATGCCTACGACACGCTGGGCCGGCTGACCACGACCACGCTGCCGGGCATGGGCGGCACGTTGGCTGCCAGCTACGACAGCGGCAACCGGATGGTGGCGCTGGCCGACAGTCTTTCCGGCACATTGAGCTGGACTTACGATTCCTTCGACGAGCTCACCCAGGCCAACGGCCCGCAGGGCATGGTCGGCTACACCTATGATGCGGTGGGTCGTCGCACCGGCATGCAGGCCGACACGCAGGCGCAGGTGCTTTACAGCTACGACGTAGGCGACCGCCTGACCGGCATCAGCCAGGGCAGCGAGTCGGTCAGCTTCGCCTACGACAACGCCAATCGACTCACTAGCCAGACGCTGCCCAATCAGGTACAGACCGTCTACACCTACAACAACGCCAACCAGATGACCGGCCTTGCGTGGGGCAAGGCGGGGCAGACGGCGTTGGGCAGCCTGGGCTATGGCTACGACAGCATCGGCCAGTTGGTGGCGCAGACCGGTACGCATGCGCCGCAAGCCTTGCCGCCCTCCAGCAGTGGCAATGTCTTCGACGACAATAATCGGCAGACGCAGGCGAGCACTGTCGCGCTGAGCTACGATGCCAACGGCAACCTGCTCAGTGATGGCAGCCGCACCTATGTCTGGGACGACCGCGACCGACTGAGCCAGATCCAGCAGGGCGGCACCACGATTGCCAGTTTCAGTTACGACGCGCTGGGCCGTCGCATCTCAAGGAGCGAGGCCGGCACGACCACCAATTATTTGTACGACGGACAGAATGTGGTGCAGGAAACGCAGGGCAGCACGGTCAATCCGATCCTGACCGGCCTGGGCATCGATCAACGTTACGCCCGCAACGACACCGGCGGGCGGACGTACTTCCTGACCGATATGCTGGGCAGCACGCGGTTGCTGACGGATGCGGGCGGTAGCGCTGTGCAGCGGTATGAGTATGATCCGTATGGGGCAACCAGTCAGAGCAGCACGGCGTATACGAATCCGTACCAGTACACGGGGCGGGAGAAGGATATAAACGGCTTGTACTACTACCGTGCGAGATACTATCGGCCGGATTTGGGTGGTTTTATAAGCGAGGACCCGATCCAATTGGCTGGAGGAGTCAATCAATATATGTATGTTAATGGAAATCCAATAATTAACGTTGATCCATTTGGGCTTCGGGTAGATCTGATAAAGATGATTGACTATATGAATGCTCACGCTAACCGTAAATCTAAGGGGCAGTGTGCGAAATACGTGCGCCAAGGTCTTGAGGCTGGCGGTGCGGATACAAGCGGTCACCCGATAGCTGCAGCTGACTATGGCTTGACCCTCGAAAAAAATGATTTCTCGCCGATAGATCCGTCAGCCGCGCCTGAGTCTGGAGATATAACGGTTTTTCCTGCAATTCCGGGACACCCGTACGGGCACATTGAAGCATACGACGGCTCGTCTTATGTGTCCGATTTTTCTCAGTCGAATTTTTATCCGTCACCCGCTTATGAAGGTTCCGGTCCTGTTACTTACAGGCTTAATCCAGGGTCTTCATTGTAACCGCCGCCGTTTGATTCAGGATTGGATGGGTTTTGGAAATGAAAATTAAAGTCCTTAAATATTTTAAATTTCATTTAATTTTCATTTTTTACATTTGTTTTTACCCTTTAGCTTTTTCCGAAGATAACGGCCCGGAGCAATTAATTATAAAGATTTATCACGATTATGCATGGGTGGCAGTGATTGGAGATCAGTGGAAGGGGGAAGGTATTTCCTCCCAAAAGCTTCCTGTATTGCAAAAATACTTCGATTATCGATTGGCGGCGCTCCTTGAAAAGGATAATGAGTGTAATTCAAGAGGGGGCCGAACATGCAATCTTGACTTCGACCCCATCTTTGCGTCGCAAGATCCAGCTGTCTATGACTTAAGGGTCGGTAATCTGAAGAATAACGAAAGTATTGATGTTGAATTTAAATACCCAGAAAATCATGAAAGAATTTTAGTTAAATATGTTGTTGTAAATTCGGGATCTGGCTGGAGGGTAAAAGACATATGCTATCAACACAAATCTTGCCTATCTACCATTCTTTCGGTTAATTCTACTGTGTTACTAAATACGAATCCGTTGGTACGGTGAGACCCCGCAACACGGGCAGTGTGGGAGGCTTCTGGCGATAAGCCTAGCCAGTCCGAAGGCCAGCGTGGCAATCGAGTTGGGATGGTGACGTTGCATTGGGGCCAGACCGGCGCGGGCGGACGCTTTTGGATACTGCAGGCATCTTGAATGCGACGGACTTTTTTTTACTGCGCAGGCGCTCGCGCATCAAGAACCCGTATGCGGCGATGCACAGACTGGCGTGATGGTGAAAACCACGCCAGTTGCGCCCTTCATAGTGATGCAGGCCCAACTCCGACTTCAGCTCCTGATAATCGCGTTCAATCCGCCATCGGCCTTGTGCCGTGGCAACCAGTGTCTTGACCGGCGTTTGCTTTGGTAGCGTCGAGAACCAGTAGTGGCGGGGCTCGGACTCTCCCGGCGGCCACTCGATCAGCAGCCACTGCTCGTCATGTGCCTGGCGATTGTGTGCGGCACGAACCCGCACCGCCGCGAACCGCGAACTGAGCGTTGCGTCGCTGCCCTGGCGCCAGCTGATCTGCCGATACGTCCTTGCGGGCAAGCTCTGCGCGACTTCATGTACCGAGATCGGCGCATGTGCGCTATCGCGCATCGGTCGTGTGCGGGGCCGACTGCCCTTAGGGCTGGCTGGCGGCATGGGCGCAGGTTGGTGCGATCCCCACCAGACCTTCGTGTTGCTGCGGACGCCAACCATGTACAGCAGGCCGCGTTCGCTGAGCTGATCTCGCCAGTGGGTCTCGGTGCCGTAGGCCGCATCGGCTAGCACGACGCCTGCCGCAATCCCTGTCGCCAGCGCGCTGTCGATCTGATCCATGGCCAGCGCTGTCTTGGTCTGAAACACGACCTGATCCGGAACGCCTGCCTTCTTGCGCCGCACAGTATCCTGAGCCCACTGCTCGGGAAGATACAGCCGATAGCCCACTGGCAGGCTGCCGTGTTCGTTGGCGATCGACAAACTCACGGCAACCTGGCAATTGTCCGTCTTGCCAAGGCGGCCGCAGTACTGGCGTGCAACACCGACCGAATGCACCCCCTTCTTTGAAAATCCCGTGTCGTCCACGATCCAGTGACACGCTGCGCTCTTCCTGCTCAGGGTCGGCAGCACCTGTGCCGCCACCGCCGCCAGCAGCGCTTGATCGCTCCAGTCGGCATCGGCCACCAGATGGTGCATCGATTGATGGGCTGAGCGCACGTTCTGCGGGTGCACCCGCGCGGCCATGGGCTCCACGCTCTTGCGCCCTCCAGGCAGTAGCAACCCCTTCAGGTACCAGTGTGCGGGCTGTTTGCGATCCGCATGGGACAGGGCGGCAGCAACTACTTCCCCGTACTGTTCAAAACGCACTTCCAGTGTCCTATTCAACACAGCTCTCCCACGCGGCCTGAAGGTCTTCCAATAGTGGCACAAAGATACGATTATTTGTAACACAGTGGAATTAGCTTCACCGATCGCTTGGGTCTGATCAAAATCCCAAATGATCTCTCAGGGCTTCCGCCAAACTACAGCCCAGATCCTTCGCACCGCGATCCGAATGGTGAGCGGTGGAGTAATGGTACCGACGTGCTTGATTTTCATAGGGGGCGCCCTGGTCTGCCTGGCTGGAGGGGAAAGAACCATTGGCATCATGATGAAGGAGACAAGCACTATTCGCCAGGCGAGGAATGCCCGACATCGGATGATCCTCCGCCCCAAGATGAGCAAGAGTTCATGGAGAATATGAGCGAAATCACAGGACTGACCGGCACTGCGCTAGTCATCTATCTAATTATTTCCGAGGGATCTCTTGCGTTCCCTCCGAGAAATTTTGTACGCATCCCGTAGGAATGCCGCAATGGAATTAAGTGCAGACGAGTTAAAAAAGTTCCTCTTTGAGCATGGCGATCTGCACGATTGCAGAATCACAAATGTTACTTGGAGCTTGAAGCTCAATCGTCTTGAGGTATCGGTTGCGGACTTGAACGCGAACTTTTTAGGTTTACCTGAATATGCGGGCCCGCAACCTGGTCGTCTCATTTTTGACGGTATTCGGTTGATTCGAGTTGATGCTGCTCCGGCGAGCGACAGAATTTATGAAACCTCACTCAGCGTAGAAAAAGATTCGCAGAAAATTGAGTTTCTGTTTTCTCCAGCCGGAAAACTGGTTATGCACGCCGTGGCTGTAAATGTTGTGATAAGCGTAGATGAGCCCCAGCGTAGCCTTGATGCAATAGGTTGAATGATCCAGGCCTCGCCTTCCAGGCGAGGTTTTTGCTTGGCAGGCTGCTGAAATACCCCTCCACCCGTAGACTACCCGAATCCCGACACAGGGCAGTCTCAAGATTCAAGTGCAACACGTGATTTGAGTGCTGCGATTTCTTCCTCCATTGCCTCGCTTGGTGTCTTCCATCCGAGCGTCTGACGAGGGCGGGTATTCATCAGCAGTGCGATGTGATTGAGATACTCTTGGCTGACAGTGGACAGGTCGGCGCCCTTGGGCAGGAATTGGCGCAGCAGGCCGTTGGTGTTCTCGTTACTTCCCCGCTGCCACGGCGCATGTGGATCAGCGAACCACACGTCGATGTTCAATCCTTGCATCAGCTCGGCGTAGCACGTGAGCTCGGTACCGCGATCGTAGGTCAGACTTGTCCGCATTGAGGCCGGCAGTTTCTTCATTTGCCGGGTAAACCCTTCCAGCGCATCTGCGGCCGTGCAGCCATCCATGCGGCACAGCACGACAAAGCGCGTCTTGCGTTCCACCAACGTGCCCACGCAAGAACGATTGAATGCGCCCTTGATCAAGTCGCCTTCCCAATGACCTGGGACCAAGCGCGTCTGCACTTCTTCGGGGCGATGCACAATCCGCAACTCCTCCGGCACCCAGCTGCGTGTGGCCGCCGTTGTACGCCGTCATCCGCGTTTGGGCTTGTGCTGACGCAGGGCCTGGACCAGTTCCTTCTTCAAGCCCCCACGCGGATGCGCGTAGATGCTAGCGTAAATGGTTTCGTGGCTGACGCGCTGGGCAGGATCATCCGGATACATATGCGAGAGCTTGGCAGCAATCTGCTGGGGCGACCAGCGCCATAGCACCAGATGATCTCGCACCAGCTGGAATAACGGCTTTCCTGGCGTCAGTCGCCGCTGCCGGACGCTAAGCTGACGCCGTGCGCGGTAGCGCTTGCCCGCACTGCGCGCGCAATAGGTGGTACTGTCCTGCTTGGCCAATTCCCGACTCAATGTCGACGGGCTCCTGCCTAAAATCCTGGAAATCGCGCGCACACTTTGACCGTGCGCCCTCTCGATCTGGAGCATTGCGCGCTCTTCCGCACTGGGGTGTTGATAGCTTTTCCTGATTAGCCCCATCCCTCAGCCGCTAGTTGCAGGATCTGCGACGCTGCGGTTGGACAATGCCCCCAGCTCAAGGCAACGGAGGTGGGGGATGGGCATCAATCTCGTGCAGTTTCAGCCAGGCTTGTCGCTGAGCGAGTTCATGGATCGCTACGGAACCGAAGCCAAGTGTTACCGGGCGTTGTATCGGTGGCGCTGGCCGAAGGGATTTCGCTGCCCGCAGTGCGACGGTCGCGCGCGCTCGCGCTTTCGACGCGATGATCAGGTGTACTACCAATGCCGGGCGTGCCGGCATCAAACCACCTTGCGTGCCGGCACGCTGTTGCAATCGAGCAAGCTGTCTTTGCGCCTGTGGATGCAGGCGATGTACCTGTTGACCTCCAGCAAGACCAACCTGGCAGCACTGGAGTTGAAGCGGCATCTTGGGGTGACCTACAAGGCGGCCTGGCGCATGAAGCACAAGATCATGCAGGCGATGACCGAGCGCGAAGAACCGCGAAAACTCAAGGGATTCGTGCAGATCGATGACGCGTATCTGGGCGGTGAGCGCAGCGGCGGCAAGCGCGGACGAGGTTCGGAGAACAAACAGCCGTTCGTGATCGCGGTGCAAGTGGACCACACCCACGAACACCCCGTCTTTGCGGTGATCGAGCCGGTGAAGGCCTTTGACAACGCCTCGCTGGAGGACTGGATCGCGCGCCGTCTGGAGCCGGAGTGTGAGGTCTATAGCGACGGCCTGGCATGCTTTCGCCGTCTGGAGGAGGCCGGGCATGCCCACACCACGCTCGATACCGGTGGCGGTCGTGCTGCAACCGACGTCCAGGGAGCACGTTGGTTGAATGTGGTGCTGGGCAATGTCAAACGCGCCATCAGCGGGACCTACCATGCGGTGGGCCAGGCCAAGTATGCAAGGCGCTACCTGGCCGAGGCGGCCTATCGCTTCAACCGCCGATTCGACCTGAAACAGATGCTGCCGCGGCTGGCGACGGCACTGCTGCGCTGCACACCTTGCCCAGAGCGCGTTTTGCGTATGGCAAGCAACTTCCATGGCTGAAGGATGGGGCTAATCAGGTAGCTTTTTGACATGTGCATACCCTAACTGCTGAGAGGGTGTTGCACTTGGAAATTGAGTCTAAGCTGCTCCAACGCACTCCACGGCAGCCGATGGCTCAGCTGGACCAGTGGATGGCGCAAGTCGATCTGGTTCTCCAGGCGCGAACGAAACAGCTCATCGGCAGGCAACTGCTCGGCGGCAGGACGGCGTGTACGCATGGGCGAAAACTGCCAGAAACCAGGACGTAGCGTAACGAACACTGGCAATTCCAGCACACCGAAAACGCAGATGAAGCCTTGCAATGGATGTGGTCTGGGGGTTTTTCAGGGGCGACTAGTGAAATAACAACGGCCGCAGTACGCGGCCGTTGTCGTTCGATCAGGGAGCCCGAATCATCTGAAGATTCCCGATTCCCGATTCCCGATTCCCGATTCCCCAATCCCGAACCTCAATGATCGCTGGAGCGCAATCCATCCACATCCAGGATCAGTGCCATGCGGCCGTCGCCGATCAGGGTGGCGCCGGCGTAGCCGGGTAGGCCGCGCAGGGCGCGTGGCAGGGGTTTGATCACCACTTCCTCGCGGCCGCGCACCTGGTCCACCACCAGGCCGAAGCGGGTTTCGCCGGCCTGCAGCAGCACCACGGTGAGCAGCGGCGGTTGTTCGGCCGGTACGCCCAGCCAGCGGCGCAGGTCGATCAGGGGCAGGGTATGCGAGCGGCGGTCGAGCACGGCGCGGCCGTCGAACCAGCCCAGCGAGGTCTGCGGTGCATGCAGCACTTCCACCACGCGGGCCAGCGGCAATGCGTAGACCGCTTCGCCGGCCTGCACCAGCAGGGTCGGCAGAATCGCCAGGGTCAGCGGTACGCGGATCATGAAGCGGCTGCCGCGGCCCAGTTCGGACTGGATCTGGATCTGCCCGCTGAGTTCGCGGATGCGCGATTGCACCACGTCCATGCCGACGCCGCGGCCGGAAATGTCGGTGACTTCCACCTTGGTCGAAAAGCCCGGCATGAAGATCAGGTGCAAGCACTCGTCGGTGCTCAGGCGCGCGGCGGCTTCGGCGTCGATCAAGCCCTTGTTGCGGGCGATTTCGCGCAGGCGCTCCGGGTCGATGCCGGCGCCGTCGTCCTGGATTTCGATACTGACGTAGTCGCCTTCCTGCTGCGCCGACAGACGCACATGGCCGCTACGCGGTTTGCCGGTGGCTTCGCGCAGCGCTGGCGATTCGATGCCGTGGTCGATGGCGTTGCGCACCAGGTGCACCAACGGGTCTGCCAGGGCTTCGACCAGGTTGCGATCCAGTTCCGTTTCGGCGCCGATCAGTTCCAGCTCCACTTCCTTGGACAAGGTACGCGCCACATCGCGGGCCACCTTGGGGAAGCGGGCGAATACCTTGCTCACCGGTTGCATGCGGGTGCGCATGACCGCGGTCTGCAGGCGTGCGGTGGCGATGTCCAGCGTGCTGACTGCGCGGTCCAGTTCTTCGTCGCGCAGGCGGGTGCGCAAGGTCTTCAAGCGGTTGCGCGAAAGCACCAGTTCGCCGATCAGGTTGACGATGGCGTCCAGGCGCTTGGTATCCACGCGCACGGTCTGTTCGGCTTCGGCGCCGGCCTTGGCTGCGGCCTTGCCGGCCGCCTTGGGGGCGGGGGCATGCGCATCGTCGCCATGTGCGGCAGCCGCCGGTTTGGCCGCCGCTGCCTGCGGCGTGGCCTTGACCGCCGGCGGGCCACTCTTGGCATCGAACTGGGCGATCAGCGTGGCCGGCGCATGCGGCACGGCCTCGCCGGAGCTCATCGCATCCAGCATGGCCTGCAGATAATCCAGCGACTGCTGCGCGGCATCGAAGTGATGCGCCTGCAACACCGCCTGGCCCGAGCGCGCCATGCCCAGGGTTTCTTCCGCGGCGTGGCACAGCTCCACCATCGGCTTGATCGCCAGAAAGCCGGCGCCGCCCTTGAGCGTGTGGAAGCCGCGGAACACCGCGTTGAGCTGGTCGGCTTCGTCTGGCGCCTGTTCCAGCGAGACCAGCTGTTCGCCGAGGCGATCCAGGATTTCCTGGGCCTCGACGATGAAATCGGCAGCAATATCGTCTGGAACAGCACTCATGGTTACAGCCCCAATCCGGACAGCAGGTCGTCGGCGTCGTCCTGCGACACCGCGTGACGGTCCAGGCCCTTGATTGCAGGACCGGCAAGACCGCCGTCGTCTTTCTTCGGTTCGATGTTCTTCGGCGGCAGGCCGAGCGCACCGAAGCCTTCATGCACGCGTCGCACGATACCGGCCACGCGACGGATGATCTGGCCGCTGAGGTCCTGGTAGCTCTGCGCCAGCGACAGCTCGGTGAGGTTGTGGCGCATTTTTTCCAGCAGCGCGCCCTGGTCCTGGTTGAGCCCGCCTTCGCGCAGCTGGTTGGCCAGCTCGCGGCATTCTTCGACCAGATCCAGCGTGCGGTGGCTGGCCTTTTCGGTCATTTCCACCACATGGTCCAGGCGCGAACAGGCATCGTCCAGTTCGCCGGCTTCTTCGGGCACGGTGGGCAGTTCGCCCAACGCCTGGCCGAGTTCGCGGGCGAGCCGGCTCAGGCTCTGCATCATCGGGCGCGTGCGCAGGGCGGCGAGATGATCCACCTCGCGACGCCAGGCGACCTGGTCACCGCTTTCCAGTGCATCCAGTGCGCCTTGCAGGCGCTCGATCAACGCGGCACGTTCGGCATCGCTTTCCACGGTCGCGTTCATCAGGCGGTCGCCGCCAGACGTTCGAACACCTTGCCCAGCTTTTCTTCCAGCGTCTGCGCGGTGAACGGCTTGATGATGTAGCCGTTCACGCCGCACTGGGCCGCTTCGATGATCTGCTCGCGCTTGGCTTCGGCGGTCACCATCATCACCGGCAGGTGCTTGAGCTTGGCGTCGGCGCGGATGTTGCGCAGCAGGTCGATGCCGGTCATGCCGGGCATGTTCCAGTCGGTGACCACGAAATCGAACGGGCCAGCACGCAACGCCGCCAAGGCGCTGTTGCCGTCTTCGGCCTCTGCGGTATTGGTGAAGCCGAGATCGCCCAGCAGATTCTTGACGATACGTCGCATCGTCGAGAAGTCGTCCACGATCAGGATCCGCATGTTCTTGTTCACATCAAGCTCCTAACAGGAAAAAATACGCGAAAAATTATTCGTCAATTTCGACACCGGCATCGGCCAGTTCGAAGACTTTGAGGCGGCCCCGCAAACGCACCACCGCCTGGCCGTGGATCTGGCAGACGCGCGATTCGCTGACACCGAGCACGGCGCCGATTTCTTTCAGATTCAATTCCTGTTCGTAGTACAGCGACAGCACCAGCTGCTCGCGCTCGGGCAATTGGCCGATGGCCTTGCCCAGTTCGCGGCCGAATTCGCTACGTTCCATCATCTGCTGCGGGTTGGGGCCACCCTTGGCGGTGGTGTCCAGCTCGCCGTGATCTTCGATGCGCGATTCCAGGCTCAGCACCTGGCCGCGTGCGGCGTCTTCCATCAGACGCAGGTAATCGGGCAGCGGCATTTCCATTGCGGCGGCCACTTCGGCGGCGGCAGCGGCGCGGCCGGTGTTCTGTTCGATCTTGCGCACAGCGGCAGCGGCATCGCGGGCGCGGCGGTGCACCGAGCGCGGCACCCAGTCGCCGCGGCGGATTTCGTCGATCATCGAACCGCGGATACGGATCGAGGCGTAGGTTTCGAACGAGGCGCCCTGTTCGGAGTCATAGCTGCGCGAAGCCTCGATCAGGCCGATCATGCCAGCCTGGATCAGATCGTCCACTTCCACGCTGGCCGGCAGACGCGCGGCCAGGTGGTGGGCGATGCGGCGAACCAGGTCGGCGTGCTGGGTTACCACGTTGTCGGCGTTGTTGCGCTGGACGGCACGGTACTGCGCTGCGGCGGTGGTGTTCATGCGGCAACCCCCCGTTGGATGATGCGTTCGACGAAAAACTCGACATTGCCGCGCGGCACGGTGGGAGCCTGCCAGCGCGATGTGCGACGTGCGATCTCGGCAATGGCCTGCGCCGAGGGGCTGGCCGGATAGGCCTTGATGACCGGTTGCTGGCGCTGCACCGACAGGCGCAACCAGTCGTCCTGCGGCACGTGGCCGAGGTAGTTCAGCGAGACGTCGCCCAGGAACTTTTCGCACACGCGCGAGAGCTTGTCGTACAGCAGGCGCCCTTCATTGGGGTCGCGCACCATGTTGGCGATGATCTGCAGGCGGTCCACGCCGCGTTCGCGCGAGAGCACCTTGATCAGCGCGTAGGCGTCGGTGATCGAGGCCGGCTCGTCGCAGACCACCACCACGGTGTCCTGGGCGGCCTGGCAGAAGGTCAACACGCTGTCGGTGATGCCGGCGGCGGTGTCGATGACCATCACGTCCAGGTCGCGTTCCAGTTCGGAGAACACGTTGACCAGGCCGATGTGCTGGGCCGGGGCCAGTTCGGCCATGTGACGGCGGCCGGAGGCGGCCGGCACCACCAGCACGCCGCCGGGGCCTTCGATGATGACTTCATCCAGCGTGCAACGGCCGGCGATCAGGTCGGCCAGGGTGTACTTGGGCGCCAGGCCCAAGACCACATCCAGGTTGGCCAGGCCAAGGTCGGCGTCCAGCAGCAGCGTGCGTTTGCCCATGTCGGCAAGCGCCACGGCCAGGTTGGCGGAGATGTTGGTTTTGCCCACGCCACCCTTGCCACCGGTCACGGCAATGGTGCGCACCGGGCCCAAAGGCTCGGGACGGGTCGCCGACAGGTGGAAGGCGTTGGTCAGCTTGGCGTATTCACGCGACTGCATGGTTGTGCTCCGGAGTACAGGGCTTATCGGCAGCGCGCCGCAAATCTTCAAGGCGAAGAACGAGACTGGCGGCATTGGCGCGGTGCAGGTCGTCGGGGACCCGCTGTCCGTCAGTCACCCAGGTGATGGGCATTTGGTGGTCGACCACCACCGACAAGGCGCTGCCGAAGCTGCCGGTCTCGTCGAGTTTGGTCAGCACCACGCCTTGGGGTTTGGCGTGGGCGAAGCGGCGTACGACCTCGTCGAGGTCGGAAAAATGGGCGTTGGCAGGCAGCACCAGCAGCGAGGTGACCTGCTGGGCGGCGCGCAGCCAGTTCAGCTGGGCGGCCAGGGCGCGGTCGCGCTGGCCCATGCCGGCGGTGTCGATCAGCACCAGCTTGTAGTCGCGCAGGCGCTCGAACAGGTCAAGCAGGCTTTCGGCGCTGTCGGCTTCGTGCACCGCGATGCCGAGCTGACGGCCGTAGCTGTGCAGCTGCTCGCGGCCGCCGACGCGCTGGGTGTCGGTGGTGACCAGGGCCACGTCGCGCGGAGTGTGCTGTGCGGCGAAGCGCTGGGCGAGTTTGGCAATGGTGGTGGTCTTGCCGGCGCCGGTCGGGCCGACCAACGCGATCACGCCGCCGCGTTCCAGCGGGTCGACCGGGGCCACCGGCAGACGCTTGGACAGCAGGCCCAGCATCAGGCCGCGGCCACGGTGCAATTCGGTATCGGCCGGGATCTGCATGGCGACATCGCGGGTCAAGCCGGCATCGAAGCCGTAGTCGTCCATCAGCTCCAGCGCCTGCGCACGCGCCGGTGAGCCACGCAGGCGCTCGTCGGTGAGGCGGTTCATTTCGCGCTCGATCATCTGCCGCATCAGCGCCAGCTCACCGCGCAGCTGCTTGAGTTCTTCGTCGTTCTGCGGCGCCGGAGCGGCAGCAGCGACCGCCACGGCGGCCGGGGCGACCACGATCGGCGGCAGCGCGGCCGGCGGCAGGATCTGCGGCAGCGCGTCGTCCATGTCGAAGCCGTCGTCGTCCTGCTCGTCGTCGTCCTGCCCGTAAGAGGCGTGGGTGGCAAGCGCGGCGGCCATGATCGGCGTGCGTGCCTGCACCGGGGCAGCGTGGACCGGAGCCTGCACCGGAGCCTGCATCGGAGCGGTGGTCAAAAAGTCGGCGAACAGCTGTTCCGGCACGGCCGACAGCGCGTGTTCCTGGCGCGGTGCGGTGGTGACGGCCACCGCGTGCGCCAATGCCTGGGCGGCCGGCGAGGGGATGGATGCGGTGCGCACCGGTGCGGCGGCCGGCGCCTGGCGCGGCACGTTGACCGGCTGACGCAGCGCCATGGCGGCGATCATGTCTTCAGCGGCGTTGGCAACGCGCTGGCGCTGGCTCACGTTGGCGTTGGCAGCCAGCTTGAGCGGGGCATGCACCGGCGCGGCAGGCTTGGTCGGGGCTTGCGGGGCAGGCGCCTGCTGGATGGGGGCCGCCGCATTATGTGCGGCGGCCGACGTCTCGGAGCGCGCGGTTTCCAGGGCGCGCTGCACGAGTTCTTCGTCGTAGTTGCTGGCAGCGACGATCTCGATGCCTTCGGCGGTACGGCGGTTGGACAGGATCACTGCGTCCGGGCCGTGTTCTTCACGCACCATGCGGAAGGCGGTGCGCATGTCCGGGGCAACGAAGCGTTTGATTTTCATGCGAATTGCCTCGAGGAACGGGACCCGCCGGACGCCGGACGGGTGCGCGATGAATGTGGGTGTGTTGCCAGCGTCATGAGGTGCCTGTCCCGGTCGTTGTTCCAAGTCCTGCGTTCGCTCCGGAGCGGTGCTGCTGCTGCGGTGTCGGCAGAGCTGATGCATGCGGTGTGCCAAAACGCGCTGTGCTGGGTTTCTGGCGCCGGAAGATAGAGGGCCGCGACAGGGGCGACGCAGTGCGTGCGGCTCGGCTGGGGCTTCACGTCACTGGCTTGACTTGCTTTTTGCCCAGGACGTTGAAACGCTGGCGTTAGCGTGCGGGCAGATGCGGCGGGGTAGCCGGCCTTTGCAGCCCTCAGGCATGGCCAGCGGCGTGCAATCGATTGGATGGTCAAACCAGTGGCGGCTTTCCGACGCCGGCTGTGGTGGTCGATCGCCGACCCGTCGCCGGTACTGATGGCGTGACGCTTGCCGGGTGCACGTGTGCGTCGTTGGGCGCGATGGGCCTTGCCGGTAAGCCCGGTCGCGCTCGGGGGCGCTTCTAAGGCGTGCGTTGGTTGGCGGACACATGCGGGCGTCTGCGGGATTCAGCTGATCGTACCCACCAGCTTCAGGCGCTTGTCTTCCGGCACTTCGCTGTAGGCCAGGACCGACAGGCTGGGGACGCTGTGGCGAACCAAGCGGGCCAGTGCGGCGCGTACCTGGCCGGGCACCAGCACCACCGCCGGTTCGTTGCGGGCTTCCTGTTTGCCGACGCACTCGGCCAGGCTCTGGTGCAGGCGTTCGGCCAGGCCCGGTTCCAGCGCCACGCCATTGCCGTGGGTGGATTCCTGTAGCACGCGCTCCAACTGCGGGGCCAGGGTGAACACCGGCAGTTCGGCCGACATGCCGGCGATTTCCTGCACGATAAAGCGGCCCAGCGAGGTACGCACTGCGGCAGTGAGGGTGGCCGGGTCCTGGCTGTGCGGGGCGTGTTCGACCAGTGCTTCGACGATCTTGCGCAGCTGGCGCACCGGGATCTTCTCGATCAGCAAGTTCTGCAGCACGCGCACCACGACCGACAGCGGCAGCGCCTTGGGGGTGAGATCTTCGACCATCTTCGGCGCAGTCTTGGCCAGCGTCGCCAGCAGCTGCTGCACCTCTTCGTGGCCGAGCAGTTCCGGGGCGTGTTCGCGGATCAGGTGCGACAGGTGGGTGGCGACCACGGTGGCCGGGTCGACCACGGTGTAGCCCATCGATTCGGCATAGGCGCGTTGATGCGGCTGGATCCAGGTGGCGTCCAGGCCAAATGCCGGGTCCTTGCCGGGGATGCCGTCGAGCTGGCCGAGCGCGCCGCCCGGGTCCAGCGCCAGCTCGCGGTCGGAATAGATTTCTGCGGTGGCCACCGGCACGCCGTGCACCAGCAGGCGGTAGGCGTTGGCGGACAACTCCAGGTTGTCGCGGATGTGCACCGGCGGGACCAGGAAGCCAATGTCCTGGGTGAGTTTGCGGCGCACCCCCTTGATGCGCGCCATGAGTTCGCCGCCCTGGTTCTTGTCCACCAGCGGGATCAAGCGGTAGCCAACCTCCAGGCCCAGGGGGTCGATCGGGCGCAGTTCGTCCCAGCTCAGTTCGGCGCTGGCTTGGGCAGCAGTGGCGGCCGCGGCGGCCTTGGGGTCGGTGGCGGGGGCGCCGGTCGGGGCGACCACCAGGCTGCGCTTGTACATTTTCCAGGCGATGACGCCGAGGATCAGGCCGAGCGTCAAAAACGCGACGTTCGGCATGCCCGGCACCAGGCCGACCAGGCCCAGGATGGCCGCGGCCACCGCCAGCGCGCGGTGCTGGCCGAACACCTGGCTGACCATGGCACCGCGCATGTCCTGCGCGCGCGAGGCGCGGGTCACCAGCAAGGCGACCGACGACGACACCAGCAAGGCCGGCAGCTGCGCCACCAACCCGTCGCCGATCGACAGCAGCGTGTAGGTGGACGCGGCATCCATGAAGCTCATGCCGTGCTGGAGCATGCCCACGGCCATGCCGCCGACCAAGTTGATGAACAGGATCATGATCGCGGCGATGGCGTCGCCGCGGATGAACTTGTTGGCACCGTCCATCGCGCCGTAGAAGTCGGCTTCTTCGCGGACTTCTTCGCGGCGGGCCTTGGCTTCCTCACGCGTCAGCAAACCGGCGTTGAGGTCGGCGTCGATGGCCATCTGCTTGCCGGGCATGGCGTCCAGGATGAAGCGCGCGGTCACTTCCGACACGCGCCCGGCACCCTTGGTGATGACCACGAAGTTGATGATGGTCAGGATCGCGAACACCACGATGCCCACGGCGTAGTTGCCGCCGATCACGAACTGGCCGAAGGCCTCGATCACCTTGCCGGCGGCGGCGTGGCCGTCCTGGCCGTTGATCAGGATCACGCGGCTGGAGGCGACGTTCAGTGCCAAGCGCAGCATCGTGGTCATCAACAGCACGATCGGGAAAATGGTGAATTCCAGCGGGCGCTGCACGTACACCACCGCCAGCAGCACCATCAGCGAGATGGCGATGTTGAAGGTGAACAGCGCATCCAGTACCGGTGCGGCCAGCGGCACCATCAGCATGGCCAGCATGGCCATCAGGGCCAGCGGGGCGCCCAGGCCGTTGCGCAGCAACTCCATGACGCGACGGGCATTCATCGGGGCGGGTTGGGCGCTCATGCGCTGGCTCCCTTGCCGAACTCATCCACTTCCAGCGAGGGCAATTCCGGCATCGGGCCGCCGTTCCAGCCACGCAGCTGGTAGACGTAGGAAAGGACCTGGGCCACGACGGAATAGAGTCTCACGGGAATTTCCTTGCCGACTTGCGCTTCCCTATACAAGGCGCGTGCCAACGGCGGTGCGGTGACGATGGCCACCCGGTGCTGCTCGCCCGCTTCGCGGATACGGAAGGCCATTTCGTCCACGCCCTTGGCCACCACGATCGGGGCGCGCATCTTGCCGCCTTCGTACTTGAGCGCCACCGCGTAGTGGGTCGGATTCATCAGGACCACGTCGGCCTTGGGCACCGCTTCCATCATCTGGCGCTGCGACATCTGCATCTGCATCTGGCGGATGCGGCCCTTCACTTCGGGGCTGCCCTCGCTTTCCTTCATCTCGCGCTTGATCTCTTCGCGCGTCATCTTCAGCTTTCGCATCCAGTTCCACTTCTGGTACGGCGCGTCGATGGCGGCCAGCAGCACCAGTGCGCCGGCGGTGTAGAACAGCAAGCTCTTGGTGAAGTCCAGCCCGTTGCCGACCGCCTGTTCTAGCGGCTGGCTCACCAGCGAGCGCAAGCCAGGCAGGCTCTTGGAGATGCAGAAACTGGCGGCCAGGCCGACGAACAACAGGCGCAGCACCGACTTGACCAGCTCGGCCAGACTATTGCTGCCCCACATGCGCTTGAGCCCGTTGGCCGGGTTGAGCTTGGTGAGGTCGGGCATGATCGCTTTGCCGGAAAAGTGCAGGCCGCTCATCAGCAGCGGGCCGGCCAGGCCGGCGGCCAGGCAGATGCCGATCAACGGCAGCATCACCCATAGCAACTGCAGCAGCAGATCGCCGAAATGGCCGAACAGCGCCATCGGGTTTTCGCGCATCGTCGGGTCCGGGCTGAGCGCGGTCTCCATCCACGCCGTAGCGCCATCGCCGATGCCGCGGGCCAGCGCCATCAACGCGAACACGCCGGCACCGAACACGGCCGCCGTCGACAGCTCGCGCGACTGCGGGATGTTGCCCTGCTCACGGGCCTCGCGCAGACGTTTTTCGGTGGGAAGCTCTGTACGCTCGCCGCCGTCTTCGGACTCGGACATGGAGGTGCCGGTGGGGGATTAGCCCAACTGATGCAAGCGGCGTTCCAGTGCGTGGAATCGGGAATCGGAACAGCAGTGGCGGCACGTGGCGTTGCGGCGTGTCGGGGCTGCCTGGTGGGGAGGGCCACACACGGGAGCTGGCAGGTTTCCACGGCGGTCCAGATCGCTGCTCGGCCCGGCCAGGGCGTCGTTGAGCGTGGAGGCCGGGTGGGCGTTCGTTCGACGCCGTTTGCAGCTCAGCGAGCCAGGCGGCGCGGGCCGTTGCGCTGGGCGACCACGGTGGCGATGAAGCGTTCGGCGTCCATCGGGCGGCCCAGCAGATAGCCTTGCAGTTGGTCGCAGCCCAGCCGTTCCAGGGTGTTGCGCTGGGCGATGGTTTCCACGCCTTCGGCGACTACCTGCAGACGCATGGTGTGGGCCAGTGCCACCACGGCGGCCACGATGGCGATGTCTTCGGCACTGCTGTCCATGGCCTGCACAAAACTGCGGTCGATCTTGAGCTCGTGCGCCGGCAGCTTGCGCAGATAAAGCAGGTTGGAATAGCCGGTGCCGAAGTCGTCGATGGCGATGCGCACGCCCAGTGCGTTGAGCTGTCCGAGGGTGCGCAGGCAGGCCTCGGCATCGCGCATGGCCATGGTTTCGGTGATTTCCAGGGTGAGCTGGCCCGGTGCCAGCATGAACTCGCTGAGCGTGGTGGCCACTTCGTCCAGCAAGCTGGGCGAGGCCAGCTGGATCGCCGACAGATTGACCGCCACCCGCCAGTCGCCGTGCCCGGCCGCGCGCCAGTCGTGCATCTGGCGGCAGGCCTGCCGCAGCACCCAGCTGCCGAGCAGGCCGATCATGCCGCTGCGTTCGGCCAGCGGGATGAAGCTGTCCGGCGGCACCAGGCCGCGTTCGGGATGCTGCCAGCGGATCAGCGCTTCGGCGCCGATCGGGCGGCCATCCTCGGCGCAGTATTTGGGCTGGTAATGCAGCACGAACTGGCCCAGCTCCAGCGCGCGCGGCAGTTCGTGCAGCAACTGCAGGCGTTCGCGGGTGGTGGCCGTCATCGAGCGTTCGAAAAAGCTGTAGCGGTTGCGGCCCGCGTGCTTGGCGTGGTTCATCGCCGCGTCGGCATGCGTCAGGAGCTGGGGACCGCTGGTGGCGTCTTCCGGGTACTGTGCGATGCCAAGGCTGCTGCTCAGACGCAACTCGTGGTTGGAAACCATGAACGGCACCGCCAGTGCCTGCACCAGATGCGCGGCGAGTGCGGCGGCATCTCCCGGGTCTGCAATGTCGGCCACCAGCACGAACTCGTCCGCACCCAGCCGTGCCAGGCTGCCATGCGCGCGCCGATGCGCGTTCAAACGTTCGGCCACCACCACCAGCAGGCGGTCGCCCAGCTGATGGCCGTAGCCGTCGTTGATCACCTTGAAGCCGTCCAGGTTGATCAGCATCACCGCAAAGCGCTGCCCCTGGCGCTGGGCGCGTTCGATGTTCTGCAGGAGATGCTCGTGCAGCAGCACGCGGTTGGGCAGTCGGGTGAGTGGATCGTGTAGCGCCGCCAGGGTCAGGTCAGCATTGGCCTTGGCCAGCGATTGCATCAGCACGTCGGTACGCTGCTGAAAACGGCGCGACAGCACCGAAATGACCAGCGCCAGTATCAGCAAGGCCAGGGTCACCAGCACCACTGCCGCCAGCCACGACAATGGCAGCTGCGTATCGGCCTCGACTCCACACAAACTGCCGGGTGCGAACCGCGCGGCGGCCATGTCGGTGTAATGCATGCCCACGATCGCCACGCCCATGATCACGGCGGCGATCATGCGCAGACTGTAGCGATGCCCGTCGTGGCGCAGCCGGAAGACGATCCATAACGCAGCGGCAGAGGCGACGATGGCGATGGCGATGGCGATGGCGATCGAGAGCCCGAACAGCAGTGGGTCATAGCTGATCGCCTTGACCATGCACAGCGCGCCCATGCCCATGTAATGCATCAGCGCAATGACCAGCCCCATCAGCAGCGCACCCAGGCCCAGCCGTGGCACGGACAAATCCGCGCGTGAGGTCAACCAGAGCGCTAGCGCGGAGGTCAGAATCGCCACGAGCATCGAATAGACCGTCAACGCCAGGTCATAGCCCACCGGAATCGGCAGGCGGAACGCCAGCATGCCGATGAAGTGCATCGACCAGATGCCAATACCCATGGCAATGGCGCCGCCGGACAGCCACGCGGCTGCGAAGCCGACACGGCTGGCAGTCATCCATGCGACTAGCGGCAGCGCGGTATAGAAGGCCAACACGGCCACCACCAGTGACAGCATCACCATGCCAAGGTTGTAGGTTCCGACCACCTATCCAGTTCCCACGTCGAAAGACGCGTTGCCCAAGACCTAGCGACCCCTCGCGCGACTTCTTGAGTGCAGGGGAGCGACCAATGTCATCAATGGTGCGTTGCCGCCAGATACGGCGCGCTTGAACCTGCTGCGGCCGCCCGGCCTGCGCAGGCGACATGCGCAATCACAGCGCGTTCGCGCGCTTCTCAACTGCCGGTGCAGCATGTGCGGCACTGGACGCGTGCGCGCGACATCCTTCGCGCGCGCCCTATGCCACCGAACTCTCCGGTTCCGCTGGTTCGATGCGATTACGGCCCGAGCGCTTGGCGCGATACAGCGCCTCGTCGGCACGCGCCAGCAACGACGCGGCGGTGTCGCCGACGCGGAACCAGGACACGCCCACCGAACAGGTCACCTGCAGCGGGCGTGCGGCACCCACTTCGTAGGGGGCCAGGCTGAGCGCTTCGTGGATGGCGCGCAGCCGGCGCTGGCTCTGTTGGATCACGCCCGGCAGCAACAGCAGCAATTCTTCGCCGCCGTAGCGGCCCACCTTGTCCGAATCGCGCAGGCAGGCCGTCAGCCGCGCGCCCACCGTGGCCAGCACCGCATCGCCGACCAGGTGCCCATGGTCGTCGTTGACCTGTTTGAAGTGGTCCAGATCGATCAACACCACTGCCAGCGGATGCTCGCCGTGCGCGCAGCCCTGCAGTTCTGCGGCCATCGCTTCCAGGATGCCGGAGCGATTGAGCAGGCCGGTCAGCGCGTCGTGGCTGGCCTTCAAGGCCAATGCCGCGCGCGCGTTTTCCAGTTCGCGTTTTTCGCGCTCCAGCTGGTAAGTGCGCTCGGACACCAATTCGGCCAGCATGCGTTCGCGCGCCACCAGATGGCGGTGCCGCCAGCGCCACAGGCCGATCAACAGGCCGCCGCCAATCAGTACATACAGTGCGATCGCCGGCGGGCTACGCCACCACAGCGGCGCGACCGCGAAGGGCAGGTCGGCGATGGGCGATGCGGTGCGACGGTAGCGATCCAGCACCTGGACCTGCAGGCGGAAATGCCCGGAGGGCAGGGGGGGCTGGTCGATGGACAGGTTGTCGCTCTGAATCCATTCGTCGTGCAGGCCGAGCAGGCGATAACGCACCGTCAGGCGGCTGGGGTCGTCGTAGACCTCCATCGTCGACAGCTCGATATGCAGCGGTTTGTCGCTCCAGCCCAGCAGTTGCCCGCGCTGCACCGGCATCCCGCCGCGGCTGAGGCTGTCGATGCGTACGCTCGGCTGGCGCTCGTCGAACAGGTGCGCCGGGTCGCTCAGGTGGCTCACCCCGCGTGCGGTGCCGATCCAGATCGAACCATCCGGATCTTCGGCAAACGCCGCCTCGGAGATGTCCTCCCAGATCAACCCCTGCGACTGCGACAGATGCGCCCAATGCTCACCGTCGTAGACCTCCACGCCACGTGTATGGCCCACCCAGACCCGGCCGGCGCTGTCGCCGCACAGCAGATACACGCCGACATCGCGCAGCGCTTCGTCGCTGATTTCTTGCAGGTCCAGGCCGTCGCGCAGCAACATGCCGTGCCACAGGCCGGGGCGATAGAACGCCAGCCAGACCTCACCGCTGTCGCTGATATGGAACTTGCTGATCCATGGCTCGGGCGCGCCGCCGTTGACCTGGACTTTGACGTTGGACCAGTGCCCATCCTGCAGCCGGAACAAGCCATTGGAGGTGGAGACCCACAGCGTTCCGTCGGCGGTTTGCTGGACATCGGTGTAGGCGATGGCGGGCATGTCGGCCACGGCCTGCATGCTGCCGCCGTCGAGCGGGTGCTCGATCACGAACAGGCCACCGGCACTGAGCATCCACAGCCGGCCCTGGCGGTCGATCAACAGGCGACGCCCAGTGCGCGGCAGCTTGGCGATTTCCGCGCTGTGTCCGTCCGGCCAGGTGCGGCGCAAGAAACCGGCCGAACTGAGTGTCCACAGACTGCCGTCCTGGCTGCGCTCCATGCCCACGATCTGGATGCCGGCGCTGTGCAGGGCCGGGACGAAGCGCCCATCCGGATCGGTCTGGCGACCGATGCCGTGTTCATTCCCGACCAGCAACGCGCCTTGCCCGTCGCGGGCGATCGACCAGGTCGGCGCGGCCGGCATGCCTTGCGAAGCGTCCCAGTTTTCGATCCATTCGTAGCCGGCCCAGCGCACCAGTCCTTCGCCGTCGACGGTCATCCAGACATCGCCTTCGCGGTCCACCAGGATCGCATCGCTGCTGGCCGGTGGCAGGCCGTTCTCGGTGCCAAACGTGCGCCAGCGGCCGTTTTCCCAGCGCGCCAGGCCGTCGTTGCGACGCACCAGCACGCGTCCCTCGCGGTCCATCACCAGCGGCGCCTGCCGACCGACCGTACTGCCATCCAGCAGCGGCAGCGGACGAACGCTGAAGGTGTCGGCGCCGCGCGCACGATAGAGCAGGGTGCCGGCACCGCGCACCCACAACCCGCCGTCTTGGTCGCGCAACACGCTGGACCAACGGTCTTCCGGCACACCACGTTCCGGTCCGAAGACCTGCACCTTGTGCTGCGCATCGATGGCGCACAGCTTGCGAGCGCAACCCGCCCACAGCGTGTTGCCATCCACCGACAAGCTGAACACCTTGGACAACTCGGGAACGCGTACGCGGGTTGCGGTGTCCAGCAACGGTTGGCTCTGCCAGTGCCCGTTGGCGCGTGGCTGAAGGATTTCCAGACTGCCCTCATTGAGCAGCACCGTGCCCCAGGGGAGGCCGGCAAGTTGGATTTTGTCCTGCAGGTGCTGGGCTTCGTCCGGCGCCAGTTTGCGGAACCCGTGTTCGTCGCCGACGAACACGCTCTGAAAGCCGGCCACCCACAACCGCCCATCGGCGGATTCGGTCATCGAACTGATGGGCTCGTTGCGCAAACCATCCAGCGGCACTTGTTGAAACGTGCGCCCGTTATAGCGATACAGCCCGCTCTCGGTGCACACCCACAGCAAGGTGGCGCGGGTCTGCAGCAGACAGGTGCCGGCAAGACCGAGCAGGCCCTGGTCGTGGGCATACCGCCGGATGCTGATGCTCTGCGCGCCTGCCAGATCCGCCAACGACAGCAACGCCAACAGCAACACCACGGCAAACGGTGCACGCCGGTGCGACGACCTCCATTGGCGTTGCTGAAACCCCACGGGCGTTGCAGTCTCCCATGCATCGGCGCATGCGTTCCGCGCAAATTGCGCGGTGTCTCACGCTTGCAATTGGCAGCCCCCCCCATAGCAGGCCGCATTGTAACCATTAGCGGCTGCCAATACGTATTTCTTTAATGTTCCAGCGAGCATGGCGACGTGAGGGGTGCGAGCGCGACTGTTTGCTCGGTTCGGTATACGGCGCTGGTCGCGCGCGTGCGCACGCTTGGCCCATACGCAGTCGCGAAAGGGTCCAAAGCGCTTGACCGGCCGGCATATGCGTCTTGCGGCAGTGCGATGCGTTGACGGCGCCGACCTGCCTTAAACAGCTGCGGTTGATGGGGTGCGACAGACGGCTGTGTCACTCGCGCTGCTGCGGGTCCAGCGGCAAGACCTGCCCAAGACGATCCAGGGGCACGTGGTCGTAATCGATCCGATTGCGGCCGCTGCGCTTGGCGCGGTACAACGCGGCGTCGGCGCGTGCCAGCAGTTGCTCCAGCGTTTCGCCAGCCTGGAACCAGGCTACACCGATCGAGCAGGTGACGTGCAGCCAGCCGTCGTCGACGGGGTAGTCGCCGCAGATGCCGCGGTGCATGGCGTCCAGGCGATGCGTGGCACCCGGCGTCAGCCCTGGCAGCAGCGCCAGCAATTCTTCGCCGCCGTAACGGCCGATGCGGTCGTCGCCGCGCACCAGCGTATCCATGCGGTGGCCGACCCCGGCCAGCACGGCGTCGCCGGCCAGGTGGCCATGTTGATCGTTGACCAGTTTAAAGTGATCCAGATCGATCAACACCACCGCCAGCGGCCGCCCGCTGCGCGCGGCGTGCAGCAGCATTTCGCGCAGCGCGGCCAGGATGCCGGCGCGGTTAAGCAGGCCGGTGAGTTCGTCGTGGGTGGCTTTGAGCGAGAGTTCGGCGCGCGCTGCTTCCAGATCGCGCTTGTCCTGTTCCAGCTCGGCTACCAGTTGCTCCAGCTCGTGTTTGCGCCGCAGCAGTTTGGCGGTGCGCCAACGCAGCAGCGCGATCACCGCCACGACGGCCAACAGCAGGTAGCCGGCGATGGCAGCGATGCTGCGCCACCATGGTGGACGTATGACGAACTGAAAGCGCGCGATCGGGCTGGCACTGCGCTGATAGGCATCCAGCGCCTGCACCTCCAGCGTGTAGTTGCCCGGTGGCAGCAGCGGATAGGTGAGGTGGCTGAGTGAGGACGTGGTCCAGCGCGCCTGGACCCGGTAGCGGAAGCTGATGCGGTTGGCGCCGCCTTCCACGCCGGGCGTGCTCAGCTCAATCTCCAGCGGCGTTTCCGACCAGGCGATCGACGCGCCGGAATGCACGATCTGGGCACCACGCCGGACCTCGGCGATGTCGACCCGCAGCGGTTGCGCGGCGAACAGCCGTTGCGGGTCGCGCAGATGGCTGAGTCCCCGGCTGCTGCCGATCCAGATGCTGCCGTCGTCGTCTTCCAGAAAGGCGTTGGACGACATGTCGTCCCATAGTAGCCCCTCGGCGCGGGTGATCCGCGACCAATGGCCGTTCTGGTACAGATCCAGCCCCTGGCTGCTACCTACCCACAACCGCCCCTTGCGGTCGTGGCGCAGGATGTAGGGCATGATTCTGGAAATCAGCGGGTCGTCCACCGCCTGCAACAGCAGGCTGCCGTCGCCTTGCAGGCGGCCGTGCCACAGGCCGGTGTCGCGCAGCGACAACCAGATTTCGCCATTGGGCGCGAAGTCGATCTGGAGCATGTCCTGGCTGGGCAAGCTGCCCCGCACGGGAATCTTCACCCAGGTAGTGCCGTTGCGGCGATACAGGCCATCGCGGGTGGCCGCCCACAGCCGGCCCTGGCGATCGAAATCGATATCGCCGATGAACTTGCCTTCCATTGCCGGGTCGGGGGCCAGTGCATAGGGCGGGGCGGCCTGGCCGCGGACCAGGCCGCGCGGTGTCGCGATCCACACCGTCCCTGCCTTGTCGAACAGCAATTTGTAGCCGGCGATGGGCAAATCCATCACGCGGCTGGTCACCCCGGTGAGCGGATCGCGCCGGGCAATGGCGCCGGAGTAATACGACACCCAGGCCGCACCATCGGGCGCCACAGTGATGTTCAGTGCCTGCGACAACACCGCACCGTCTTCCAGCAGCCATGGCTGCGCATGCGTGGCATTCCGCTTCAACAAGCTGGCGCCACCGTCGGCACCGACGGCGAGCATGCCGTTGGGTAGGCGCTGCATGGTCCAGGTCGGCGCTGGCGGCATGCCTTGCGCTTCGGTCAGGTGCTCGATGCTGTCGTAGCCCAACACCCGCTGCAGGCCCATTCCGCGGGTGCCGAGCCATAGCGTGCCGTTGCTTTGCAGCAGCAACGGGCCGACCAGGGCGTTCAGCTGGAGGCCCTGGTCGGCGCCGATATCGGTCCAATGCGTGCCTTCCCAACGCACCAGGCCATGATCGGACCGGGTCAGCATGCGTCCACGCGCGTCTTCCACCATCGTGGTCGAGCCGGACAGCGTATTGAAACTGTTTTCCGGATTGGCCGGGTGTTCGGTAAAACGGGCGCCGCCGGGGGCGCGCGAGACGATCGTGCCGCCGCCGCGCAACCACAAGCGTCCGCCCCGTTCGCGGAAGATCACCCGCCAGCGTCGCGCCGGCACACCATCGGCTTCGGACAGCGCTTCGACCACAGTGCCGCGCGCATCCAGGCGACAGACTCCGCCATCGCACGGTACCCAAAGGAACTGCCCATCTGCCAACAGCGTCGTACCCGGCTCACGCAGTTTGCCGTCGGCGGTGCGCACCGGCAGCGGTTGGACCTGCCAATGGCCGTCGGCCTCTGGCGTCAGTGCCAGCAGCGCGCCGTTGCTGGCCACCGCAACCCCGGTGCGGTAGGCCGCGATGACATTGCCGGCGTCGGCACGGATGCGTTTGCCGTGATCCAGCACTTGCACGAACTGCTCGCCGTTGCGCACGAAGACGCCGTTAGCGGTGGCCACCCACAGGCGCCCGGCATGATCCAGCGTCAGCGCGCGCGTATAGCGCGCATCCAGCCCCTGATCCTGGCCGACCGGAATGAAACGATCACGCTCGAAACGGTGCAAGGCCAGCTCGGTCGCCACCCACACCACACCGCGGCGGTCTTCGACCAGGCCGGTGATGCTCATGCCTTGCAGACCATCGCTCTGCGCGTAATCGCGGAAGCTGTAGCTCTGCGCGCGCGTACTTCCGATGCCCGCCGCTGCCAATGCGACCACGAACAGCCCGCGCCAGACCCAGAACGCGATGCGCTGCGGCGCAGAAAGGGCGAACAGGATATGCAGCTTGAACATCGGTCGCCGTTGGATGGGTAGGTGGTTGATGAGGTGTGAGCATCAATAAGTCAGTGGGATTGACGGCCTGTCGATTACAAACTTGAACGGCGGACTACGCGGTCAATTTTCTGGCGGCGTCGAATGCGGTATCGAACATGCGCTGCACAGGGGGGGCGAATTCGCTGGCGAAGCTCGACAACAGGAACAGCCCCAGCAACACCGTCAGCGGCAAGCCCAACTGCACCGGATTCAACGCCGGCGCGGCCTTGGACAGCGCGCCGAAGGCCAGGTTGACCGCCAGCATCGCCACCATCATCGGCAACGCCAGGGTCAGCCCGCCGCGCAGGATCTGCAGAAACAGGGTGGGCGCTACTTCGGCGAATGCGCCGGCATCGGGCAATGCGGTGCCGATCGGCAAGGCTTTATAGCTATCCACCAGCAGTGCGATCACCGCCAGATGGCCGTTAGCCGCGAAGAACAGCAGCCCGAAGCCGATGTAGAACCACTGCGCGATCACGCCCGACGTCACGCCGCGCATGGGGTCGGACATCTGTGCGAACGACAGGCCGGTGGACTGCGACACCAGCTCGCCGGCCAATGCGCCGGCTTCGAAAATCAGCTTCAGCATGAAGCCCATGCTGGCCCCGATCGCCAGCTCGCGCGCGATGCTCAGCACCGCCTGTGCGGTAAAACCGTCCCACTCCGGCACCGGCGGCAGGATCGGCGCCAGCACCATTGCCAGCGTCCCGGCCAGCATCACCCGCACCCGTCCGGGCACGGCGCGCGTGCCGATCAACGGCATAGCGGTGAGCAACGCACCGGTACGCAGCATGGTCCACATGATCGCCCCGACCATCGCGAACGCGCGCTGGCCGTCGATCACCATCTGGGTTGCAGCATCCATCCGCGCTACCCGCTAGCCGATCAGATGCGGTATGCGCTGGAACAGCGCGATGGTGAACTCCACCAGATGCCCTAGCAGCATGCTGCCGGTGGCAAACAGCGTGGCCGTCAGCGCCACCGCTTTGGCCACGAAGGCAATGGTCGGCTCGTTCAATTGGGTCGCGGCTTGCACCACACCAATCACCACGCCAACCACCAGCACGGCCAGCAACATTGGCCCGGCAATCCACAGGACGGTGACCAGGCCACCACGCAGTTCAGTCAGGGCGATTTCAGGACTCATGGGAGGTGCTGATGCAAGTGGGATGCCAAAGGGGGGGCGGGATTGGGGAGTCGGGATTTGTGATTTGGGCTTGGCAGGCGATTTGCTGGTGGATGAGGTCGGTTTCATCCCTGCGATTGGCCTTGCCGTCAGCCTGTTGTTGTTGTTGCTGTGCTCTTGCTTGGCTTTTGCAGTTCGCTTTTCATCCTCCATACCGCAGCGGCAGGCCATCCGGGTCAAACCCCACAGGGGCGGCGCGCATGGATGCGCGAGGTTTTTGTAAAGAGCCCAAAAGCAAGAGCTAAGCACAATGACAAAATGCACAGCCGCACAGCCGCACAGCCTGAGCAGTACGGCTGTGCTGTGCGGCCGCTTCGACAAAACGCACTCAACTGGATGGCAAGTGCTAAAGCGGGCAACGCGCGGCTACCCCTACGCGGCGTTGAAACTCGCAGCCAACGTGCCGACCACCAGCACCCAACCATCCACCAGGATGAACAGCAGAATCTTGAACGGCGCGGAGATCAGCATCGGCGAGAGCATCATCATGCCCATCGACATCAGTACGCTGGCCACCACCAGGTCGATGATCACGAATGGGATGAAGATCAGAAAGCCGATTTCAAAGGCGGTCTTCAACTCGCTGGTCACGAACGAGGCCACCAGCACCGGGAACGGCACGGCGTCCGGGCCGACGTATTTGCCGTCGCCCGCCATGCCGGCGAAGGTCATCAGATCGGTTTCGCGGATCTGCGCCAGCATGAAGGCGCGTAGCGGCTGGGTGGTCAGTGTCCAGGCGGTGGAAAAATCGATCTGGTTGTTGAGGTACGGCTGTAGGCCGGCGCCCCACATCTTTTGCCACACCGGCATCATCACCAGCGCGGTGAGGAACATCGACAGGCCCAGCAGTACCTGATTGGACGGCGTCTGGCCGGTGCCCAGCGCCTGGCGCAGCAGGCCCAGCACGATGGTGATACGGGTGAAGGCGGTCAGCACCAGCAGCATCGACGGCAGCAGGGTGATCGCCGTCATCAGCAGCAAGGTCTGCAGCGGCAGGCTCACCGGCTGGTCGCCGATACGGCCCACGCTCACGTTCGGCAGCGACGGTAGCTGGTTGGAACCGGCCGGCACCGCAGCCGGCGTGGCCGCAGGTGCGGCTGCCTGCGCCATCGCCGGCAGCGCGGCCGGCGTGGCCGCGGCCAGCAGCGGGCAACTCATCAACAGCATGATCAGCACCCGGCGCACGCTACGCCCCCAACGATTCCAACGGCTCAACATGTCACGGGTCCTTGCGCAGCTTCTGTGCGAGCAGCTGGGCGAAATTGGGGAGTTGCTTGAAAGTGGGCAGGGTGGGTGCGGGCGTGGTCGGCAGCGGTTCGGGCAAGGTGTGCAGGGTGCTGATGCCGCCGGCGGTGACGCCGAGCAACAACTGCTGGCCGTTCACCTCCACCACCACCACACGTTCCTTGGCACCAACTGCCAGGCTGGTCACCACACGCAAGCCCTCGGTGCTGCGGAATCCGCTGCCGGGCATGCGCTTGAGCAACCAGCTCAGGCCGACGATCAGCGCGAGCACCAACAGCAACGCAAAGATTGCGCCAAACAGGCTGGGCGAGGACGGCGCCTGCGCGCCGACCTGGGTCGCCTTGGCCGCGACTGGCGCGACTGGCGCGACGGTGGCAAGCAGGCCGATCACCGCAGCCTCCGGATCCGTTCGCTGGGGCTGACCACATCGGTCAGGCGAATACCGAAGCGGTCGTTGACGACGACCACTTCGCCGTGTGCGATCAGGGTGCCGTTGACGTACACGTCCAGCGGTTCGCCGGCGCCGCGTTCCAGTTCCACCACCGAGCCCTGGTTGAGCTGCAGCAGGTTGCGGATCGGAATGCGTGCGCGGCCCACTTCCAGCGACAGGGTCACCGGCACGTCCAAAATCACGTCCAGATTAAGGTCGGCGGCGTTCTGGTCGTGTTCGGCCTGCAGGCTGTCGAAGGTGGCAGGCGAGGCGTCGAGGATGTCGGAGTTAATCATTTGCTGGAGTCCTGGGAGGGAACGGCGCGTGGGGCTTGCACGCCGGGCGGGCGTACGGCGGTGATCTTGACGGCGTTGTTGCCATTGGAAACGCCGAATTCGCCGGTGAATAACGGGATTTCTTCCACGCACAGCGGCACCTGGGCGGGCAGGTCGATCGGCAGGATGTCGCCGACCTTCAAACCGGTGAGCTGGCGCAGACTCATGCGCTTGCTGGCCAGCACGCTGGACAGGGTCACCTCGGCGGTGTCCAGCTGCTCGCGCAGCATCACGTTCCAGGAGTCGTCGCGGTCGTTGCGGTCGCTCTGGATGCCGGCGTCGAGCAGTTCGCGGATCGGCTCCAGCATCGAATAGGGCAGGGTGATGTGGATCTCGCCACCGCCGCCTTCCAGCTCCACATGAAAGCGGCACACCACCACGTACTCGCGCGGGGTGACGATGTTGGCGAAGTGCGGGTTGATCTCCGAGTTGATGTACTCCAAGTCCACGTCCATCACCGGCGCCCAGGCTTCCTTCAAGTCGGCGAAGGTCTGCTTGAGCATCAGCTGCACCACGCGCATTTCGGTGGCGGTGAATTCGCGGCCTTCGATGCGGGTGTGATACCGGCCGTCGCCGCCGAAGAAGTTGTCCACCACGGTGAACACCAGCGTGGGTTCGAACACGATCAGGCCGGTGCCGCGCAGCGGTTTGAAGCGGATCAGGTTGAGGTTGGTCGGCACATACAGCGAGTGCATGTATTCGTTGAACTTGACCAGGTCGATGCCGCGCACCGACAAATCGGCCGAGCGCCGGATTAGATTGAACAGGCCGATGCGCCACAGCCGCGCAAAGCGCTCGTTGACCATCTCCATGGTTGGCATGCGCCCACGGATGATGCGGTCCTGGCTGGACAGATCGTATTGACGGGCCTCGCCGGGCAGCGGCTCCGGCTCGGTATTGACCGCGCCCGAATCCACGCCATGCAGCAGGGCATCGATCTCGTCTTGGGAAAGCAGATCACTGACGCTCATGGGGCAGGCCTTACTGAGTAACGAAACTGGTGAACAGCAATTCTTCGACGCACTTCTTGCCGGTCTCGCTGGTCATGACCTTCTGCGTTTCCGCCAGTGCAGCCTTCTGCAGCTTCTGCTTGCCGGCCAGGTCGGCCACGTCGGTGGCCTTGGTCTGCGACAGCAGCATCAGCAGGTGCGCACGGATCGCCGGGGCGTTCTCGGTGATGAGCTTGAGCTCTTCCGGGTCGCGGGTGACCAGCTGCACTTCCACCTGCAGGTACTGCGGGCCATCGCCGGGGTCGGCCAGGTTGACCACGATCGCCGGGTCCATCGGGAAGTACTGCGCCGGCTTTGGCACCTCGGCCACCTTGGGTGCGTGCTTGTCACCTTTGTCATCGGCCTTGTGGCCCAGAAAGAACCAGGCGCCGCCACCAGCGGCCGCCAACACCACCACGCCGATGGCGACCAGCAGAATGGGCTTCTTGCCGCCCTTCTTCTTCTCGCCCTTATCGTCTTTGTCTTCGGACTTCTTGGGTTTTTCGGCCGCTGCCACAATCTGCTCCAGGGGAATGCTCGCACTGTCGATGCAATTTGCATGCCAAAGCGGCGTCGGTTTCCTGGCGCGGGCAGCGCGCAGGCCGAAAAAACCCCCGCAAGCCTTGCGCTGCGAGGATGCAGGCGCGTCATCGGCAGGCAGCCGAGGCGCGATGTTCAGCGGTGCCGGGGCGTGCCCGGCACGTTATCTCAGGCGTAGGCGTCCAGCAATCCACGCTGGCGTAACACCACCGACGGAATTCCGACGGGCGGGCTGTCGTCCAGGGTGAGGCCGTTGCCGTGGCCATTGCCGCCATTGCGATTGCCGGACGGATGCTGGTGTTGCTGGCCGACATCGGCCTGGCCAAGCTGGAAGCCGTTCTGGCCGAGCATTTCGCGCAGCCGCGGCAGGCTCTGTTCCAGCGCCTGACGGGTGTCGGCATTGGCAGCGGTGAAGCTGGCATTGACCTTGTCGCCGTCCAGATGCAGACGCACTTCGACCGGACCCATCTCGTTCGGGGTCACCTTGATGTGGGCGTGGCCGATCTTCTGGTCGGCCAGCCAACTCATGCGTGCGCCGATGGCATCGTCGAAGTTGTCGCTGCCCAGGTCCGGGGTGGGGGTGGGCGAGGCGTTGAAAATCGGCGCCGCATCCTGCAGGCGGCTGAGCGCCGGCGCGGTGGTGGTCGGCAGCGCGAACGCCGGGGTGTCCGGCGCGGCCGGAGCGGTACTGTCGTCGGCAGCCGGTTCCAGCGCTTTGGCGGCCATGCTCATCAGCGCGGCAGTCTGTGCGTCGCCGTTTACGGCGGTGGTCGACGTGGGTTTGCCGCCTGCGCCTGCGGCGGCGGCCGGCACCAGTGCGCCCAACGCGGGCAGGGCGGGGGCAGCGCTCGCGGTTGCGTTGGCGGCGGTTGCATCGGTGGGCAATGCGGTGGCCGTCCCGGCGGCGTTGGCTGCGCCGGCCATGCTGGCGGTCAGCGCCGCGGCTGCGGCAGCCAGCACATCGCCACCCGGCAGCGCCTGCGCCAGCAAGCCCATGCCGAAGCCGCCCAGGCCCGCGGGCGGCCAGCCGGCATCGGTCGCCGATGCAGTTGCCGCCTCTGCGGGTGCGTCCTCGCTCGCCGTGGCGGCGGTCTTGGTGTTCTTGCCGGTCTTGCTGGCAGCGGTAGCGGCGCTCTTGTCGGACGCTGCCGCGTCCTTGGCGGTGCCGGACTTGGCCGGCTTGGCATCGCCGTCCTGCGCCCGCGGCCGTGCGGTGGCATCGCCGGCCGCGTCGTCGCGGTTGTCGTCGTCGCTGCGATTATTGTCGGACTGGTTGGACTTGGGCGCGGCCTGCTTGGCGGGCACGCGTTCTGGCGCCTGCGGCGGGGCCTGGTGCGGCGTGTTGGCCGGATTGAGCATGCGCGCAAACTGGTCCTGGCCTGCGTCCGGTTCGGACGACGGGTCGCTGTAACTGGATTTCTTGCCAGTGCCGGCAAGCGCGCCGAGGCCGGCGGCGAAGGCGGACAGGGGATTCATGCGGATTCTCCGTGGGTGTCCTGGCTGCGGGCCAGACGCGAACGACGCGCGCCGAGGTCGTCCATCTCACGCTGGTCGCGGCGTTCGATCACTTTGTTTTCCTGGGCGCGATAACTGGCGGCCAATTGCTCCAGTACCTGCTTCTCGCGGCTGGCCAGCAGCAGGCGGGTACGCTCGGCTTCGACCTTGGCGATGTTGCTTTGCACGGTCTGTGCCTGCTGCAGCACGGCGCTGTCCAGACGGTCCAGAAATGCGCGGCGGTTGGTCAGCGCCACCGCGCTGGTGCCGGCCATCTTGCTGTTGGCGTATTCCTCGACGTAGCGGCGCAGTTCTTCCAGACGCGATTGGTGGGTTTGCAGGGTGCGCTGGCGTTCGGCCAGATCGCGAGCGACCTTGTCTTCCTGTTCCTGCGCGCGGCGCAGTAATGGGTCGATCCGTTTGGACTGCATCATGAATTAGTTCTCGGGTTCGACCAGCTGCTGCAGGGCGGACAGGCTGTCGCTCAGGACCGACGCCTTGTGTACGTCCTGCCCTAGGAATTCGACGATCTCCGGCCAGCGCGCCAATGCTTCGTCGGTGGCCGGGTCGCTGCCACGCTGGTAAGCGCCGATGGCGATCAGGTCGCGGTTGGCGGTGTAGGCGGAGAGCAGCCGCTTGAGCTTGCGGATGCGCAGGCGCCAGGTGTCGTCGGCGATGTCCTGCACCACGCGGCTGACCGAGGATTCCAGGTCGATGGCGGGGTACAGGCCGCTGTCGGCAACCCGACGCGAGAGCAGAATGTGGCCGTCCAGAATGGCGCGGGCGGCGTCGGCGATCGGGTCCTGCGGGTCGTCGCCTTCGGTCAGCACGGTGTAGAACGCGGTGATCGAGCCGCGGCCCTTGGCACCGTTGCCGGCCCGTTCCACCAGCGCCGGCAATTTGGCGAACACCGACGGCGGGTAGCCGCGGGTGGTCGGCGGCTCGCCGACCGACAGGCCGATCTCGCGCTGCGCCTGGGCGAAGCGGGTCAGCGAATCCATCAGCAGCAGCACGTTCAAACCCTGGTCGCGGAACCATTCGGCGATGGCGGTGGCGCGATAGGCACCATGCAGACGCGCCAACGGCGGGCGGTCGGCTGGGGCGGCCACCACGACGGCGCGGCGCAGGCCTTCTTCGCCCAGGGTGGTCTCGACGAAATCGCGCACTTCGCGGCCACGTTCGCCGATCAGCCCGACCACGATCACGTCGGCCGCGGTGAAGCGGGTCATCATGCCCAGCAGCGTCGATTTACCGACGCCGGAGCCGGCGAACAGGCCCACGCGCTGGCCGCGGCCGATCGGCAGCATGGCGTTGATGGCGCGTACGCCGACATCCAGCGAGGTGGTGATGGGTTCGCGCGCCAGCGGGTTGATCGACACGCCGGCCATGCCGACGCTGCCTTCGGCGCGGATCGGGCCCTTGCCGTCCAGCGGGGTGCCGTCGCTGTCGATGACGCGGCCGAGCAGGCCTTCGCCCACTTCCACGCCGCCGCGGTGCCGCGAGGGCACCACGCGCGCATTCGGCAGCAGGCCGTGCAGTTCGGCACTGGGCATCAAATAGGTCCGTTCGCCGGCGAAACCGACCACTTCGGCATCGAGCCAGCCGCCATCGACTTCGACCTTGCAGGTGGCGCCCATCGGCGCTTCGCAGCCTGTGGCTTCCAGGGTCAGGCCGACCGCACGGCGCAGGATGCCTTCGCGGATCAGGGTGCGGCCGGCGGTGGGTTCCAGGCCGAGGGTGCCCAGGCGCGTGGCCAGGCGCAGATTGCGTGCATCCAGCCAATCGGCCGGGGTGGCGCCGAACAGGGCGCTCACAGGCCCGCTCCGGATTTGCGCATGACTGTCTCCAGTGCGGCCCGCAGGCGCGCATCCAGGGTGCCGTCGATGCGCACGCTTTCAGCGTGCACACGCAGGTCGCCGCGGCTCAGGCTCATGTCTGGGGCCACGCGGGTGGTGCTGCTGGGCGCCAGATACGGCAGCAGCGCGGTGATGTCGTCCGGGTGCAGGCGGACTTCGACCTCGCGGCCGGCACCGCCGACCGCATCCACCGCTTCGCCGACCAGCTCGGCCAGCAGCTGCGGATCGGCTTGATAGGCACGTCCGACCAGCTGACCGACGATGCGCACGGCCAGCTCGCCGAGCGCGCCGACCACTTCGTTTTCCAGCCGCGCCAGCGGGTGGGTGAAGTTGTCCAGGATGCCGTCGATCTGCGCGGTCAGGCGCCGCACTTCCGACTGGCCCTGGGCGAAGCCTTCGGCATGCCCACGGGCGAAGCCCTCCTGCTGGGCGGCATCTTCGATGGCCTGGATCTCTTCCAGGGTCGGCGCACGCAGCACCGGCTCATAAACGGCCGCTTCGTCGAATTCGGTTTCCGGCCCGGCCGGGACCAGGTGCAGGTCCGGGGCCAGCCAGCGGGTGACCACGTCGTTCATACCATCGCCTCCGCACCGGCGCCGCCCAGGCTGATGGTACCTTCGTCAGCCAGACGGCGGACGATGGTGAGGATTTCCTTCTGCGCCGCTTCCACGTCGGCCAGGCGCACCGGGCCGCGCGCTTCCATGTCCTCGAGCAGGATTTCGGCCGCGCGCTGGGACATGTTGCGGGTGATCTTTTCGCGCACCTTGACGTCGGCGCCGCGCAGGGCCAAGCCCAAGCGCTCGCCGGAGACTTCGCGCAGCAGCGTCTGCAGGCCGCGGTCGTCCAGGTCCACCAGGTTGTCGAACACGAACATCAGGTCCTGGATCTTGCCGGCCAGGTCGGCGTCGATCTTGCCGATCTCGCCCAGCACGCCCTGGTCGGAGCCGGTGTCCAGGAAGTTGAGGATGTTGGCCGCCACCTTGATGCCGCCGACGTTGGACGACTTGAGGTTCTGGTTGCCGGCAAACTGACGCTCCATGATGTCGTTGAGCTCGCTCAGCGCATTCGGCGGGATCCGGTCAAGGGTGGCAATGCGCAGCAACACGTCGGCGCGGGTGCGCTCGGGCAGCAACTTGAGCGCCTCGGCAGCCTGGTCGCTGTCCAGATGCGCCATCACAATCGCGATGATCTGCGGGTGTTCGTTGCGTACCAGGTCGGCGACCGCGCGCGGGTCCATCCACTTCAAGGTGTCCAGGCCGGTGGTGTTGCGGCCCAGCAGGATGCGGTCGATCAGGCCACCGGCCTTGTCGGCGCCCAGCGCCTGGATCAGCACGTTGCGGATGTAGTCGTCGGCGCCCACGCCCAGCGAGGTCTTGCCGGCCAGTTCGCCGTTGAAGTCGTCCATTACCTTTTCGACCTGATCGCGCGAGATGCCGGTCATGGTGGCCATGGCGATGCCGATCTTCTGCACCTCCTTGGGGTCCATGTGTTTGAGCACTTCGGCGGCGTCGCTTTCCCCAAGCGACAGCAACAACACCGCAGCACGCTGCACGCCACTCATCGGTTCTGTTTCAGGCTTCACTGGCAACCCATCCCTTTACGACTTGTGCAACACGTTTTGAATCGGCTTTGACTGCTTCGCGTGCAACACGCATGCGTTCTTCGTAGGCATCCGGCAGGGCGATTGCCGGTTTGCGCTCCTGCCCGATGCTGGCGGTGTCCTCGCCCATGTGCGGCAGCAGCGAATCCTCGTCATCGACCATCCGCACGTCGGCGCTCTGTGGAGTGCCATCGTTGCCGCCCTTGCGCTGCTTTTCCTTGATGGGGGTCACGCCGGTGAGCTGACGCAGGGTGGGGCGCACCACACCGAACAGCAGCGCCAGCACCACCAGCGCACCGACCAGCAAGCGCAGACCGTTCTGCACGCGCGGGTCTTCCCACCACTTCGGCCCTTCTTCGCCGGCCACCGCTTCACGCACGAACGGCGCATTCATCACCGACACCGTGTCGCCGCGTGCCGCATCAAAGCCCACTGCCTGCTTGACCAGGCCTTCGATACGGGTGAGCTCGGCAGCGGTGAGCGGTTGTTCGACCATCTTGCCCTTGGCGCCGGGGCGCGGGACGTTGTCCAGCAGCACCGCCACCGAGACGCGCTTGATGCGGCCGGCCGGCTGGCGGGTGTGCTGCAAGGTTCGGTCCAATTCGTAGTTACGGGTGGCGCTCTTGGAACTTTCGGTCGGCGCGGCCGCTGCGGTGGCCTGGCCGTTGGCAGCAGCGGGGGTGCCCGGTGCGCCTGCAGCGGCCGGCGCCGGCGGCTGACCGGGGCTGTTGCTGGTGGCGCCCGGAGGGCCCTGCGGGCCGGTCGCCGTGGTGCTGGTGTCGTTGACCTGCTCGCTGCGTAGCTTGGCCGGCTCACCGTTGTAGAGCTCGCGGGCTTCTTCGACCACCGAAAAGTCCATGTCCACGCTGGTTTCCGGGTTGACCCGGCCTGGGCCGGTCATCGGTTCCAGCAATTCGCGGATGCGCTGGTTGTAGGAGCTTTCCTGGCGGCGCACCTGTTCGAACTGGGCAGCGTGCTGGGCGGCATCGCTATTGGGGTCGGCGATGGAGAGCATGCGGCCACTCTGATCGACCACGGTGACGCGCTCGGGGGTGATGTTCGGGATGCTGGACGCCACCAGATTGACGATGGCATCGACCTGGTTGCGTTCCAGACCCTGGCCACCGCGCAGTTCCAGCACCACCGAGGCGCTGGCCACATCACGCTGGCGGGTGAAGGCGCTGGGTTTGGGAATGGCCAGGTGCACGCGGGCTTCGCGCACCGGGCGCAGCGTGCCGATGGTGCGCGAAAGTTCGGTTTCCAGCGCGTGCTGGTAACGGGCGTTTTCCACGAACTGGCTGACGCCGAAGCCCGGGTCCTTTTCCATCAGTTCGAAACCGCCGCCGGTTTCCTTGCCGGTGAGGCCGGAGCCGGCCAGCTTCAGGCGGGCGTCGTACAGACGGTCCTGCGGCACCGAAATGGCGCCGGTACCCTGATCGATCTTGTAGGGGATCTGCGCGGTGCGCAGCAGGTCGGCCGCTTCGGCATTGCCCTTTTCATCCAGGCCGGTGTACAGCGACTGATAGCCGGGCTTCTGCGACCAGAAGAACACCGCCAGGCCGGCCGCCACCGCCAGGGCGATCATCGCCATCATGGTCAGCTTGCGGGTGATCTGCAGGCTGCTGACACGGTCGAACCATTGCCCCGCCTTTTCGGCGTTCTGGTTCATGTTTTCTTTGCTGATCGCAAGTGCCATGTGTCGTCAACCTTTACAGCGGCATGTTCATGACGTCCTGATAAGCCTGGACGAGACGGTTGCGGACTTCCACGGTGGCGCGGAAGGCCACCTGGGACTGCTGGGAGGCGACCATGACCCGTGCCAGATCGGCATTGGGGTCGCCCATTTCGAATGCTTTGGACAGGGCGCCGGCCCTCTGCTGGGCCTCGTTGACGCCACCGATGGCGCTGCGCAAGGTCTCGCTGAAGCTCGGTGCCTGGGTGGCCGGTGTTCCCTGTGCGCCGGCCAGTCCCTGGATCTGGTTGCCGCGCGCCGCATCGCCCACCGCGCGCATCGGGCCTTGGCCCATCTGCGTCTGGTAGCTGCGGATCTGCGAGAGGATGGAGGTAACGGAGTCGCTCATGGGTGCGGTCAGCCAGGGAGGCATTCACACCAATGCAAGCGGCGTGCCGAAATGCTGCCAGTATCCCGGCGCCGGGGGCAGGGAGGGGGCTGTGCCTCGGCTGCCGGGAGCAGGCAGCGATTTGTGTGCTGGGCTGCGAGGCACTGCGCGGCCGCAGTTTCCCTTGGCGCCAGTGCGCCTGGCGCCTCCTCAAGAGTCGGACAGTTGTCGGCAAGGTGTTGTCGACAGGGCGCGCGCCTGTTCAGCCAGCCTGTCCAGCAAGACGCGGGCCTGTCTGGCGGAAAGCAGCTGATCTGCGGTTTGGCAGCAGGGTCCTTGCCCGCCCACCATCGCGGGACACGCTGCAAGTACGTCCTTGTCAGCACCGTGGCGGCATCCATGCCGCCACGGGTCCCGCGACGGTGAGCGGGCAAGGACCAGTGGTGGAGATGGTCGGTGTGTCGGTGCAGGCGACAGGTGACGTTCGCTCGCTGTGGAAACAAGCGTTGGCAGCTCGCATCTCCCCAAGCGTGACGCCGCGCCGTCTTCGCACCATGCGCCGCTTTTATAGAACCGCCGACCAATGTTCTGGTGCGGTGGCCTCGCCGCTTTCGGGACCGTTGGCGGCATGGATGCTGCCATCGAGCCCCCAGGGACGGGTTAACAGCGTGTCCCGCGAGCGGTGAGGCGCCGCGCACGCGACCGACTTGGCTTTTGCGACTCTCTAGAGCGACGCTGCGACCGAATAGTTCCCATGAGCGACAAGTGCGCCACGCACTCAACCGACTCGGCCTCTCCCTCCAGATAGATAACGCTAAGACCCGACATCTCTAAAACTGCGAGCCATCTGCGCATGATGATGGGCGTGCCCACCGGTGTTGGAGCGCCTCGCGCGGCTGAGTGATCAGTCCGGCAACCACGCCTCCCGCCAGCGCTCCAGATTGCTGCCGCTGAGCATCCAGTCGCGCCGCACCACCTCGCGCAGGGCGGCGCCCTTGGCGCGGGTCGCATCCAGGTCGGCCAAGTGCTCGCGGATGGCCCCGATCCAGTCGCGGTAGCGGTTCTTCACCAACGTCACCGGCAGGGTGCCCTGGTAGCAGCGCACGTCGCTGGCGATGACCGGATAACCGCAGGCACCGTATTCGAGCAGGCGCAAGTTGCTCTTGCACTCGTTGAACAGGTTTTGCTCCACCGGTGCGAGCGCCAGGTCCAGATCCAACGCCGCCAGCGCCGCCGGGTAGTGATCGATCAGCACGCCTGGCTGAAAGTGGTGGATGTGCTGGCGCAGCGCGAACGGGTACATCCCCATGAACACCCACTCAACTTCATCGGCCAGCTCGCGCACCACGTCGGCGATCAGTTCCAGATCGCCGGTATGGCTGGCCCCGCCGGCCCAACCAATCCGCGGCTTGCCACACTGGCGCTCGCCTCTCGCCGGCAACTGGTCCCACCAATGGGGCGGCAAGCGGTTTTCGGCCACCCGGATATCGCTGTGCAACCCGGCGAACGCCTCGGCCAGCGCCGGAGTGGACACGACAAAACGGTCCACCATGCTAAGACCACGCCGCACCGTTTTGAGAATGTCCTTGGGCATGTGCTCGCGGTGCGCATTCTTCAACGGCAAATTGGGCAGGTAATCGTCCAGCTCGTACACCTTGAACGCGCGCGACAGCGCCTTCATCCGCCGCATCGCCTCCAGTCGCGCCTCGCCGACCTGGCGCTGCAGGATCACCACATCGGGATCCTGACGCGCCAGTTCGCTGATCTCCAGGTAGCCGTTGAACAGCACTCCTTCGGCGAGTCCAGCTTCCCGAAGGGCGCGTAGCGGCTGGATCACCCGGTAGTGGCCGCAGCCTTCGATATCGGCCGGCAACGCGATCACGCTCGGCAGCGGCCGCCATGACTGCAATGGACGCCAGCTCGCGCGTGGGTCGGCCAACGCGAAGCCGGCGCCCGGGTCCAACGAAAAGCCCGGGTTGTAGGCAGGGTCGTTGGCCATCACCGGCAGCCACCGCGCGTACATCGCGTCTTCGTCCAGCGCGGTGACGGGTGTTGCCTCGAGCGGGTCGATCAACAACTGCGCATGCGCTGCGAAGACATTGAGGTAGCCCGCTTGCTGCAAGCGCAGGCACAGATCGACATCGCTCCACTGCGCCAGCGCCGGCTCCAGTTCGAAGCCACCGGCGTCCATAAACAGCTGACGCGGCAACATCAGGCATTCGCCGCTCAACGCGCTGTAGTTTTGATCCAGTTGCAGGCGCTGCAGATAACCCGATTCGTCGAATGCCGCGCCTTCGAACGCGCGCGTTGCCGGTGCCCCCAGGCCCAGCAGCAGGCCGGCGTGGTGCACCGTGCCATCGCCGCGCAGCAACTTGCCGGCTACCGCACCGACCTCCGGGCGCAGCGCATGGTTGAGCAACTGCTCCAGCCAATCGGCCTTCATCACCGCGGCGCCTGCCGCCAGCCACAACAACATGTCCCCACGCGCGTGTTCGGCGGCGGCATTGCACACCGCTTCGCGCGACGGTTCGCCGGCAAAGCGCAGCACGCGGATCTGCTGCATGCCGAGGGTATCGATGCCGGTCAGCCAGTCGCGCAGGTCTGGCGCAGTGGTGCCACGATCCAGCAGGAGCACCTCGTAATGCGGGTAAGCGGTGTTGGCGAGAATGCTTTCGAGGCAGCGCTGCACCTGCGGCAAGCGGCCATCGACCAGCACCAGAATGCTCACCAGCGGCTGCTGCGCATGGCGGTAGTCCACCGCGTGCCGGCCGGGCCCGGTGCTGTGCACCGCGGCGTCCACGTAGCCGCGTTCGGCGAGATGACGCGCAATCGCCTGCCGCTCGTCTTCGTCGGCATGCTGCGGCGTGGCCGATGCAATCAGCAATGGCTCAGCGATATGTCGAATGCAGGCCAGCCCGTAACGCTCGACCAGGCACAGCTGGTAATCCAGTTCGAATGCCGCGCTGGGCCCGGTGGGGAAGCCGCCATCGACCAGCAGCGTGCGCTGCCGGAACACCCAGTGCCGCGACAACGTCGCAGGTGCGCTCAACAGCATGTCCAGATACAGCGCCGGCCGCAGCGCCAGCCCCAGCTGGCCGTTGTCCAGCGCCATCACTTCATCGGCGTAGATGGCCTGGCAGTCGTCCGGTAGCGCGAGCATTTCCAGTGCCAGCATCAGCAAACCGCTGGCGGTGAACAGGCTGCCGGCATCGACCAGCAGCACCCAATCGATCGCGTCCTGTGAGGTGATCACTCGGTTGAGTGTTGCCGCCAAGTCTTGTTCGTCGATCAGCACGCCGCGCTCACCGGATTCGGCAACCTGCTGCGGCGAGCTGCTGATGACCCAGGTGTGATGGTGTTGATAGCAGGCCACCGCATCCAGGCTGGCCCGCGTTGCTGCCACCCCCGCGGCATCGCCGTGACGGTCGATCAGCAATACCGCAATGCGCGGGCCACCGGCATGCGCCTGCAGGCGCGCTTCGATCAACGCACGCTGCACTGTGTTCGGATGACGCACACCCAACCAGGTAGCCGGCGACACGCGCTCGGCCATACCCGCGCTTTGCATCAACGCATTGACCAGATCCACCGGCTTGAACACGCGTGCCTTGTGCGGACTGAGCGGTGCCACCCGCACCAGTCGGTTGTCGCCAGTCTCGCGTCGCCAACCGAGCTGCCGGATGCCCTGGCGCAAGTCTTCATGGCCCTGATCGCCGATGCCGGGCTGATCGCGACCACTCTGACTGAACTGCGCACTCGAGACACGGAACTGGGTCAGCGGGCTGGCCAGCATCGCCAGGTTGCCGTGGCGCAGCAGCTTGACGTAGATCGCCAGATCGCCGACCCAGTGGATGGCCTTGCCATTCAACGCCATCAACGCGTTGCCCAACGCCAACAGATCCGCGCGTCGTGCCAGCACGCAACTCGGCTCACCGATGAAATTGATGGTGTGGTCGGCCAGAAACGACACCAGCTCCGGCCCGTCGATCAGCACGTCGTCGGCGAATGGGAAGCATGTGGCCAGGATGTCCGGCAACGGCTGCCCGTCGTCATCGATGCGTATCCGCCGCGAGGAGGCCATCGCCGTGCCCGGATTACGCTCGATCGCTTCCACCAGCTGCGCAATGCAATCGGGCTGCAGCACATCGTCATCGTGCAGGAACTTGACGTACTCGCCCTGTGCCAGGGTGATCCCTTTGATTTTGCTGCCGAGCTCGCCCAGGCGAGCTGGATTGCGGAAATAGCGGATCGGAAAACGGCATTGCAGCGAATGCCTTGCGACGCGCTGTTCGATCAAGGCATCGGCACTGTCGTCGCAGACGATCAGCTCGAGCCTGGGGTAAGACTGCAGAACTACGCTCGTAAGCGCCTCATCGAGATAGCGCAGCTTGTAGGCAGGCATCACGACGCTGACAAGCGCACAGGTGGCGGAGCGATCTTCTGGGTGGTGCATCATGGGTCAATAAGCAGCTCAAAAATAAGGGCATGCAGAGGAGTCAATAGCACACACAGCGGAAGCTCCGGCATCGCTCTACCTTTTCCAAATCGTGAATATTCCTGGGCTTACTCCGCCCAAGGCGGCGGTGCGGCACCGGCGACGGGCGATGCATATAAGACAAGGTCGTAGTAGTGGCCGGGAGAGTGCTGGCGTAGACGGAAATGATAGCCCTCCACCAATTTGTCCAGTTGTTCCACGATATCCAGCAAATCCTGGGCGTAGTGGTAGACACAAATAGCCATGCGGGGGCGCTGGGTCCGGATGAGGTGAGATGCGCCTTCCAGTGCCCTGGCTTCAAATCCTTCGATGTCCAACTTCAGTAGTGTCAGCTTTTCCAATTCGTCGTCCAGGCGTGTAGTAGCCACCGAGATTCCGCCATTCACCGATACATGGCTGGAAACCGTGCCGGTCTCCTCGAAACGCAGCGTCGTAGGTTCGTTTGAGATGGCTTTTTTGATGGCCTTGAAACTGTGCGCGGGAAGGGGGCCGGCATTCGCGATGCCCTCCAATTTCTGGAAGTTGATGCGATCGGGTTCAAAGGCAGTGATGCTTTCGTAGCGATGGCGGGATGTCTCGAGAAACTTATGCACGATGGGTCCCTGGAAGGCACCGCCATCGCAGAAATGTTCACGCTTGCCCAGCTGGAATGTGCTGGTATCGGCGTATTCCGAAAAGTACTCGTTGATCGGCGTCGCCCAGCACTCCAGTAGGAGGCTGGAATCGTAGGTCAGGCGGAACAACAGGTTGCTGTAGAGCGTAAAAACGCTGAGATCGTCGTCCAGTCGATCCGCAAGCCGCAGAAATTCGTCCAGGCGCAGAAGCGTCCGCTGACGGTATACCTGGGCAGGCTCTTAGATATCCCCACGTTTTTAAAGCACCAATGTCATCTGCTCGCGCACTGCGTCGGGCAGCGCGCGCAAGCGTTCTAGCCAGCGTGAGACTGGTTCCATCGGCCAGCACCTGACCAGCGCCTCGCGGCCGACGCGCAGCGTCGAGTAGAGTTTGCGTGTGCTGCTGCGTGGAGATAGCCACTGGGCGATACCGGTGGCTTCGCATCCCAGTCCTGCCAGCCAACTGGCGAAGGTGGCCAGCGTGTTGAGCAACAACAGGATCTGCAACCGCTCGCCGCGACGGGTCAGGCTGTCTTCCATCGCCTGACCGTAGCGGTGCGACTTCAGATCACGAAATGCCAGCTCGATCTGCATCCGTCGTGCGTACAGGTTGACCAATTGCTTTGCGCTGGGTGCGTGTAGCTGTGGGGAGGCAACGATCAACCACGGCTCGCGCTCACGCGCTGCGGCTTTCAAACTGGATGATGCACGCGAGACCTTGGCGGGTGAGCGCCGGTTGCGTTGCTGACGTCCCTGGCGTGTCTTGGCATAGAGCACCAGACGGCAATCGAGCGGATCGCTGCGATTGGCCTGCATCGGCGGCAATTCGCGCGCACGGTTGGACGCCAGCGCATGCAGGCGACGGCTATCGATCCATTGCACTGCATCATCGGGCACGTCTTGCGGTTTGACCTGCGTACGTCCGCGCAGACGTCCGACCCAATCCCAGCCCATCGCCGACACCGCGCGAAACCATGGCGTGCGGAATCCGGCATCCGTGACCAGGATCGGACGCACATCGTCTGGAATCAGTGCCCTGAGCTGCTGCAAAAAGCGTTTCTCCGCGCCTGGCGATCCCTGCTGTTTCCCGGAAACCACCATATCCAGCAAGGTGAGCGTGCGTCCACCGACCGGCACGGCTGCGCGCAGCAGACACCACGACTTGTCCGGCTTCAAATCGCTCCAGTCGATGACGATCACCGGCTGGTCGCCGCGCAGTAGCCAATGCGCCATGTCCCGCTCGATGGCTGATCGCTCGACCTGCAACGCGCGATTGCACAGCAGGCGGTCGCATGCCTTGAGGGGCGCACGTACCCGCCTCGCGCCGGGCCACGCGCGTGCGATGTCGATCAGCGTCAGCCGGCCTCCGTGCACCAGCGCTTCAACCGCGCGTAGCAAGGCGCGTTGGCGTAATGCATGCATCCCGGAGAGTGAGTTAGACAGGCACTTCTGCAATACTTCGCTGGCGCGCATGGTTGGCACTCTTCTCTGGCTTAGTCACCTTGAAGCGTGCCCCATGCGCGCACCTTCTTCCACGCCTTGATGCAACAAGTGCTTGATCTCGCAGGAAGAAATGTGGGGAAACCTCAGGGGCAGGCTCGTATACGGCGACCAGCCCACAATGAGCAACGGCCCGGCAGGCATCGACCCTTTCAATGCCTGCTTGCTCGCAGAGCTTGCGGGCCAGGCCCGATTCTCCGGGGCTGTAAGAAAAATCGATGGCCAATGCCTGGGAATACTGGGCTGCTTGTTCGATGAACTGGCGCGAACTCCAGCGCGGCACCCCATGAACGGTATCGCTGTCGCTTGGCTCTTCATCAATGGCGGCAATGACATGGCTGGAGCGCTGGACGATCTGTGGGCCATAAATGTTGCCAAGGCCCGAGCGCGGTTGAAGCAGAAAAAGCGGGCGCTGCTCGAACCCTGGGATCGGCGGATCCACGGAAGGCGCAACACTCAGTTGCTCAATGCCCGCGCTTGCGCATAGGTCATTTGCAAACACCCGTCCGCGCGGGCTGCAAGAGAAATCGATAGCAATTGCATCGGCATACTGGCCCGCCTTGCTCAGGAACTCCTGACTGCTCCAGCGCGGCGCGCCGTGGATGTGGTCCAGATGGATGCTTTGGTCATCAATTGCGGCAACGACATGGTGCAGTTCGGCTACGACCCGGGGACCGTGCACCATGCCTACATGGGACTCGGGAGCGACGAGGAATACAGGGCGGTTGGCAATCGCAGGTAGGCGTGCAATGACATCCGCGAGTGCAGGGCGCTCCTGCTCCGCAATCCTTAGAATCCGTTGGCGGAGCTGCTCATTTCTTGAGTTCATGAACGTCAGGTCCCGTAGGTATGAATGGGGCTGTCGTAGCGGGCGTCGAAATAGGTTTTGGCAGGCACGTCCTCGCGGTAGACACGCGGCCAGCCAAGTTCGCAGCTTCGTCCTATCTTGACGCCCCGGTGCACGATGGCGCCTGTCCGCAGGACGCTATTGCCGCCGATCTCGACGCCCGCGCCGATTTGCACACCATTCTCTATCCAGCATGAGGATTTGACGCGGCATGCCGGTCCCAGGTGCGCGCCGGCATGGATGACGGTGTTGTAGTCGATCTTGCACCCGTGCCCGACAACAGCATTGGCACCCACAAATGCGTTGAGACCGATGACCGCGTCAGTGCCGATCGCTGCGCTGGAGTGGATGAAGGGCTCCAGCTTGAAGCCGCGTTCCATCGCTGCCTGCATCAGTTCTACGCGCTTGAAATTGCCGAAGCGTTCGTCGAACGCCACGAACATGGCCCCGTCGGTCGGATTCAGTCCATCCAGCACGCCAAGATCGAATTCGTGTTCGGCGTCTTGTGGTACCTCGATCCTGACGACCATCTCGTCCTGACGTGCCTGCTTCCATGCGTGAAATGCCAGGTCGAGGTACTCGCTGCGGCCGATGATCCACCTAGATTTCATGTTCGGTCTCCATCAGCAGCGCGTACCAGCGCTCGACCAGCCGATTCATGGATTCGTAGGCTCCCTGAGTGGGGATGGGTGCATCTGTGTGCAACGCCGCCTGCACCCGCTCCATGATGTCCACGTCTTCGCCCACCACGACCTTGCTCCCATGCATCTGCGCCAGTAGCACTTGGCTGGAAGAGCCGTAAGGCTGTTTCTTGCGGGCGCTAAACCAATAGATTTCCAGGTCGGTCCGGTCCGGTGCGACGGGAATGTGGTGTTCCAGCGTGAAGGAATACCCGCCATTGGAACTGGCGATGTGCATGTTCGGGAAGGCCAACCAATTGAAGTAGGCATCCTGCGTGCCCCAGCGTTCCACTTTCTCGTGCCAGCCAAAGTGTTGAAGGTTGGGTATGGGTGCGTCCGGGCCGCCGAAACTGAAGCGGCGCATCTCGCGTCTCAAGGCAGCGGGCGAGCTGTCTTGCAACGCTTCCATGGACTGCTTGGCGTGTTCTTCGTTTACCTCGGCAACGAAGCTGACGCTCTTGGCTAAGGTCTTGGGGTGGACAAAGCGCGGGTGATTGGCGTCCCGAAGATTCTCGTAAGCGAGTTTCCAGTTGTACCGGCCACGCCATGTGGTCACCATGACCTCAGTGTCATAGGCATTGGAACTGCTTTCCAGCAAGGTGATGAAATCTGCCGAAAACTGCTCCTCGATCGGCATCGGGTCGGGATCGATGTTGACGAACAGCAGATTGCCGATGGCGCGCAGTGCGAATTCACGCAGCTTCAAGTTGTCCTTTTCGCTCTTGTCCAGGCGATAGATCGCATCGCAGTCGGGGATGTTCCTTACCCGGCCTTGTTCGTCGTAACTCCATGCATGGTAGGGGCACACCAAAGGTCGGCAACCGATAGCACCGGTTTGAATCAGTGCACTGCGGTGGAGGCAGACGTTTTCGAATGCACGGATTTGGCCGTGGAAGTTTTGTATCACCAGGGGGATGCCCGCGATCTTGCGGGTGATGAAGCAGTTGTTTTCCCGCAGCAGTGTCTTGAGCCCTGCAAACAACCAAACCCGACGGAAGATTTTGCGCTGCTCACGCTCAAAGATCTCCTGCGACAAGTAATACTTGGAGTGCATCCGCGAGCGCATGGGTCAGTCTGTCGGTATGTTTTTGTTGAACACAATTTTGGCCGGATTACCGAACACCGTGGCTCCGGCCGGTACGTCCTTCAAGACCACCGCGCCAGCCCCGATGACCGCGCCGTCACCGACCTTCACTCCTGGCATCAGGGTCGCGCGCGGATGCACGGTGACGAAGTCGCCAAGCTGCACGCCGCCGCCCATGAAGGCCATTGCGCCAACGTGCACGTAGTCACCGATGCGTACGTCGTGGCCAAGCATGCTCTGGGCATGGATGGTGACAAAATCGCCGATGCGCACGTCCGGCCCGGAATGGACCATCAGGCCAAAAAAGCAGCCCTGGCCGAAATGCACACGCCTGCCCAAGCGGACGTCGGTACAGATGGGAATGAATCGCCCGCCTTTTTGGAGGATCGGCAGCGCGTAGCGGTGGCGGTCGTAGGGATTGCCCATCGCACAAACGAATACATCGTCAGGCTGTGGCAGGTAGTTCATCGGATCGCCAATGATCGGTGTGTCGACACCGTAGCTGTCTAGGATATTGGTGCGGCTGTCCAGGAATCCGCCAATCAGCCAATCCTTGCCATGCCCGGCATCGCCACGCATTTGCTCCAGGACTTCGCGGCCCCAGCCGCTGGCGCCGATAATGAGTGCGCGTTCCATCAGAGCACCGCCCCGCCGTCCATGACCAAACTGGTGCCGGTGACCCAACGGCTGGCGTCGGCCAGCAGGTAGACCGCAGCGTTGGCGACATCGTGCGGGGTGCCCAGCCCTAGTGGATGGCGCGCGCGTTGTTGGTTCAGCATTTCGTTGAGCCCGTTGTCTTCACCCCAGAGGCGCGGAGTGGGCACGGCCGATGGCGAGATACCGTTGACTCTGATGCGGTGCTTGGCTTGTTCCAACGCTAAGCATCGGATGATGCCCAGCAGGCCGGACTTCATTGCCGAGTACGGCCCCACGCCGCGTGTCCCAATATGCGCGGAGGTGGACAGCATGAACAGGATGGAGCCTTGTGCATTAATGGCATTGGCTTGCAGCAGACGCTGCGTCAGCATGACCGGCGCCAGGAAATGCACCTGATACATGCGCGTCATCAGCTCTTCCTTCAGCTGGCGAATCGGAGACAGCATCTGCCCGCCGAAGCAGTGCACGACACCGTCGATGCGCTGGCTGGCTTGCACCAGGCGCTCTCGGTCCTCCGAAACAGTCAGGTCGGCCTGCACCTGCACATGCCCGTTGCCGGCCAGTTGCGCATGGGTTTGCTGGAGACGCTCGGGATCGCGGCCACTGATAACCAAGCGCGCGCCGCGTCGTGCGCAGGTCAGTGCGATTTCCTGGCCAAGGCCGGACGATGCGCCGGTGACCAGGATGGTCTTGCCCTCTAGGAAAAAGGCTTTACGAGTCGCATTGCTCATGCGTAGACGTCCATCGGCACGGTCAGGCCACCATCTACGAGGAAGTAGTTGCGGGTGACCCAGCGACTGGCGTCGGATAGATAAAACACCGCCGCGTAAGCCACGTCTTCCGGTTCGCCAAGTCCCAAGGGGGTCAGTTTGGCGTGCTCGTCGATGCTGCCGCCGCTCTGTTTGAGGCCCTCGAGCATTGGCGTGCGCACATAGCCGGGCACGATACAGTTGGCGCGGATACCGTGCTTGGCCACTTCCAGTGCCAGAGTGCGCATTGCGCCGAGCAGCGCAGCCTTGCTGGCAGAGTAGGCGGCAGTGGCGACAGGACCGATGTGCGAGCCCACCGCCGATATCAACAGGATGGAGCCGTTGGCGTTGATGCGCTTTTTCGCCAGCAGGCCGCGCGTCAGTAGCAGCGGTGCATAGACATTACTGGCGAACGTTTCGTCCAGATGCGCGCGGTTGATCATCCGGAATGGTGCCAGTCGGGCGATGCCGGCTGCGTGTGCGACGCCATCCAGGACGCCGACCGAAGTCACGAGATGGTCGATGTCTTCCTGCTTGTCCAGGTTGGCGATCACCTGCGCATGCCCTGTGCCTTCAAGTAAGGCGAAGGTCTCGGCCAAGCGCCCTTCGTTGCGGCCTGTGATGACCAGTTGTGCACCGATCTGCGCGCAGCTCAGTGCGATCTGCCGTCCGATGCCTGACGATGCACCGGTGACCAGAATACGTTTGCCCTGCAATGAAAACGGGTCGTTCTGATCGAGGGCGATATTCACGACTCGATCAAGTCCGGAAACACCGCACCGTCGATATCCACCAGGCACGTGCCCCACGACAAGCCAATGCCAAAGCCGCATAGCAATACGCGCTTGGGTGCGGATTCGAGTTCTTTATTGATGCGCGCAGTCATGGTCACCGGTAGCGAGGCGCCACTGGTATTGCCGAAGTCGTGCAGGGTGGACGGAACTTTTTCGACCGCAAGGCCGAGCTTCTTGCGAATGGTCTCGTTGATCATGCGGTTGGCTTGATGGAACACGAAGTAATCAATCTCATCTTTGGAAACGCCGGCATACGCGATCAATTTTTCAACTGCGGGAGGTACGCGCTGGGTCGAGAAGCTGAGCACGGCGGCGCCATCGAGTTGCAGGTCGGTGGCTTGGTGCCAGCGATCCTTCTCGTTTTCGCGATAAGGCAGCAGGTGCTGAATCGCGACAGGCTCGCGTTGCCCACCCACCGGCAGGATGATGGCTTTGTAGCCGCTACCATCGCTGTTGAGGTCGAAATACATCGGCGGCGCGTCGGCGCTGAACTCCAGCGCGGTGGCCGTGCCGGAGTCGGAGAAGATCGGGTCTTCCAGGTTCGCGCTGCGGTCGCCGACCAGCAGCAGGCCCTTGTTGACGCCGCCGGCGGCAATCATGGAGCCAAGCAGGTTGATGCCGAACGGATAGGCCGAGCAGCCCAGGTTGACGTCGAAGGCGACGGTGGCATGCGACAGCCCCAGCCGGTCTTGCAGGATGATAGCGGTGGCCGGAATCGGATAATCCGGCGACTGGGTCACCACGATCAGTGCATCGATCTCGTCACGCTTCCACTGCAGTTTTTCGAGCAGTACTTCGGTTGCATCGAAGGCCAGGTCGGAAAAGCACTGCCACTCCGAGGCCATGCGCCGCGTCTCGATGCCGATGTTGCGCACCAGGCGCTCGCGCTCGGAACGGATCTGCGGGCGGCAGTCGGTGAGATTGGACACCACACGCTTGGGCACGCATGTCGCCATGCCGGCAAAGCGGACGTTGTGCAGCGTGGAGGTCGGCATGGTGCTTACGCCTCGGTCAGTTTGTAGAGATCGCCGACGGTGATGGCAGCGGTGAGGTCATCGCCGGTAATGGTCTTGCTGTACTCCATGTCGAACATCACGATCACGCCCAGTGCCGCCAGTGAATCCCATTCCGGCAATTCCAGCAGCACGGTGTCCAGCGTGACCTCCACCGGCTCCTGGAAGTCGGTGGCGGAAATGAAGTTCTCGATAAACGTTTCCTGGGTCATGCGGTCTCGCCTGGTTGCCTGTTGAAGAGATGTAAGTCTGAAATGCACGTGAAGCGTGTTGCGGTCATGTCGCCTGTTGGCCGGCGATGAGATCGGCAACGGTATCGACCTGGTCGCTGCTCAAGCCAGGAAAGATCGGCAGGCACAGCACCTGTGCGGCCACCGATCGCGCCACCGGCAACCACGCCGGCGCCGACGAGGGCAGGGCACGGTACATCGGGAAGTCGCTGATCAACGGATAGAAATAGCGCCGCACCAGAATGCCGTGCTCGCGCATCAAGTGGTACAGCGCATCGCGCGACAACGGATAGTGGTCCTGCACCAACACCGGAAAATACGCGTAATTGGCGCTGGAATGCGCGGGCCGCGCAACACAGCGGATGCCGCGCACATCGCTCAACCGCTGCCGGTACTGCGCATCGATGGCACTGCGCTGTGCGATGGCATTGTCGATGTGCTGCAGTTGCAGCAAGCCGAACGCCGCGCTGATCTCGTTCATTTTGCCGTTGATGCCCGGCGCTACCACCGTGGTTTCATCGACGAAGCCGAAGTTTTTCAGATGCCCGATGCGCTGATAGGTTTTTTGGTCGGGGCAGACAATTGCGCCGCCTTCGAAGGTGTTGAAGACCTTGGTCGCATGAAAGCTCAACACGCTCAGGTCGCCATGGCGCAGGAGCGAGCCGCCGTCATCGCGCACGCCGAAGGCATGCGCAGCGTCGTAGATCACCTTGAGGTTGTAGATGTCGGCGATGCGCGTGATGGCCGTCGTATCGCACGCGGTGCCGTAGCAATGCACCGGCATGATTGCAGTGGTCTGCGGGGTGATGGCCGCTTCGATCTTCGACGGGTCCATGTTGAGCGTCAACGGATCGATGTCCACAAACACCGGGGTGATGCTTTTCCACAGCAGCGAATGCGCGGTGGCAACGAAGGAGTAGGGCGTGGTGATCACCTCGCCGGTGATGCGCAGCGCCTGCAGTGCGGTGATCAGCGCGGTGGTGCCGTTGGTCAGCAATGCCAGATGCGGCACGCCCAGGTAATCGCAGAGCGCGCGCTCGAGTGCGCTGTGCATCTCGCCACCGTTGCTGACGATGCGGCTGGTCCAGATCCGCTCCAGGTAGGGCAGAAATTCTTCCAGTGGCGGCAGCAGCGGACTGGTGACGGGGATGGGCATCAATGCCTCGGCAGGTGCTGGTGAAGGTCGGGATTTCGCCGCAGCCGTCGGCTGCAAAGGGCGTGATCCTGCTGAAGCAAGCGCTATGCCAGCGAGCGCAAGCTGAGCGTGTGACCGCTCAGTTGGCCAGCTCGGTCTGCTCGCGGTCGATGCCGTACTTGCGCAGCTTCTCCACCAATGTGGTACGGCGCAGGCCGAGCAGTTGGGCGGCATGCGCCACCACGCCCTGGGTGCGTTCCAGTGCTTCGTTGATCAACGCCAGCTCGATGTTGGCCATGTGGCCACGCAAATCGATACCGTCATCCGGCAAGCTGGCAGCCGTGGCCGGTTCGGCATCGGCCGTCTTGGGCTGCAGCGTCACCACGTTGCTTGGTAGGTCGGTGACTTCGACCGGCGCGGCCAGCAGTGCCGGTTCCGGCGGCAACTCGACCAGGATGGTCGAGGCGAAATCGCCGCGATACCGCGCCGGCAGATCCTGCACCCGCACCAGCCCACCCGGATGCAGCACCGCCAGGCGCTCCACCAGATTGGTGAGCTCGCGTACGTTGCCTGGCCAGTTGTAGCTGCGCAGCGCCTGCAGGGCTTCTTCGGCGAAGCGCACTTCGCCGCGTCCGGTGCGTGCCAGTTGGCCCGCAATCGTCTGCACCAGCATGGCCAGATCGTCCACGCGTTCGCGCAGCGCCGGCATTTCGATCGGAAACACGTTGAGGCGATAGAACAGGTCCTCGCGGAACTGGCCATCGCTGATGCGGGTTTCCAGGTTGCGGTGCGTCGCGGCGATCACGCGCACGTTGCAGCGGATGGTCTGCCCGCCGCCGACGCGCTCGAAGCTGCGTTCCTGCAGCACGCGCAGCAGCTTGACCTGCATCGGCAGGCTCATGTCGCCGATTTCGTCCAGCAGCAGCGTGCCGCCTTCGGCCATTTCGAAGCGGCCCTTGCGGGTGGTCAGCGCGCCGGTGAAGGCGCCTTTTTCGTGGCCGAACAATTCGCTTTCCAGCAGATCCGGCGGAATCGCGCCGCAATTGATTGCGACGAACGGCCCGTCGCGTCGCGGCGAATGCTGGTGGATGGCGCGTGCCACGACTTCTTTGCCGGTACCGGATTCGCCCAGCACCAGCACGGTGGTGTCGAACGCAGCCACCTGGTCGATCAGCCGGCGCAGGCGGGTCACCGCTTCGCTATTGCCGGTCGGGCCCGAATCCTGCTGCACGCCGGCCTGATGCTCGGCATCCAGCCGCTTGAGGCTTGCACGGCGCAGCAGGGCTTCCAGCTGCGCATGACGCAGGGGGGTGTCCAATGCCCAGACATTGGCTTCGTGCAGGCCGTGCGCTTGCGCGAACGCGGTCGGGCTGCCCTCCATCAGCAGCACGGGCGGCGGCAACTTGGCATCGGCCAGCCAGTCGAAGAATTTGTCGGCCTGTGCAGCGTCCTGCGCCGAGCCCACCATCACCGCCATCCACTCATCGTGGCGGTGACGGCCAGGATTGATATCGGCGCCGTCGGTGACCCAGCGGGGATTGAAGTCCATAAATTCGAGCAGCGACACGGTGCGCTCGGCGCGCACGGCGTCACTGTCGATCAACAGAATGCGGGACTCACTCATTCCTGGCTCCTTACCGTCAGGCCCTCCAGGATTGGCATGACTTCCTGGATATAGGACAGCTTGCTGACAAAATTGTCAGCACCCGCGCGAAGAGCGTGTTCACGATGCTCGGCATCATCGAAGTGGCTTGCGATGACAATATACGGCGGATCGTCCTGCGTCTTGATCAGACGCGTGGCCTGCAGCCCGCCCATCTCCGGCATGGCCAGGTCCATCAGCACGACATTGGGGCGCAGCGACTCAGAACGCTCGATCGCTTCCAGCCCATTGGCGGCACTGCCCACGATATTGAGCCACTCGACTTTGCGAAAATGACGCATCGCAGCGTTGATGAAGCCCTCGTGGTCGTCGACCAGCAGCACGGTGAGTTTGCTCATAGTAGTCCTTATCCTGCCCGGGCAAGCAGCGGTTTGGTGGTGCGGCGGCGCTCGCGTGCCGGGGCGATATCCAGTTGTTCGCGGTACTTGGCGACGGTGCGGCGCGCAATGTGAACGCCTTGCCGCGACAGCAATCCGGCAATGGCCTCGTCGGCCAACGGCCGACCGGCCGGCTCGCTTTCGATCAAGCGACGCACCATCGCCTTGACGGCCTGGCCGGAGACGCTGGCGCCTTCCAGCCGCACGGCGAAGAAGTGCTTGAGCTCGAAGGTGCCGCGCGGGGTCTGGATGTATTTGCCGGTGGTGATGCGCGAGATCGTCGATTCGTGCATGCCGATCTTGTCGGCGATTTCTTTCAGCGTCAGCGGTGCCATCGCTTCTTCGCCACGCGCCAGGAAGGCGGCCTGGCGTTCGACGATGGCGCGCGTTGCACGCAGCAGGGTCTCGTAGCGCATCGACAGCCCGCGAGTCAGCCAGCGCGCTTCCTGCAGCATGTCGCGCAACGGCTGTGCTGCCTCGCCGGCTTCGGCCAGCGCGCGTTCGTGCACCGGGTTGATGCTGACGCGATGGGTGGTGGCCGGATTAAGTGCGACGCGCCAGCTGCCGTCGGCATGCCAGGCGAGCACATCCGGAATCACGCTGGCGTTGCTTTCCTGCAGCAGGTCGTCGCCCGGGCGCGGTTGCAGCGACAGGATCAGCCGCACCGCTTCGCGCGTATCGTCCACCTCGGCATCGTGCGCACGCGCGAGCACCGCGTAGTCATGCGCCGCCAGCAGCTCCAGATCGCCGTCCAGGATGCGCGCCGCCAGGTGGCGTGCCGGCACACGGCCGGGCAGGGCACGCAGCTGCGCTTGCAGACACTCGCGCAGATCGCAGGCGGCCAGGCCGGCCGGGTCACCGTGCAGCAGACGCTGACGGATCGCTTCCACGGCCTGCACGGTCATACCCAGACGGGTGGCGCCCAGCTGCTGCAGCATGGGCAGCGCTTCGGTCAGATACCCGGCGTCGTCGGTCTGCTCCAGCCAGAACGCGGCGGCCCCCAACGCCGCCTCGTCCAGATCCAGCGCCAATTCGCGCAGGATGCGCACGTGCGGGTCGGTGGACTCGCCGGCGGCTACGCGCTGCATGCGATCGTCGTCGCCATCGTTCCAGCTGCTGCTCTGCACGTCCCACATCGTGCTTTCCGGAAGCTCGTCGAACGCGGCGATATCGCTGGCGCCATCGTCGTTGGTGGTGGCCTCGTCCCCGTTATCGGCCAGCTCTTCCAACTCCAGCAACGGATTGGTTTCCAGCGCACGACGGATTTCCAGTTCCAACTGCATGCCGTCCAATTGCAACAGACGGATCGACTGCAACAACTGCGGGGTGAGGTGCAGTTGCTGGCCAAGCTGGGCGGAAATGGTCGTCTTCATGGAAGCGCTTCCGAAGGGCGCTGCACGCAGCAGCGATGGAATGCATCTTGCAGGACCACGCGATGGGTTTCTAATCAGGGAGTCAGGTAAGGTGACTCATGATTTGCCCGGCAGTCTGTCAGGAACTTCCTGACGTTGCAGGCGAGCTCAAGCATGGTCGCCGGAATTCCGTCACTTTTTTGATCATCGATTGGCCCAACAGCGCCCGCCCACGGGGGGCGCGTCAGACCAACTCGTTGTGATGTTTGGCCGCCAGCAGCACCAGATCGTTGGCGCGACGGCAACCGAGTGATTCCATCATGCGTGCGCGGTGGGTTTCCACCGTCTTGACGCTGATGCCCAGATCGGCCGCGATTTCCTTATTGCTTTGGCCGCGGCCAATTTCGCGCAGAATCTCGCGCTGGCGTGGCGACAGTGCGGCAATACCGACCGGCTTTTCGCGGCCGAGCATCGGCGCAATCATCTTGGACGAGATCTGCGGGCTCAGGAACACTTGACCAGCAGCGGCAGCGCGCAACGCCAGTTCCAGTTCCAGCGGTGCGGCGTCCTTGACCACGAAGCCGACGGCGCCGCGATCGAGCGCATCGCGCACGTGCACCGGGTCGTCGTGCATCGACATCATCACCACATGCGTGCGCGGCGCGGCGCGCAGTACGTCGGTCATGGCATCCAGGCCGCTACGGCCAGGCAGGGACAGGTCCATCAACACCAGGTCGGGCCGGTGCAGGGACGTCATGTCCAGGGCTTGTTGCGCGTTGCTCGCCTCGCCCACGACATCGATGCCGGCGAAAGTTTGCAGCAGCCTGGACAGGCCGGCACGGACAAGGGTGTGATCGTCGACGATGATGACTCGCACGGCGCAGAAGAGACCTTTTTTCAGTGAAGACCACCTTAGCTGAACCGGCGCCCCGCGCCAACCATGGGAATCAGCGCTGGCGGCGGGCGTCGGCGATCTGACGGCGATGCAAACGAAACAGGTGGCGTTCCAGCGCGTCCTGCAGGCCCGGCGCAAGCGGGGCAAACCGCAGCCACAGCCAGACATCGTGGCCATCGCTCGCGCTCGCCAGCACGGTGGCAGGAAGCTGTACAAGTTCAGGAAGCCAATCGGATGGCTGCAAACAAACACTGCCAGTGGTGCCTGGTGCGTGGCTGCTTGCGCAACTCAGGCGAATGCCGCGCACCGACCAACGTACCAAGCCCTGGCTCAGGCCGCTGTCGCCGTGGCGCACCAAGCGGCCGATCAGCGCGAGCATCAAATCGAGTTTGGCGTCCATGCGCTGCACCAGCAACGGCAGTTCCCCGCGGTCTTCGCTGGTTTCCTCGCTACGCAAGTCTTCGACCTGGCCGAGGCTGCGCAATAGGGTTTCCGCGGCGCTGTGCGTGCCGGCGTCGCTCCCGGCGCGGAAGCTGGCAGGCAACTGCAACTCGCAACTAAGCGTGTCGGCAAACAGCTCGGCATCGGCAGATGGCGCGAGTGTGCCGAGCGTGCTCATCAGATCCGTCCGACCCGTGCGTAAGCGCGGCTGGCCGACGACGACGTGCGCTGTGCGCGGATGAGCTCCAGCAGCTTGCGCTGACGTTCGCGCATCATCCGCATCAGGTCCTGATGCATCGTGAGCAAGGTCTGCAGCGCGTCGCGGTCCTGTTGGATATCCACCTGCTGCGCGTATTCGCGCAGGTGCAGGTCGTGGGCGTCCAGCATCAGCGGCATGTCCTCGAACTCCTCTTTCGCCATGGCCAGGCGGAGGTTGGCGATTTCTGCTTGAAGGCTTTGCACGCTATGCATGACAGGACTCACGAAACGGCGGAAAGGCCGCGTTGTTCGAGGGGGATGGAGTTCCACGCCGAGTCGATTTCGCTGAGCAAATCCAGCACTTCTGTCAACGCAGTCTCATCGTTGTGCAGGTTGGCTGCGGTCAGCCGCTGCATCACGTAGTCGTACAGGGCCGAGAGGTTACCAGCGATCTCGCCACCGGCTTCGTGATCGAGCGAACCGTTCAAGTGACCAACGATTGCGCAGGCCTCACCAATGGCCTTGCCCTTGCGCGCCTGGTCGCCCTGCGCCAGGCAGGCCTGGGCCAGACGGATGCGCTGGCAGGCACCGGCGAACAGCAGCGAGACCAGCTTGTGCGGGTCGGCTTCGGTCACGCTGGTGGCCACGCCGACCTTGCGATATTGCTCGGCATATTGACGATTGGAACCGTACATGGATGACTCCTCAATGGGCTGACCTTCGCTGGTCCCGGAGCGCTGTGCTCCTGCGACGACGCTCCTGCCGGAAGGCAAGGCCGAAATCACGATAGGCCCTTCTTTTATCGGCAATACCCTGACAGGACTTGAGGATATTCATCACGCAAATCAGCCTGTCAGCAGGCCGCTGAGCGAGCTAGTGCTGCCTTGCAACTTGCTGATCATGGCGTCCATCGCGGCGAACTGCGCGGTGTAGCGGTCGCTGAGTTTTTCCATGCGCGCATCGAGATCGTCCAGGTCCGATTCGTAGCCCTTGATGGTCTTGTTCAAACTGTCCGAGCGCAGGGTCAGCGTGCCGTTGGTTGCATTGACGTTGCTGTCCAGCAGCTTGGTCAGGTTGCCACCAAACTTGCTGTCCTTGCCAAACACATCGGCCGCCGTGCCACCGTCGGAGGCGATGGCGGTGTCGAACTTGCTGCCATCGAAACTCATCACGCCATCCTTGTCGATGGTCAGGCCGAGGGCCTTGAGTTCGGTGACGCTGCCGCTGACCTGGCCGCGCAGCTGTTGTTGCAGGCTGCGCACCAGCGAATCGCCGGTCAGCGCCGAGGCGGTCTTGGTGGTGGCGTCGTAACTGCTGCTTTTCGCCAGCAAGGTGTTGGCGGTGTTGTAGGCCGCAGCGAAGGCGGTGAGGTTACCCTTGAGCCCGCTGGTGTCGGCTGCCACGCCAAGATTGAACTTGGTGCCTTCAGCGGCCTTGGTGAGGTTGAGCACCACCCCGGGCACGATGTCGCTGATGGTGTCGGAGCTGGAGGTGCGCTCGAAGCCGTCCACGCGCACCCGTGCGTCGGCGGCTGCCACGGTCTGGTTCAGCCCGCCGGTGACGCCGGGGCCGTAGGTGAGGCTGCTCAGGCTCGGGTCGCTGGCACTGATGGTCAGGGCGCCCTTGGTGCCGGAATCGACCGCATTGAAGACCAGATGCTGGCCATCGTTGGCGGTCACAACGCTGGCAGTGACGCCCTTGCCGCCGGCGGCCTTGTTGATGGCCGCCGCGATGTCGGTGAGCTTGTCGGTGCCGCTGATATCCACGGTGACGCTGTTGTCGCCGTAGCCGATCGTCAGCGTGCCGCTACCCACCGTGGCATCGGCCTTAAACGCGCCGGAGGCCAGTTTTTGCGAGCTCGCCAGCGACACCACTTCAACCGAATAGTTGCCTGGCGCCGCCGAGCTGGTGGTGGTGGCGGTGAAGCCGGCATCGGTCGGCACCGTGGCCTTGTAGGCGTTGGTGTCGGCGCTGCTGACCACTTTGTCCAGCGCAGACTTGAGCGTGGTCATGCTGCTCTTGATCTGGCTGATTGCCGACAACTGCGTCGTCGCGGCGGTGCCGGCCTTGTTGATGCGTGCCTGCTCGGGGTCTCTCTGCCGGGACACCAGGGTAGACACCACGGTAGGGATATCCAATCCGGAGGCGGAAGTGCTGATCACCGATGCCATGTTGCATTCCTCGTCTGGGCGTCCGAAACAGACAGACGCATGGGATTACGTGACCGGTATCGGCCGCATCCGCGAGGACTTTAGCGGCAGCGATAGGTCACGCTCACGAGATGGAGCGATGCAAGTTCCATGCCCAAGGATGCTGGCGGGCCGCGTCAATCACCCGTCTAGCATGCGGGGCAGGGCTGCGGCCATAAAAAAAGCCCCTCCGAAGAGGGGCTTTGGACTTGCTGCGGAGCGCTGCCGTATTGCGGCGGCAGCTGACTGCAAGTTACTGCAGCAGGCTCAGCACGTTCTGCGGAACCGACTTGGCCTGGGCCAGCATCGCAGTACCGGCCTGCTGCAGGATCTGCGTGCGGGTCAGTTCGGCGGTGCTCTTGGCGTAGTCGGTATCGGCGATCCGGCTACGTGAGGCCGACAGGTTTTCCGAGGTTGCGCTCAGGTTGGCGATGGTGGAGGTGAAGCGGTTCTGCACCGCACCCATATCGGCGCGCGAGGAGTTGACCGTGGTCAGCGCCTTGTCGACGATTTCCAGTGCTTGCTGTGCGCCCGAGAACGTGGAGATATCCAGGCTGCCCAAGGTCGAAGCGGTGGAGCCCGAAGCGGCCGAAGCGGTGGTGATGCCGGCGCCGACGGTGATGCCAGCAGCGCTGGAGGTACCAGCCGACAGCGAGGTGAAGTCCTGGCCAGCCTTCAGCGATTCGATCTGCACCGAGCCATCGCTCTTGATCGAGGCGTACATACCGGTCTGGTCGAGCTTGTCGTTGATCGCCGAGGCAACCTTCTTGTTGACGTCGGCAGCGGTGTCGCCGGCGCCGACCTTGACGTCAGCGATGGTGATGCTCTTGGCCGAACCGCTGGCATCCTTGAACGACAGGCTGATGCCGCTGACCGAACCGGAAGCGGTGGCGGTGCCGCTGACGCCAGCGGCGGAAACGGCGGCGGCGAAGTTGGCCCTGCCCAGCGTATCGATGTTGGCGTCGGCGATGCTGTTGATGCCGATGGTCTGGCCGGCGTCGGCGCCGACCTGGAACAGCGCGCCAGAGAAGGAGCCGTCAAGCAGCTTGGTGCCGTTGAAGCTGGTCTGATTGGCGACCCGGTCGATTTCGGAGGTGAGCTGCTTGACTTCGGAGTTCAGCGCTTCGCGGTCGGTGGACGAGTTGGTTGCATTTGCGGACTGCACTGACAGTTCGCGGATACGCTGCAGGTTGTTGCCGATTTCCTGCATCGCGCCTTCGGCGGTCTGGGACAGCGAGATGCCGTCGTTGGCGTTGCGCGAGGCAACGTCCAGGCCGCGGATCTGGGTAGTGAAACGCTCGGCGATTGCGCCGCCGGCTGCGTCTACGGCAAAGCTGGTGATGCGCTTGCCCGACGAAAGCTGCTGGATGCTCAGCGCCAAGCTGGAGCTGTTGGTGTTGAGGTTACGCTGAGCGTTCAGCGACATTACGTTGGTGTTGATTACTTGTGCCATTTTGATTTCTCCTAAGCGATTTTTCCGGCAAGGGGGACTTGCCAGGAGCCTCCGCAGGGGGGCCATCAAGTTGGCCGTTACCGCTGCTGAGATGAATAACGGCGTTGCGTTGGGAACCTTTAGCGAAATTCAGTATTTTTTTACTGCTTTTCTGCGTCAGGACGAAATACGTGAGCGTTGTGTATCAAGAGGTTTGGCTTATTCGGCAGTACTCCTCCAATGTTTAGCGCTGGTATAACTTTTCGGAAAATAAACTCCGTCCGCCTGCGCAAATGCTCACGCGCAGGAGCGAAGAAAACCCAGGTTTTCTGCGGCACAATCAGCGGATCAGGTTGAACAACGACGACGACTGCATCTGCTGAAAAATCGTTTGAGCGGCCTGCAACGAGGCCTTCTCGAGTTGGTACTGCCCAATCGCCGAGGCGTAATCCAGATCGCGGATCGACGACAGGGTGGTCTTGAGCGTGACTTCGTTGGATTCGAGCAAGGAGTTGGCGTTGTCGATTGCCGACAACTGCGCGCCACCGGAGGCGCGCGCATCGATCATCTTCGACGACGCCTGCGCGATGTCGCGCATGGACGACTGCAAGGTGTTGATCATCGATGCCTTCTGCGGGGCGGTCAGCGTGTCTGAGTTCAGCGCGCCGACCATGTCGTCGATGGTGGAAAACACGTCCTTGCTGCCGGAAGCGCCGATCTGGAAACTGTCGCCGACCGCCGGCGCGCCGCTGATGCGCATGCGCACGCCGGCTGCGTTGATGTCTTGGCCCTCTTTATAGGTGCCGGTGCTGACAACCGCATTGGTGCTGTCGCGCACTTCATAGGTGTTGGCGGCGGTGAACTGCACGCTGTAGCTGGCGCCGTTCCAACTGCCGGTACTGATATCGCGGCTGAAATCCAGCAGCAGCCCGGTCCCGGTGTTGGCGGCGTTGGCGTGCGCGTCCACGGTGCCGTCGCCGGTGCGGATGCGCATGAAGATTTCGCTGCCGGGCAGGGTGTCGCTGACAAAGGTGTCCGGCGCCACTTCGACCTGCTTCTGGGTCTGGTCGCCGTTGTAGGTGACATTGCCACTGCTCTTGATGAAAGGCGCGCTGCCGTCGGCAGTGCCGCCGAACAGATAGCGGCCGGTGCCATCGGTGCTGTTGGCCAGGCTCACCATGCTGTCGCGCAGGGCGGTCAGCTCCGCGGCGATCGCCTTGCGGTCGTCGGGGCTGAGCGAGGAATTGTTGGCCTGCACCGCCAATTCGGTGACGCGCGCCATTTTGTCGCCGGCCTGCGACAGCGCATTTTCCTGCAGCCCGAGGCGGTTCTGCACGTTGTTGGCGTTTTCGCCGAAACGCGTGATTGCCGCCAGGGCGCGATCCAGACCGACCGCGGTGCCTGCGGCGACCGGGTCGTCCTTGGCCGTGACCAAGCGCTGCCCACTGCCGAGTTGGGCCTCGATCTGGTTCAGCCGCGCCTGCTTGGCGCCCATCGAGGCCACCGATTGGCTGTACATCATGCTGGTAGAGATACGGTCGGTCATCAGCGTACGGCACCCAGGATGGCTTGGAACATGGTGTCGGCGGTGGAAATCATCTGTGCGGCGGCCTGGTAGGCCTGCTGCAGTTTCAGCATGTTGGCGGCTTCCTCATCGAGGTTGACGCCGGAAATCGAATCGCGGCTGGCCTGCGCCTGGTCGTTGATGACCTTCTGCGCATCGGCCGAATAATTGGCTGCGCGCGCGGCCGAACCCACCGACGTGGTCAGGCCCGACAGCGCGCCGTTGAGCGTGACCGTGCCACCGCTGAGCGCCTTGGCGTCGTCGATCTTGGCCAGCAATTTGGCATTGCCGTTGTCGCTGGAGCCGGCGCCGGTCGGCCCGACGCCGAAGGTGTCGCCGGCCTTGGGCGCGCCGTCCAGCGCGAAGCTCCAGCCGTTGGCGCTGATGGTCTGCCCGGCGGTGTAGGCGAACGGGCCGGCACCATCGATGGTGTACTGGTTGGCGTCGATGAACTCGACCGACGACGGGGTCAGCAGCGCCGGGTTCTGCGCATTGGTGACCTTGACGTCGCTGATCTTGCCACTGCCCTGGTTGGCGAGCGTCGCGGTGGCCTTGACCGGGGTGGCCGCAGCAATGCGCGAGGGATCGGTAATGGCGACCGACAGGCTGCCAGCCAGCCCGGCGGTGGGCTGCAGCAGGAACTTGTCGCCGCTCGCCGGGGTGCCACCCACCACCATGCTGACGCCATTGAGCACCAGCGGGTTGGCCGCGGTGCCGGTGCCGGTCATCGGCACCGCAGAGCCAGTACTGGCGTTGGTCGCCTTCCAATTGGTGCCGTCGAAACTCAGCGTGACGTTCTGGCCGTCCACCGCGCTCATATTGCTGAAACTGGCGCTCAGCGATGCGCTGCCGGTGTTGCTGGGGTTGGCGGCAGTGGTCGGCGAACCGATGTTGAAGAAGTTGCCGCCCATCGCGCCATACAGATCCATACCCTGGCGGTGGCCGGCATTGAAGGTGCTGGCCATGCCCACGGCCAGGCGGCCGAGTTCGGCCTGGGTCGGCTCGAGCACGCTGCTGCGGAATTCCAGCAGGCCGCCGATCTGCCCGCCCAGCGAGTTGGCGCTGAGGCTGACGTTCTGGCCCTGGGTCTGCATCGCCACCTGCAGCTTGGTCGGCTGATACGGGTCGGCGACGGTGGTGAGCTTGGAAGAGGTGGTAGCGACCACCAGCGCTTGTCCGCCGGCGGTGAAAACATTGATGAAGCCGCCGTCCTGCATCACCGCGGTACCGCCGGTGTAGCCGACCAGCTTGCTCACCAGCGCGTCGCGCTGATCGAGCATGTCCGGCGCTGCGTTCTGCGCACTGCTGCCGATGGTGCCGTTGAGCTTGGCGATCTGCTGCGTCAAGCGATTGACCTCATCTACCGACGAGGTCAGCCCGCTGTTGACTTCATTGCTCAGGCCGTCCATCTGCCCGTTGAGCTGCTTGAAGCGCGTCGCCAGCGAATTGCCGCTGTCGAGCATGCTCTGGCGCTCGGCAGTGGACGAGGCGTTGGACGACACCGCGCTGGTGGAATCGAAGAAGTTCGACCACAGCCCGGCCACGTTGGTGGCGGTGTTGGAGTAGAGCGCATCGACGCGGTTGGACAGCGAGGACAGCTGCTGCAGGCGCGAGAGTTCGCCGCCGCTGTCGAGCAGGCGCGAGATGGCCAGCTGGTCGGCCACCCGGCCCACATCGGTGATCTTGGCACCATTGCCCACGAACGCGTAGCCCATGTCGGTGGGCGTGCGCGTTGCGAATTCCACACGTTGGCGGCTGTAGCCTTCGGTATTGATGTTGGCGACGTTATGGCTAACGGTCGACAACGCCCGTTGGAAGGCGATGAGTGCGCTGGTCCCGGTGGACATGATGGACATCGGCGTTTACCTCAGCGACGGATGGTGCCAAGCCCGGCCGGCTCGGCGGTGCTGGCATAGCGGTTGGACAGATCGGCCGCCGCGTTGCCAATGGCGGCCACCGCACGGTCGATGGTCGGACCGTGAGCGATCGCCGCGATCTTGGCCGCATAGCCCGGATCGGTGGCGTACCCAGCCTGCTGCAAGCCGCGTGCAAAACCCTTGATGTCGGTGCCGGCCTGCAGCGCGGGCTGGTAACGGCTGTTGTTTTTCAGCAGCCGCACGTAGTCGGCAAAGCTCTCTTCGGCCGAGCCATAGGCGCGGAAATCGGCGGTTTCGGTGGTTTTGACGCCGTTGACGTATTCGTGGGTGCCGGTGGTGACCTTGTCGCCGCTCCAGCCGGTGGCCTTGATGCCGAACAGGTTGTTGGAATCGCCCCCATTGCCGATGCCGCGACGGCCCCAGCCGGTTTCCAGTGCGGCCTGTGCCACCAGCGCGCGTGGGTCCACGCCCAGTTCGCGCGCGGCTTTCTGCGCATGCGTCCAGATCTTGGCGACGAAGCCTTCCGGCGTGCGCTCACCCAGGCTGGCAGCGGCGGTGCTGGCGGCGCTCGCATTGACTGCGGCATTGGCATCGGCCGCATCGCTGGCAGCCACATCGGTCCAGCGGTCGTTGGCGGACGGCCAGCTCAGTGCGGCGGCATCGTCGCTGCCGGATTCGCCAGCGCCGGTGCGCCCGGCAATCAGATCCAGCACCTGGCTCATGCCGATGCCACTCAGATTGCCTGCGCTCAGGGCCGCCTTCGCAACGCTGCTGGTCGTGATGCCGCTGGCCGCACCATCGCGGGTCGGCAGCGGCAACGAGGCGTCGCGCTTGCCGGCAACCAGGGAATACGCCTTGGCCGCTTCGGCGGTGTTCAACGCGGTGTTCAACGCCGGGCCGCCGGTGTCGCCACTCAGTTGCTTGGAAATCATCGCCGACAAGCCCAGCCCCTTGCCCTGGGTCAACGCCTTGGCCATCTGTTGGTCGTACATTTCGCGGAACATCTGGTTTTCGCCCGGAAACATCGGGTCGCCGGAGCTCGCATTGCGCATGCTCTTGACCAGCATCTGCGCGAACTGACCTTCGAGCTGACGTGAGACCTTGTCGATCTTTGCGGGATCGGCCTTGGTGCTCGGGTTGAGATCAATGGGCGAGGCTGCGATACGCATGTCAGATCACCTCTAGCTCCGCCGAGAGCGCACCGGCTTGCTTGAGCGCTTCCAGGATGGCCACCAGGTCGCCGGGAGCGGCGCCCACTTCGTTGACTGCGCGCACGATCTGATCGAGCGTGGTGCCGCCTTCGAACTTGAACATGCGGCTGCCTTCGGAGGTGGCCGTGATCGTCGATTGCTGGGTCACTGCGGTGCGGCCGCCACTGAAGGCACCCGGCTGGCTGACATTGGTGTTTTCGCTGATGGTCACGGTGAGCGAGCCATGCGCAATGGCCGCTGGCATCACGCGTACCAGCTGGCCGATGACCACGGTGCCGGTACGTGCATTGACCACGACCTTGGCCGGTGCATCGCCAGGCGAGAGTTCGACGTTTTCCAGTCGCGACAACAGGCCGATGCGCGCACCCGGGTCGGTTGGCGAGCGCACCGCAACGGTCACGCCGTCCACCGCACGCGCGGTCCCAGCGCCGAAGCTGCTGTCGATGGCCGCGACCATGCGCGAGACGGTGGTGAAGTCGTTCTGATGCAGATTCAGCGTGATCTCGCCGGTGCCGGCAAACACGTCCGGCAATGCGCGTTCGACGATGGCGCCATTGGGAATACGACCGACACTGGGCACATTGACCGAGACGCGCGAGCCGTCCTTGCCTTGTGCACCAAAGCCGCCGACCACCAGGTTGCCCTGGGCCATCGCATAGACCTGGCCATCGGCGCCTTTCAGCGGTGCCATCAGCAGCGAGCCGCCACGCAGCGACACGGCGTTGGCGATCGAGGAGACGGTGATGTCGATCGGCTGGCCGGGCTTGGCGAACGGCGGCAATTCGGCATGGATGGCCACGGCCGCGACGTTTTTCAGCTGCGGGTTGACGTTGGCCGGAACATTGACGCCCAGTTCGCCGAGCAGGTTTTTCAGGCTCTGCACGGTGAAGGGCGCCTGGCTGGTGCGGTCGCCGCTGCCGTCCAGGCCAACCACCAGGCCGTAACCGACCAGCGCGTTGCCGCGCACGCCGCCGACCTGGGCAAGATCCTTGATGCGCTCGGCCGAGGCCGGCGCGACGACCACGCAGGCCCCCAGCAACGTGGCCAGCAGACGGAAGGACAGGGAAGACAGGTTCATGGTCGCAGGCTCAGTAGGGCGACAGACGGGAATTGAAGAAGCGGCTCAGCCAGCCCATCGCGTTGGATTGAGCGATCGCGCCGCGGCCGCCGTAAGCGATACGCGCTTCGGCCACCTTGCTGGAGGGGATGGTGTTGTCCGGCGCGATGTCGGCGTCGCGGACGATGCCTTGCACCTGCACCAGCTCGTCGCCCTGGTTCAGACGCAGATTCTTCTGCCCCTGCACGACCAGATTGCCGTTGGGCAGGCGCTGGATCACGGTGACCGTCACGCTGCCCTGCATGCGATTGCTCTGCGCCGTATTACCCTTGCCATCGAAGGCGCGGTCGCCCTTGAGGGTGTTCTGCAGCACGTCCAGTCCAGCCACCGTCAGCGGCGCACCCAGCAGGGTGGGGGACGCCATCGTGGTGGCGTCCTTCTTGCTGGTGCTGGTGTTGGCGCTGGAGGATGCGGTGGTGCTTTCGATCAGGGTGATGGTCAGCAGGTCGCCGACATCGCGTGCGCGGCGATCGCCGTACAGGTTCAGGCCGGGGCCGGCGGCGTAGATGGCCCCGGCGGTCGGCTGCACGGTCGGTGCGACCACCGGCACGATCGGTGCCATCGCCGCGTAGGGACGAACGTCGCCGGCTGCCACGCAGCCGCCCAGCAACAGGCTGCAAGTGGCGGCCAGGCAGGCCGATGAAAGGAGGGGGGGACGTGACATGGCGTGCGGTCCTGGAGGTCAGCGAGCGGCGAGCCGCTCAGACGTTGTTGTTCAAGTAGCCGAGCATCGCGTCGGTGGTGGAGATGGCCTTGGCGTTCATTTCGTAGGCGCGCTGCGTCTCGATCATGCTCACCAGCTCTTCCACCGTATTGACGTTGCTGCCTTCCAGCGCGCCCTGCACGGTGTTGCCCAGGCCGTTGAGGCCAGGGGTGCCGTTCTGCGCGGGGCCGGAAGCGGTGGTTTCGACGAACAGGTTTTCGCCCTTGGACTGCAGGCCCGAGGGGTTGATGAAGTCGGTGAGCGTGAGCGCGCCGATTTCCTGCGCGGCGGCCTGGCCGGCCAGCGTCACGCTGATGGTGCCGTCGTTGCCGATGGTCAGCGACTGCGCGCCTTCCGGCACCTGGATGCCCGGCTGCAGCGGGTAGCCGCTGTTGGTGACCAGTTGGCCCTGGGCGTTGATCTGGAAGGTGCCGTCGCGGGTGTAGGCCGAGGTGCCGTCGGGCATCTGCACTTCGAAGAAGCCGCGGCCGTTGACCATCACGTCGAGCGCGCGGCCGGTCTGCTGCTGGCTGCCCTGGTCGAAGCCCTTGAACGTGGACACCACGCGTACGCCGGTACCCAGTTGCAGGCCGGTCGGCAGCTGCGTCTGCGCGGAGGTCGAGCCGCCGGGCGCACGCACCTGTTGGTACAACAGGTCTTCGAACGCGGCACGGTCGCGCTTGAAGCCGGTGGTATTGGTATTGGCCAGGTTGTTGGAAATGACCGACATGCGCGTCTGCTGCGCATCCAGTCCGGTTTTGGCGACCCACAAAGCCTGATTCATGACCCGATTCCTCGTTAGACCCGGGGATGTGTTCCGGGCACGGCTGGGTATATGCACGTGCTGTGCCAAATCCGCGTCGGATTTCTGCCGGGTGTGCAGTGGGTCACGCGGGGTGGGGTTGCTGCGGGCTGCGTAGGGCAGGGGCGGCGGCTGGCAGCAGGTGTCAGCGGCAGCGGTGGGGCTGGCGATGGCTCCGCATCCATGCCGCCAACGGTCCCGCAAGCGGCGAGGACACCGCACCAGACAGTTGGCTGGTGGTTCTACCGAAGAACGAAGACACCGCGTTGCACGGTTTGCCTACTGCTTTGTTGAAAGCTCGACACACCGACCAATTCGACTGGTCCTTGCCCGCCCACCGTCGCGGGACCCGTGGCGGCATGGATGCCGCCACGGAGCTGACAGGGACGTACTTGCAGCGTGTCACGCGATGGTGGGCGGGCAAGGGCCCTGCAGCGAGGCCAAAGATCCGCTTGTCCGCAGCAAATACCCAGATCATTGGCTCTGCAGGAAACCTGTCAAGCTGCCTTCCGATTGCCAGCAGCGCTGGCTGGCACGAAGGCGCAGGCCGCCTGAACTGCGCTTAGCCGCTCACCCGCAACAGCGAATTGGCCGATTGGGCATTGTCGTCGCCGTTCTTGATGATCTTGACCTGCATTTCGAACTGCCGCTGCAGCTGGATCATTTCCACCAGCGCGCCGGCCGCATCCACGTTGCTGCCTTCCAGCATGCCGCTGTTGATGGTCTTGCCGGTGGCGACGGCAAATGCCTGCGCCGGGTCGGTACTGGTGTTGCGCATCAGCCCGTCCGGGCGCCGCGTCAAACGGTCGGCGGGTGCATCCACGACCTTCATCTTGCCGACGATGGCCATGGTCTGCGGGCCTTCGCCCTGCGGAATGATCGAAATACTGCCATCGCTGCCGATTTCCATCGCCTGATGCGGCGGGATCGTCATCGGGTTGCCGCCTTCATCCAGCACTGCATGCCCGTTGGCGGTCACCAGCTGGCCATTGGCGGTGAGCGCCAATTCGCCGTTGCGGGTGTAGGCCTCGCTGCCGTCGGGCGACTGCACCGCCAGCCAGCGGTCCTGCTGCAACGACACGTCCAGCGGATTGCCGGTGACCTTCTGATGGCCCTGGCTGCGATCGAAGCCCTGATCCACATGCAAGGCATCGATCCGCGACGGATAGCCCTTGCCCTGGATCTTGAACGCCTCGGTGTTGGCAAGCGCGGCCTTGAACCCCACCGTATCGACGTTGGCCAGATTGTGCGACACGGTGCTCTGTGCCTGCAGGGAGGCGCGGGCACCGGTCATCGCAACGTAGAGGGCTTTATCCATGGGACACCGGGATTGGGAAGTCGTGATTGGGGATTCGTAAAAGCGGGCTGTTGCGACTCGGGAATTGAGGGGGGCAGGGCCGGTCACCGATTGACGGAGTACCGGCTCTTGCGAATCCCTAATCCCGAATCACCATTCCCGACTTTTAACGAATATTGATGATCGTCTGGGTGACCTGATCCTGGGTCGAGATCATCTGCGAGTTGGCCTGAAAGTTGCGCTGGGCCACGATCATGTTGACCAGCTGCTCGGTCAGGTCGACCGTGGACGATTCCAGCGAGCCCGATTCGATCTGGCCCAGGTCCGAGGTGTTCGGCGCGCTGGTGCGGGCGGCACCGGAGGTGTAGCTCTCGGCCCACACGTTGTTGCCCTGCGACTGCAGGCCCTGCGGGTTGACGAAGCTGCTCAGGGCGACCTGGCCCAGCGGCTTGTCGGCACCGTTGGAATAGCGCGCGAACACGACACCGCTGGTGTCGATGCTGATCTCGTTGAGCTTGCCGCTGGCGTAGCCGTCCTGGCGCGTGTCGCGCAGGGCGAACTGCTCACCGTACTGGGTGGAGCCGCTGACATTGAGCTGCATGCTCAGCACGCCCGCGCCGGTGCTCGGGGTGAACGGGGTCATCGCGATGATGCCGTTGGCCGGGGCGGTCAACGCGCCGGTATCGGAGAACTGCAGCGTGGTCGGGGAACCGACGGCGGCGCCGTCCACATAATTGTGCACCTGCCACTCGTTCGGGTTGGCGGTCTTGACGAAGTAGGAGGTCTGCACATGGCTGACGCCCAGTGAGTCATAGACGTTGATGCCGCCGGTGGAGTGGCTATAGGTCTTGTCGTCGGCCGGGTTGAACGGGGTCACCGTCGGCGCGGTGGCATTGCCGGGCAGGGTGAAGGCCAGGTTGACCGTGGAGGTGGACTTGGGCGGGCTGTCGGTGGTCAGCAACTGCAGGTCCGACAGGCGGCCCACGTCAAAACCGTTACCGCTGGGGTTGGGTGCGAACACCTGCAGGCGTGCGCCCTGCGGGTTGACCACATAGCCGTTGGCATCGGTCTGGAAGTTGCCGGCGCGGGTGTACATCTTGGCGCCATTGGACGAGACAGTGAAGAAGCCTTCGCCGGAAACCGCCAGGTCCAGGCTGCGCCCGGTCGGATCGATATTGCCCTGCGAAAACTGCTGCGCCACGTTGCTGACGCGCACGCCCGAACCCACCGCATTGCGCGACAGGCCGTAGCTGGTACTCTGGAACATGTCGGCAAACTCGGCGCGCGATTCCTTGAACCCGGTCGTGTTGACGTTGGCGATGTTGTTGGACGTAACGTTCAGATCGGCATTGGCTGCGCTGATGCCGGACAAAGAGGTATTGAAAGCCATGGATGAAGTCCTTTAAGTGTCGGTTGCCGGCTCAGCTGATGCGGAGCACGTTGGCGAGCGGGGAAGTGCCTAGCCCGGTCAGGTTGAGATACAAGCCGTCCGAGCCGATCGTGACGCTGTCCACCGGTGCATCGACATAGGTAGACAACTTGCTTTTGGAGCCAGCGGTGTCGGTCTGGGTGGCGGTCACGCCGTATTTGCCGGCCACCATACGGTTGCCGTTGGCATCGGTACCATCCCAGGCAAACGACACCTCACCGGCGGCGCTGGACGGCACGCTGATCTGTTTGACGAAGGCGCCGTTGGCATCGGTGATTTCAAAATTGACGGTGCCGGCTGAGGTCGCGGCGACCACGCCTTTGGCCGAGCCAGTGGCATCGATCGCCACCTGCGCCGAGGGCACCAGCACGTGGTGACCCACCAGCGCCGCACCCTTGAGCACCTGATCGCTGCTCATCGACGTGGAGAAATTGCTGACCTTGGTATTGAGTTCGCCAATGCCCTGCACGGTGGAGAACTGCGCCAGCTGGCCAAGAAACGCGCTGTTTTCCATCGGTTTGAGCGGGTCTTGGTGCTGCAGCTGCTCGGTCATCAACTTGAGAAAGTCGGCCTGGCCGAGCGATTCCTCTTTTTTGGGCGTTTTGCTGCTGGTACTCAGGCCAAGGGTTTTGTAGAGATCGCTGGCGATCGTGCTCATGTGGAGGATTCCGTGGGTATGGGGCAGCTAGGAAGGGTCAGCGACCCATGGTGAGGGTCGCGAGCGCCAGTTCCTTGGCGGTATTGAGCATTTCCACGCCTGCCTGGTAATTGCGCGAGGCGGAAATCATGTTGACCATCTGCGAGACCGGGTCCACGTCGGGCGAGAACACATAGCCATCGGCATCGGCCAGCGGGTGGCCGGGCTCGTAGCGGCGGATCGGCGGCGCATTGGTGGTGGTGATCTCTTTGACGTTCACCGAGGTCAGGCTGGGATCCTGCCGGCTTTGCTGGGCCTGGAAGATCGGCTCGATCGGCTTGTAAGTGGCCTCGGCCGAGCCTGCGACCGAGTCCGCATTGGCCAGGTTGGAGGCGATGGTGCTCAGGCGTACCGACTGCGCGTGCAGCGCCGAGCCGGCCACATCGAAAATGGGAAGGTTGCTCATGACTTATTGGCCCGTGATCGCGGTGAGCATCGAGCGCACCTTGGATTCGAGGAAGCTCAGCGACGCGCGGTATTCCAGCGCGGCGCGGCCGTAGGCGGCGCGTTCGGCGTCGGGATCGACGGTATTGCCGTCAAGGCTGGGCTGATCGGATTCGCGGGTGATCTGGAACGGGTTGAGCCCGCCGCCGCCGCCCACTGCGTAGTGCTTGGCGTCGGTGGTCTGCATCAGGCCGCCGTCCTGCTCGCCCTGCGCCGACTTCAGCGCCGCTTCGAAGTTCAGGTCTTTGGCCTTGTAGCCGGGCGTGTCCACATTGCTCAGATTGCTGGCAATGAGCTTCATGCGCTGCTCGCGCAGCGCCAACGCGTCGCCATGGACGCCGAGGAACGAAGAGAAGGGACTGGACACGGTGCTCTCCCGCGAAGTGTTGCAAGGGATGAAGCAATGTTTGTGCCAGATCGAGGGGGTGCGGGAGGCGAAACCGGCGATTCGCGTTTAGCGTCCGATGGACGGTCCAGTTCCCAGACATCGCGAGGCGTGTTGCCGCTCAGGGATCTGCTGCGATTGGCTGTGCAACTTACAGACCAACCCAGAAGGCCTGGCATGGCTGAACTTCAGCGCGGCGTGTGCCCAGCCGCGCGGACGCCTTTCAAAGGCATGTTCTTCCTGGAAGACAGCTGCTGCAGATGCCCGGCCGTGCCGATGGGACACGGCCTGGTGGATCAGGCCGCTTCGGCGACCACTCTCAGGCGGGCCAGCACGTAGTCGGCCAGCTCGTGGGCGCTGTACTTGGCCACGAAGGCGTTGGCGCCCACCTGCTCGACCATGGCGTTGTTGAACACGCCCGACAAGGAGGTGTGCAGCAGCACGTACAGGCCTTGCAGGCCCGGTGTGCGCCGGATTTCCGTCGTCAGCGTATAGCCGTCCATTGCCGGCATTTCGATATCGGAGATCACCATGGCGTAGCGGTCGGCCGGGTTTTCGCCCGACGCCGCCACCTGCAGCAGGTGGTCCAGCGCCTGGCGCCCGTCGGACAGCAGGGTCGCCGAAACGCCCAACTGGTCGAGCACACTGCGGATCTGCTGACGCGCCACGCGCGAGTCGTCCACCACCAGGACCTGGAACTGGCGGTCGTAGGCCACCAGTTGCAGCGAGGGATCCAACTGCACGTCCTTGCTGACCTTGGCGATGTCGGCCAGCACGCTCTCCACGTCGATCACCTGGATCAGTTCGCCCTGGAAGCGCGTCACCGCTGTCAAATAAGTGGCTTCGGCACCGAGTTCCGGTGGCGGATGAATGTCTTCCACCGCAATATTGACGATGCGTTCCACACCGCTGACCAGGAAGCCCTGGACCGAGCGGTTGAATTCGGCGACAACCAGATAACCTGGGCCGTTTTCGGCGCGCGAATCGCGTTCTGGGTGACCAATGGCCAGGCCCAGATCCAGCACCGGCACAGAGCGCCCGCGCACGTCGGCCACACCGGCGAACTCGGTCGGCAGGCCGGGCACCTGGAACAGCTCAGGCCGGCGCAGCACTTCCTGCACCTTGAAGACGTTCACGCCAAAAAGCTGGCGTCCGCCCAGCCGGAACAGCAGCAGGGCCAGTCGATTGTGGCCAGCCAGTCGCGTGCGCTGGTCGATGCGGTTGAGCAGATCGTGGGTCATGGGGCAGATATCGACAGCGCCCGGTTAAAACTTGAGGGGTTTTGCTGGGGTTGCGTGGGGCGCTGTCGGGATTGGGGAGTTGGGATTCGGGATGCGCTCAGGCGCCGCGATTAGGTGATGTGGGATTGGGGATTGGCTCAAAGGCGTGCATTAGCAACTTGGTCTGGCCGCTGCCACATCCGTGAGAGCTTCGTCGTGGTTATCGGATAGATCCCGTCGGTGAAAGGGCCACGGCAGCGGGTAAATGCAGCACCCGCGAAGCGGCTTTCACGAATCCCCAATCCCGACTCCCCCAATCCCGGCAAGAAACGGCACACCCCTTGCATGACAGCGCTCGTCTTCGTCCGGACCTGTTCCCATGCGCCTGCTCCTGCTTGTCATCCTGTTGGCTGCCGCTCCGGCCTGGGCCCAGAGCTATCAGTCTGTCGATTCCATCCGTGCCGCAGCGCTGGCCACCGTTGGTCCGGACGCTGAAGCCGAAGCCACGCTCGATCCGGGCCTGCGCATGCCGGGGTGTCCGATCGCGTTGCAGGCCAAGCCCACCGGCACCAATACGGTGGAAGTGGCGTGCCCGCAGCCGGCCGGCTGGCGCTTGTTCGTGCCGTTGAAGGTGCGTCGCAACCAGGACGTGCTGGTGTTGCGCCGTGGCATCAGCGCTGGAGAAACCATTTCGCTCGCCGATATCAGTATCGAGAAGCGTGATGCCGCACGTATTGTCGGTGCGGTGCTGGCCGACCCGGTGGCTGCCGTGGGCAAGACCGCCCGCCGCATCCTGCCGGCCGGCTCGCTGCTCTCGGCCAACGATCTGGTGAGCCAGCGGCTGGTCCGGCGCGGCGACACCGTGCCGCTGGTCTCGCGCAATGGCGGGCTGGAGGTGCGCATGAGCGGTCGCGCGCTGTCCGATGCCGGCGAGAACGAGCGCGTCTCGGTAGAGAATTCGTCCTCGCGCCGGGTGGTGCAGGGCATTGTTGAAGCGAGTGGAACTGTTGTGGTCTCCCGGTAAGAAATTTCTATAAAGTTTTTTTTCTGGGTGCCGTTATCCCCTACGACCTGTAGAGGAGTTCCTGACATGACCCAGAAAATCGAAGGCAATCTACCGACCGCTGCCACCCTTCGCACCGCGGCCACCAGCAGCAAGATCGCTTCGGCCGGCGAAGATGGCGCGTCCCCAGTAGCCGTCACCCCGCCGACCGACAGCGTCAAGTTGACCGGCGAAGCCACCAACCTGCAGAACCTGCAGCGCGAGCTTTCGCAGTCCTCGGCGATCGACACCGGTCGCGTCCAGGCGGTGAAGGATGCATTGCAGAACGGCAGCTATTCCATCAACCCGGATGCCATCGCCAGCCGCATGATGGATCTGAATCAGCAACTGGCGGGTTGATCCCCGCCTGAAAGGATGAACGTGAACGAGTTCCTGCAACGTCTCAGCGATGCGCTGGCCGGCGAACGGCAGGCATTACTCGAGAACGACATTGATGGGTTGATGCGACACACGCAGGACAAGCTGTCGGCGCTGCACGCGCTCGAAGCGGCGATGCCCGCAGGCGAAGAAGAGCGCCTGCGTGAGCTGGCCGAAGCCAATCGCGCCAATGGCGCGTTGCTGGCTCGCCGACGCCGCGAAGTGAACTGGGCGCTGCGTCACCTGGGCCGCACCGAAAGCGCGCCGTCCTACGATGCCAAGGGCCAATCGAGCGTGCTGCGCGGCGGACGTTCGCTGGCGGTCGCCTGAGTCGCAGCGTGTTCTGCAGCACATCGGGGTGTAGATAACGCGGCACGCTGACGTGCGCCGGCATGTGGTGCTGGGTCTGCGATAAACCGTCAGTGATGCAAAACGGCGATAGGGCGCGTCAACGGTTCGGCGTATATTGAGGCGTCCTCTACGCCGCCCGCTCCCGTGACCGCCAAGTTTTTTCTCAATCAAGCCTTACTGCCGTCCTCGGACATCCTGCGCGCCTTCGGCGACCAGATGCTGGAGGGCGTGCTGCTGTTCCGCGCAGACGGAAAGTTGATTCTGGCCAATGCCATCGCACGCCAAAGCCTGTGCAAGGAAGATCCCGGCGACGATCGCAATCTGGGCGAGCGGATTTCGCACGTATTGCCATCGGACGCACTCAATCAGGCGCGCAGCAAGGGGAGCTGGACCGGCAGCCTGCCGGTGGCCGACCGCGTGGTCATCGCGCACCTGTATTACAACGAAGCGTCCGGCGTCGGGCATTTTCTGGCGCTGTTCCACAACATCGAAGGCCAGCAGGATTACGAGCGCGAGCTGCAACAGCGCCACGCCGAATTACGCCAGGCCTATCTGCGCTTGAACGGTGCGCAGGACAAGCTGCTGCAGTCGGAAAAAATGGCGTCCATCGGCCAGTTGGCCGCGGGCGTAGCGCACGAAATCAACAATCCGATCGGTTACGTGCACTCCAATCTGGGCAGCCTGCAGGAATATCTGCGCAGTCTGTTCACCCTGATCGAAGCGTATGAGCGTGCGCTGCAGGCGCCGGATCCGAAGGCGCTGATTCCGGAAATCGACGAGATCCGTAACCGCGCCGACATCGACTTCATCAGCCGCGATTTGCCGCAATTGATGGCCGAATCGCGCGAAGGCATCGAGCGGGTGACCCGCATCGTGCGCGACCTCAAGGACTTCTCGTATTCGGACCGGTCCGAGTCCTGGAAGATGGTCGACCTGCATGCGGGTCTGGAATCCACCATCAACATCATCTGGAACGAGCTCAAGTACAAGGTCACGCTGGAGCGCAATTACGCCGAGCTACCGCTGGTGGAGTGTCTGCCATCCGAGCTCAACCAGGTGTATATGAACATGCTGCTCAACGCCGGCCAGGCGATCGTCGAGCGCGGCACGATCGTCGTGACCACCGGTCGCGATGAGGCGGAGAACGTCTGGATCCAATTCCAGGACAGCGGCGCCGGCATCGCGCCAGACCTGCTGCAGCGCATCTTCGACCCGTTTTTCACCACCAAGCCGGTGGGCAGCGGCACCGGCCTGGGCCTGTCGATCTCCTACGGCATCATCAACAAGCACCACGGCCGCATCGACGTCGAAAGCACTCCGGGGCAGGGCGCCAGTTTCAGGATCGTGCTGCCGATCCGGCAGCCGCGCTGACGCGCGGGATTGGTTGTTGGGGATTCGGGATTGGCAGCAGCGGGCGTCGCTGTTGCTCATTGATCACCGCGCCATCTGGCGCAACGACGCGGGAGCCCGCTTTTAGCCAATCCCGAATCCCAAATCCCTATTCCCGGCCGTTCCGCAACTCGTCATGCGTGCGGAAGGCCTGACGAATATGCTCGCGCAGTTCGTCGTCGTTCCAGGGTTTGGTCAGGAAGCGGTAGATCGCGCCACGGTTGATGGCTTCGGTGACCGTGGCCAGGTCCGTGTAGCCGGAGAGCACCAGGCGCACCGTATCGGGGTAGAGCATCTTGACCCGGCCCAGGAACTCGGTGCCGCTCATGTCGCTCATGCGCTGATCGGAAAGGATCACCTGCACGTCGTTGGTGGCGAGCAGGTCGAAGGCGTCGCGCACGTTGCCGGCGGCCAGAATCCGGTAGCCATCGCGACGGAACAGGCGCACCAGCGAGCGCAGCACGTTCTCTTCGTCGTCCAGCAGCAGCAAGGTGCGATCAGGGCGGCTTTCGGCGAACGATTCCGGGCGCAGGTAGCGGCGCCGCAGTGCCATGCCGGCCGACTCGGCCGACATCGGTTCACCGAACAGATAGCCCTGGAAGATGTCGCAATCGTTGCGACGCAGGAAGCCCAATTGCGCCTGCGATTCCACCCCATTGGCAATGACCGTCATGCCGAGCTGGTGACCCATGGCGATGATGGCGCGCGCAATCGCCGCCTCGCGGCTGCCGGCAGGTGCGCTTTTGATGAAACTGCGGTCGATCTTCAGCCGGTCCACCGGGTAGCGCACCAGCGCGCTCAGACTGGAATCGCCGGTGCCGAAGTTATCCAGGCTCAGGCTGATGCCTTCGTTGCGCAGGTTGGCCATCGTCTCGTGGACGAAGTTGACGTTGTTGGTCAACGCGCTTTCGTTGATCTCCAGCGTGACGAACTGCGCCGGCACACCGGCGGTCTGCAGCATCGCCATCACTTCGTTGAAGAAGCCCGGGCGCAGCAGCTGCAGCGTGGAGACGTTTATCGCAATGCTGAAGTCATCGAAGCCCTGGTCGCGCCATAAACGCGCCTGACGCACCGCGTTCTGCAGTACCCATTCGCCGATCTGCACGATCACGCCCAGGCGCTCGGCGGTGCGCATGAAGCGCTCCGGTACCAGCATGCCCAGGGTCGGCGACTGCCAGCGCAGCAGCGCCTCCATGCCAACGATGCGGCCGTCGCGCGCGCTCACCAGCGGTTGGTAGCGCAGGCGTAATTCGCCGTGCGGAATCGCATCGACGATCTGCCGCGCAATGATGCTTTCGCTATGCGCGTTGGTGGCCGAGTTGTGGGTGTACAGCCGCACCGTGTTGCCGCCTTCGCGTGCCGCCTGGTAGCTGGCTTCTTCGGCATAGTCCAGGAGCGTGGACACCGCGGTGGAATGCTCCGGGCACAGGCTGATGCCGACCTTGCCAGTCATGAACAACGTGTACGGCAACACCGACAGCGGCAATTCCAGTTGCTGGCGGATTTCTTCGGCGAAGTCTTCCGGCAGCGGCGTGTCTTCCCGGCGCACTGCCACCACGATCATCTCATCGCTGCCATGACGCCACAGTTTGCCGCGGGTTCCGAGAAATTCCTGAAGGCGACGCGCGGCCAATGTCAGCGCCTGGTCGCCGACCTCGCCACTCATGTTCTCGTTGATCGAGGCGAAGTGATCGATGTCGACGTGGAAAATCATCAGCGGCGGGCCGCCGGACGCGGCCGCATCGACTAAATGCAGCAATTCGGGGTTGCCCGCGCCAAGCCGTGTGGGCTTGACGACCTCCAGTCCGGGCGGACTAACAGGGTTCCACATGACTCAACGTCCACCATCGTCGTGGACGGACTCGCCGACCGAGTGATAGGGCAGGCGCAACGTCACGCGCGTGCCTGCTCCGGGTGCCGATTCTATCGCGAGCGTGCCGCCCACGGTTTGCGCACGCTCACGCATCACGATCAGGCCCAGGCCACGTGGGCCCTCCGGCTCGAAGCCATCGCCATCATCGCTGACTTCCAGCCGGAAACTGTCGCTGTCGATCGAATGCAGACGCAGGTGCACTTCGCCCGCGCAGGCGTGCCGCAGCGCATTAGTGAGGCTCTCCTGTGCGATCCGGAAGCAGGCTTGCTCGATCTCGTTGCCCGGCCGTTCTTCAAGCGCCTGAATGTCCAGCTCCAGCCGTATCTGCGAGGCGCGGAACAGCATCGACGCCTGCCAACGCAAAGCGGCCTCTAGGCCCAAGGCATCGAGTTGTGGCGGACGCAGCAGCATCGACAGATTGCGCAGCTTGGTCACCGTGCTGTCGGCCAGCGACACCACTTCCAGCATGTCCTCGCGGCGCGCCTCTGCGTCCTGCTCATCCAACGCCGCATGCGCGGACAGCTTCATCGCAGTGATCGCCTGCCCGATGTCGTCGTGCAGATCGCGCGAGATGGCGCGGCGTTCGTCTTCCTGCAACGAGAACAGCCGCTTGGCCATCGCCTGCAGTTCGGCATTGCTTTCAGCCAGGGCATCGCGCATGCGCTCCGGTTCGCTCAGGTCGCGCACGACCAGCAACTTGCAGCTTCGCCCGCCATAGCGGATATCGCCGGCGGAGAGGCCAGCATAGAAGGTACTGCCATCGCGGCGGCGCATCGCGCGTGCGCTGGAAACCGGCTCGTTGCGATCGCTGCCTGCACGCAGGTATTCGCGCACCACCGGCAAGTCGTTATTGCCGACCAGGGTCTGCAGCGGCTCGCCCAGGATGGTTTCGCCCTGAAAGCCGAACTGAGCGGAGCCGGCCGCGTTGGCGTACATCACATGCTCGTCGGCGAGGATGAGCACACCGTCGGGCAACACGCGCACGAGTTCGCGAAACTGCTCCTCGCGTTCGCGCAGCAGCCGGCGCGATTGCTCGCGTTCGCTCACGTCCTGCAAAGTGCCGTGCACATAGCGCGCGCCGCTGGGGCTGGTTACGCGTTCGGCGCGCAGGTGCACGGTGCGCGGTTGCGAATCGCCACCGGTCAGAGGCAACAGCACATCGATCTGCACCTCGCCACCGGTGCACATGTCTTCGATCATGCGTTCGATACGCGCCTGGGTGGGGCTGTCGGAGGCGGTCAGCAATTCTTCCAGCCGATGCTCGCGACGGTGCATCGGCACGCTGCGCCCCAGCAGGCGATAGACCGCCGGCGAATAGCGTCCCAGGCCGGTCGTGGGATCCAGTTGCCAGGAGCCCAGCCGCGCGATGCTCTGCGCTTCCTCCAGGCGCTCAAGCGCCTCGTCGCGCAGATGCTGCGCCTGGCGCTCTTCGTTGCGGTCCACGGTGACCACCAGGCGGGCAGGGCCGCTGGACAGGTGCAGCTGGTTGCTACGCACCTCGACATGCCGTGGCCCGCTGCGCGTCAGCAGGTCTTCGTTCAACACGCAGGTGGCGTCGCCCTTGCCGCGGATCTGCGTGATCATCTCTTCTAGCCGGTCACCATCGGCGTTGGGCCAGATCGCCTGCAGCGTCTGCTGCAAGAATTCGTCACGTTCCCATCCGAAGAATTCCAGTGCCACCGGATTCGCGTCGAGGATGCGCATCGTAGCCAGGTCGTAGATGAAGGCAGGGCTGGGCAGGGCCATAAACTTGGCCTGCAGCAAGGCTTCGGACTGCGCCAGTTGTGCGTACTCGTCCACGATCAACGTGGCAAAGCGGCGCAGCACCAGGTGGATGACGATGCTGGACAGCACCAGAAAGCTCGCGTCCGACCAGCGCTCCGGCACGGCGGCACCGGCCAGGTTGAGCAGCCGATTGCCCAGCAGCAGCCAGACCACGCCAATCAGCAGATACAGACCAGTCAGGGTCCACAGGCCTTGCTGCAGGCGCTCGGCGAGGCGGAGACAGGAGACGGGAGCGGACGAAAACGCGGGCGCGGCGACGGGCTGTTGCATGGATCCGTAGACGACCTTGGATACTGGTGATGCAGCCATCTTAGCCGTAACTCGGGCTGGTTCGGTCCAGCTCGAAACAGGTGGCTCAACTAATCGGCCGCACGGCCGTTATCCATTGAGACTCCGAAGGCCGGAGGCGATTCTTCGGAGTGTTCCAGAGTGGACTCAGGCGTCATTGCAAGCATGCTGCAGCACCCGCTGACCTCGGCGGTGGTGTTGTTGGATGCGCATGGCCAGCCCCTGGCGGCCAACCGCGTTGCGCAATCCCTCGGATTGCCGGCAACCCTGGGTGCGTATGCCGAAGTATTGGAAAGTAGCCGCGCCCAGCTGGCCGACAACGGTGGCATGGCGCCCTGCGTATTGCCGGGGACCGGCGGCGGTCGGCTGGAAGGCTGGCTGCGTGCGGTCTGCGACGAACATGGTCAGGTCATGGCGTTCACCTTGAGCATTCCCGAGCCGAAGGGTGCCGATGGCACCAGTCGCTGGGAAATGGGCTTGGACAGCGCCGATCACGGCTTGTGGGACTGGGATATTCCGGCCGATGTGGTGTATCGCTCCGAGCGCTGGACGCGCATGCTTGGTTATTCCGAGCAGCCGCCGCCGAACAATCTCACCGCTTTGTCCGGGCTGATGCATCCGGAAGACCATGCGCATGTCAGCGCGGCGGTGCAGGCGCATCTGGAAGGGCGCACCGACACCTACGTGGCCGAATTCCGGCTGCGCCAGCACGACGGCCAGTGGCGCTGGATCCTGGATCGCGGCCGCGTGGTATCGCGCACCGCCGACGGACGCCCGCTGCGCATGGTCGGCACGCACACCGACGTGCACCATCATAAATTGCTTGAGCAGCAGCTGCGCGAGCAGCAGGCCCAGCTCGAAGAAGCCCAACGCATTGCCAGTATGGGCAGCTGGAGCTGGGATTCGCATCAAGATGCGCTGTGGGTGTCGCAGGATTTCCTGCAACAACTCGGCATGATCCACCTGCGTTTGCAAGGTATTCGCGGCATCCTGCGTTTGCTCTGTCGCCCCTCGGTTGCGCAGCTGCGCAGCGCCTGGCGCAAGATCAAGCACGAAGGCATGCCGGTGCATTTCGAACTGGAAATCAACGGTCTGCCCGGCGCTAATCCGCATCATCTGCGGGTCTGGGCGCAGCCGGTGTTCGACGGCGACGGCAGCATGGTGCGCGTCCTTGGCCAGCTGCAGAACGTCACCGAGCAACGCCAGACCGACGCCTTGATCCGCTGGCGCACCGAACTGCTCAATCGCGTGTCTGCGCTTGGCAAGATCGGCGGCTGCGAGATCGAGGTCGACACCCGGCGCATGCAGTGGACCGAGGAGTGCTACCGCATCCATGGCCTGCGCAAGGAAAACATCACCCTGGAGCAGGCGCTGTCGCTGTACACCCAGGATTCGCGCGACGCCTTCGAAGCGGCGCTGCTGCGCATTTCCGACGGCGGCCTGCCCGAGCAGCTGGAGCTGTGTTTCTATCGCAACTCCGGCCAGCTCATCTGGGTGCAGGTGCTGATCGAGCTGGACCGTCGCGAGGGCTTGCCGCCGCGGTTTGTGGCGTTGTTCCGCGATGTTACCCGCGAACGCGAAGCCAACGAACGGATCGAGCTGCTCGCGCATTACGACCGCCTGACCGGCTTGCCGAACCGCTTCTTGCTGCGCGAACAGGCAGAAAACGCCATTCGCGAGGCGCACGAGCGCGGCCAGGTATTGGCGATGCTGCTGATTGATCTGGATGGCTTCAAAAGCGTCAACGATTCGTTTGGCTACGCCACCGGCGACAACCTGCTCAAGCTCGCCTCGTCGCGCCTGCATCAACATTTGCGCAATAGCGACCTGTTCGGCCGCTTCAGCGACGACGAATTCATCGTGCTGTTGCGCGATATGTCCGAGCCGGAAGACGCCGGCCATGTGGCGCGCAAGCTGATTGCTGCGCTCGGTGAGCCGCTGCGCAAGGAACACGTCACCCTCAAGCTCGGCGCCAGCATCGGCATCGCGCTGCAGGGTGAAGGCCTGTCGGATTTCGACAGCCTGCTGCGCGCCGCCGATGCGGCGATGCACGCAGCCAAGGAGACCGGCCGCAACACCTTCCATTACTACAGCCAGGACGTGTTGCTGCGTGCGCAGCGTCGCCTGGAACTGGGGCACGCGCTGCAGGGTGCGCTCGAGCGCGAAGAATTCACGCTGGTCTACCAGCCGCTGGTCAACACCTCAGGCGACGCGTCGCCGGCGATCGAAGCGTTGATGCGCTGGAATCGCCCCGGACATGGTCCGTGCAGCCCGGTCGAATTCATTCCGATCGCCGAGGAATGCGGAGAAATCGTGCGCCTGGGCGAATGGGTGATCGGCGAGGCCTGCCGCCAGGCGGTAGTCTGGGATCGCGCCGGCCTGCATTTCAGCCGCGTCTCGGTGAATGTGTCTGCGGTGCAATTGCGCGAGCGTGGTTTTGCCGAGCGCGTGCTGGAAATCTGCCGCGATAACGGATGGCCGCCTTCACGCCTCGAACTCGAACTGACCGAATCTGCCTTGATTCGCGACTCCGATTCGCTGCGCCGCTGCTTCGAACTGTTCGAACAGAACGGCGTGTTGCTGGCGGTGGACGACTTCGGCACCGGCTTCTCCAATCTGCATTACCTCAACCGCTTCCCGGTGCAGCGTCTGAAGATCGACCGCAGCTTCGTGCAAGGCATGCTCGACGATGCCAACACGGCCGAAGTCACCCAGGCCATCGTGCATCTGGGCCATGCCCTGGGCATGCAGGTGGTCGCCGAAGGCGTGGAAACCGTGCAGGAAGATGCACTGCTGCGTCAGCAGGGTTGCGACGAAATCCAGGGTTATTTCTATTCACGCCCGCTGTCGCCGCGCGACATGGCGCAGTGGCTGCGCGAGGCCGAAACCGGCATGCGGCTGGGGGCACGGCTGGTGATTGCCAGCTGAGCCGTTGGCCATGCTGGCACCGCATACGTGGCGTCGCGCACTATCACCCAGTTATGTGATCGGCTCCGTGCCGCTGCGCTGCGGTATGAGGACAGGCGACCGCTTTGCTGCTTGCCTGTTGCTTGCGATTTGGCGCAGATTGCGATCTGATGTCCAACACGTGCATCGCAAGCGGCGCGGGTCGCGCTTGCTCGTCCCAGAGGCGTTGGGACATCGTGCAGACACCTCGATGGTGTTGTTGCTGGACAGGGGCGCAGTCCGGTCCAGACGCATTGCCTGATGGGGCGTGCAGGAGTCATGGATCTCCCCGGAAGCGATTGGAGCATCCTCCGAACGGATCCAGAATGGCTCGCTAGCGCAACGAAGAACGAGGGCTGTTGTCCCGTACGTGCATGCATGACTGCCGGCGTACCCGTGTCACGCGATAAGCATCGACTGATGCAGCGCGATCGACCGACATCGTGCCGGTCTCATTCCGGTTCGAACGACAGCTCGCGTCTCCAGAGCAGCGGTGCGCGCGCTCGCCGTTTATCAGGGAAGAAAAGCGACAGATAGCCGGCCGCGATCGCACGGCTGCGAAGTTTCAGGCCAACGCCTTCTGCTGTCACCACGGTGACCTCGGTCACCGTGCCTTGCGGATTGACCTGCATTTGCCAGACATGGCGGCCATGCCACTCGGCCGGTGGGATCGCTGCGTCATAGTTCGGGCGGCCAACGACATACGGTGTTCCCGGATCGTTCGACAGGGGTGAGTCTGCCAGCCTGGCATGGACCTGCAGCGTCTCTTCCCCGCTGCGCCCATCTCCTGTGCTTGCGCGAAATGTCCATAGGCCAGGCTTGCCTCCCTGGCCCAGATCGGCATCGTAGCAGTGCTTGACGCCACGGTAATCGGGGTAATGGTGGCTCGACACTTCCTGCCCGGAGGCATCGAACGCCTGCACTACCAACCCACCTACATCGGTCTCGGCGAGATTGGTCGCGACACACACCTGGTGAGTGTGCTGACCATCTGTCAAAAACTGGATGGTTTGCTGGCGTGCAATCGAATGAGGTGGGCGGGCATCCCAGAGAAATTCGAGATATACCTTGTCATCTGCCGCATTGGCCGAGTGAGAAAGTGCTGCTGCAGACAAGGCCATGCAACGGATTTTCATGGCATCGAGCGCTCAGTCCGAGGAAGACAGCATGCTGATCGCCCGGGTTGGTGAAGGGCTCAGGAGGTGGGATGGAGGGTAGAGGCCTTGGCCTGACCTGACAAGCCGCAGCCGGAGCGAGCGCGTCTCGGCCCGGCGGGGGGCAAGGAGCGCGTGCGCACGGCATCAGCGCTGCCGGGAGCAGCGAACGCAGTGGACGGCTCAGGAAGCTGAGATCGGGCAGTTCAAACAACACGGCGGGGCGCCTGCCGAGGCACGACCCGCCGGTATCGCATCAGCGCCCGGAGGCGCTGACCGCGTCGCCATCCAGGCCCAGGTCCCAGGCCACGGTGGCGAATAGCAGCTCGTCTACGCTGCAGTCGCTGCGTGGATTGAGCAGCCCCTTGACTTCTGCGCGGGCGGCAAGCTCCAGCCGTTCCAGCACGGGAGGCAGCCGCACGCGCCGCAACACGGGCCTGGCCGCCTCGCTTTGCCCGATGCGCTCGGCATGCGCGGCAGCCACTGCGGCGGACTGCAAGGCATCGGTGGGAACGGTGTCGATGGTCGGGGCAAGCAGCGTCATGACGAAACACCAGGTCGGTAGGGAACGACAAATCCCCGGAAGGCCGGGGAATGTCGGAATCAGCGGCTGCGTGGCGGCATCGGTCTTAGAACAACTCGACCGTGCCGGCACCCATGCCTTGCTGTGCCACCGGCTTGTGCGGCGGGCGTTCCCACTCCACACGCATGTCGCGCAGGCGGTTGGACACCTTGGCCAGCGCGGCGACCAGATCGCTGTCGTACACGCCGCCATTGCGATGCAGCAGTTCTTGCAATGCCACCGCTTCGCGGTTGATCGCGGTGAGACGATCCAGATGGGTGTGGATGCCGCTCAGCGTCTGCGTGGCGATGTCCTCGAACTGCAGGGCACGCACCGCTTCGGCCACGCTGCCATCGATCGACCGTGCGCACTCGGAGATTTCGCGCATGCCATCGCCCAACGAGGCATTGATCTGCGCGACGTTCTCGAGCATCGCGGCCGATTCATGGCGGGCCTCGCGGGAGCGGTCCATGTGACGCGAGGCCAGCTGCGAGACCGTTTCACGCACCTTGGCGATCGATTCCTTGGAGCTGTGTGCCAGCTTGCGGATCTGCTCGTTGAAAGTGGTGGAACGCTCGGACAGATTGCGCACCTCGTCGGCAACCACGGCGAAGCCGCGGCCGGCTTCACCGGCACGTGCTGCTTCGATGGCGGCGTTCAAAGCCAGCAGGTTGGTCTGGTCGGCAATCGACTTGACGTCTTCCAACAGGGCGAAGATGCCATCCAGATGCTGCGCCATCTCATCGATGTGATGGACGGTGTTGGTGCTTTGGCCGCTCACCTGTTCCAGCGCTTCCACCAACTGCTCCATGCGGGAGCTGGCGTGCTGGGCGAAGCGGGCGACGTCGACGCCGGCACTACCGTCGTCACCGGCACGGTCGACGATGCGGGCCAGTGCCTGGCTTTGCTGACGCGATTTGCGGTTCATCGCTTCGAAGCTGCCACCAAGACCGGACACAGCCTGGCGGATCAGTTCGCGGGCACGCTCGACTTCCAAGCGCGAACCGTCGACTTCGTTGCTGACGAACGTACGCAGTTCGTTGAGCAGTTGGTCCTGCTCGCGCAGGATACGTGCCTGGTCCGGGTTAGACCGGAACTGGGAATACGTCACCCAGGCAGCGAAACCCAACCAGCTGAGGGTCATGGTTGCCAGGATCGCCCAGCGCACCGAAGCGGGCCAGTCGAATCCGACAGCGAAGGGGAACAGCAAGGTCAGAGCCAAAGGAGCGGCTAGACGGATGAGTGGACGTGAATACATGGGCGTTCTCGGCAGAGTCACGGTTGCTGTATCGGCACTGCCCCCGTTGTCTTTAGCGACGATCGCCAGATCCTCTTGCCCATTCAACCGCTATTGGCGTCCGCCAGCGGCCGCTAGCGTTGCGCTGCAAGGGGTTTTTTGCGCTGTCTAGCGCAGCGCGCGGTCCACCGCTTCGATCATTGCGCGTTTGGCGAACAGGAAATCCCACAGGCTGCCGCCCATCTGTCGCCATAGCACCGCCGAGCGCACCGCTGCCAGCAACAGCGCGCGGATCTCGGCGACCACACCTGCCTGGCCCAGGTAGTGCGGGTTACCTTGCACCATGACCTTGGGCCGCAGGTGGCTGATGGTCTGCGCGTACAGCCCACCGAGCGAGCTCAACACATCGGGATGGTTGCTGTCGCCCAGTTGCTGCGCCTGGCGTGCCGCCGCGTCGATTCCGCTGGCGACGGTGGCCACGGTCGCGGTGTCGCGTACGAACCGGCGTTCCAGTTGCAAGACCGCCAGTGCCAGACGCGGCAGCACATCGTCCTGGCCCTGATTGCGGAAATAGTTGTGCAGCAGGCGCAGACCGGGCGCCACCGCTGCGGCAGAGCCGTACACGGCCTCCGGCGAGGCAGCGTCCACCCGGAACACGCTATCCATGGCGGTGCGCACCGTCGCGGCTTCCGAATGCCCGGTCTCGGCGATCCGCCGCACCTGTTGCAGGGCCTGGGCGACGCCGGCAAGCGCCAGCACACGGTGATCCATGGAAACACTCATCAAGCCACTACCTCGGAGGAAAAAGAAGATCCCGCCAACTGGCGTTCCAGCGGTGCGTCGGTGGCGGCGATGACGGCACCGCCCAGGCATTCCTTGCCGTCGTACAGCACCAGCGACTGCCCCGGCGTCACCGCCCGTTGCGGCCGTTCGAAGTGCACCTGCACGCTGCCATCGTCCTGCACGTCGACCGTGCAGGGCTCGTCGGGCTGGCGGTAGCGGGTCTGCGCAGTGCAGCTGAAGCGGCGTGCCGGCGGCGCACCGGTCACCCAGTGGGCTTGTTCGGACTGCAGCCAGCGCGATTGCAGCAATGGGCTGTCGCGGTCCTGGTCCACGTACAGCACATTGCTCGCCACATCCTTGCCAACCACGTACCACGGCGCGGCAGCACGCCCGCGCACGCCGCCGATGTTCAGCCCCTCGCGCTGACCCAGGGTGAAGTAGAACACCCCAGGATGCTCGGCGATGCGCTGCCCCTGCGGGTCGCGGATCTCGCCGGTGCGCGCGGGCAGGTAGCGGCCCAGAAATTCGCGGAAATCGCGCTCGCCGATGAAGCAGATGCCGGTGGAATCCTTCTTGGCGTGGGTCGGCAAGCCGGCGTCCCGGGCGATTCGACGCAGCGTGCTTTTTTCCAGATCGCCGATCGGGAAGAGCGTCGCCGCCAGCTGGCTCTGTCCCAGCTGATGCAAAAAATAGCTCTGGTCCTTGTCGCGGTCGGCGCCACGCAACAGGCGCCAGCGCCCGCCGCGATGCGCCACCTGCGCGTAATGGCCGGTGGCGATGCGCTCTGCGCCGAGCGCCTGCGCTGCGTCGAGAAAATGCTTGAACTTGACTTCGCGGTTGCACAACACGTCCGGGTTAGGCGTGCGCCCGGCCGCGTATTCGGCCAGGAAATGCTCGAACACGCCGCTCCAGTATTCGCCGGAGAAGTCGCGGAAATGAAACGGCATACCCAGCACGCCGCAGACCGCGACCGCGTCGCGGCGATCGTCTTCGGCGCGGCAATCGCCGCTGCCGTCGTCGGCCCAATTCTGCATGAACAGCCCGGCGATCGGCTCGCCCTGCTGCGCCAGCTTCCATGCGGCCACCGACGAATCCACGCCGCCAGACACGCCTACCACAATGTGCGGCGTACTCATGCGAGGTGCCGCACCAGCGACAGCGGATAGCGCTGCCCAGCCAGGTAATCGGCCACCACGTCCCACACCAGCGGGCTGCGCAGGCGCTCGGTCGAGGCGCTCAATTCTTCCGGTGTCATCCACAACGCGCGCACCACGCCGACGTCCAGGCCGCGGTCGGGGTGGTGCGTCAGGGCATCGGCAACGAAGGCAAAGCGCAAAAAGCACTGCCCGTTGGGCGCAACCCATTGGTAGGTACCGATAAATTGGGTCAGGCGCACATCCCAGCCGGTCTCCTCCAGGGTTTCGCGCACGGCCGCATCCAGCAGGCTTTCGTTCGGCTCCAGATGGCCGGCGGGCTGGTTCAACAGCAGGCGGCCGCCAATGGATTCTTCCACCTGCAGGAAGCGCCCGTTGCGCACCACAATCGTCGCAACTGTCACATCAGGATGCCAGCGTTGCTGCCTGACGCTCATCGGATCCGCTCCTGCGCGTCCCAACGCCTACCCGCAGCATCCGCGGCGTGACCGGCATTGCGGTGCCATCCCGGCGCGCCTGCAGCGTCGCTCGCTGCGGGCATGGGGGCATCTGCGGTAGACGACGGCGCCAGCAACAGCGCGGTCATGGAATCGATCATCAAGGGCCAGCCAGAAAGTTGGAGACAAATTGTGCGGGGCGCAGCGTAAATCGTCCAATGCACGCGAGCTTGAACCGTATAATGGCCGGATGCCTCGGAATACCTCGCACGAACACGACCACGGCCTGATGGTCGAAGCCAGCAAGCCGGAAGTGGCGCCGCCGCCGCGCTACCAAGTGCTGCTGCTGAACGATGACTACACCCCGATGGACTTCGTCGTGACGGTTCTGGAACAGTTTTTCAACCTGAATTTGGAGCAGGCCACCCAGATCATGTTGCACGTCCACACCCGTGGGCGTGGCGTGTGCGGGGTCTACAGTCGTGAGGTCGCCGAGTCGAAAGTGGCGCAGGTCAACGAGTTTTCGCGGATGAACCAGCACCCGTTGCTGTGCACGATGGAACAGGCCTGAGGCCTCGGCAGGATCATTCCAGCAGCGGAACTAATGTGCCTGCGATCACGTGCTAACGCTGTCTGAACATGCCTATCCGATAGGGTTGTGGAAAATCCCAACAAAAGCCGCATATTGTTGGCAACAGCCGTTCGGAGTGACCAATGTTCAGCAAAGACCTAGAGCAAACAATTGGCCAGTGCTACAAGCGAGCACGCGAGGCGCGTCATGAGTTCATGACCGTCGAGCACCTGCTGCTCTCGCTGCTGGACAACCCCTCCGCCCAGGCCGTGCTCAAGGCCTGCGGTGCTGATCAGGTGCGTCTGCACACCGATCTGGAACAGGCGATCGAAGCGTCTGTTTCGCGTTTGGCCGAAGACGACGGGCGCGACACGCAGCCCACGCTGGGCTTCCAGCGCGTGTTGCAGCGCGCCGTCTACCACGTGCAGTCTTCGGGCAAGAAGGAGGTCACCGGCGCCAATGTGCTGGTGGCGATCTTCGGTGAAAAGGACTCCCATGCGGTGTATTTCCTGAATCAGCAGGACATCACCCGATTGGATATCGTCAACTACATCTCGCACGGCATCGCCAAGCTGGGTGAGGACGGCGAGCAGCCGTCCGCGCCGGATGGCGAGTCCAAGGGCGAAGGCGGGGAGGGCGAAGTCAAGGGCGACGCGCTGGCCGAGTTCGCCGCCAACCTCAACGAGCAGGCGCGTAACGGCAGGATCGACCCGCTGGTCGGGCGCGCCGATGAAATCGAGCGCACCATCCAGGTCCTGTGCCGCCGGCGCAAGAATAACCCGCTATACGTGGGTGAGGCGGGCGTAGGCAAGACTGCGATCGCCGAGGGCCTGGCCAGGCGCATTGTCGACAACGATGTGCCGGAAGTGCTGGCCGATGCAGTGATCTTCTCGCTGGATCTGGGCGCACTGGTGGCGGGCACCAAGTACCGCGGCGATTTCGAAAAGCGCCTCAAGAGCGTGTTGGCCGCGCTGAAGAAGGTGCCCAACGCGGTGCTGTTTATCGACGAGATCCACACCATCATTGGTGCCGGCTCGGCGTCTGGCGGCACCATGGACGCTTCCAACCTGATCAAGCCGGCCCTGTCGTCGGGCGAGCTGCGCTGCATCGGCTCCACCACGTTCCAGGAATATCGCGGCATTTTTGAGAAGGACCGGGCGCTGGCACGCCGCTTCCAGAAGATCGACATCGTCGAGCCGACCGTGGGCGAAACCTTCGAGATCCTGCAGGGCCTCAAGCCCAAATACGAAGCGCACCACGGCGTGACCTACGCCGACGATGCATTGCAGGCAGCAGTGGACCTGTCGGTGAAGCACATCGGCGACCGCTTGCTGCCGGACAAGGCGATCGATGTGATCGACGAGGCCGGTGCGCGCCAGCGGTTGCTGCCGGAAGGCATGCGCAAGGAATTGATCGACATCGAAGAGATCGAGACCATCGTGGCCAAGATGGCGCGGATTCCGGCCAAGCAGGTCAGCGCAACCGACAAGGACGTGCTGCAGCATCTGGAGCGTAACCTGAAGATGGTGATCTTCGGGCAGAACCTGGCGATCGAAACGCTGGCCGGGTCGATCAAGCTGGCCCGTTCCGGCTTGGCGAATCCGGAAAAGCCGATCGGCAATTTCCTGTTTGCCGGCCCCACCGGTGTCGGCAAGACCGAGGTCACCAAGCAGCTTGCGCTGCAGCTGGGCATCGAGCTGGTGCGCTTCGATATGTCCGAGTACATGGAAGCGCATTCGATCAGCCGCCTGATCGGTGCGCCTCCGGGCTATGTCGGTTTCGATCAGGGGGGCTTGCTGACCGAGAAGATCGTCAAGACGCCGCACTGCGTGCTGCTGCTGGACGAAGTGGAGAAGGCGCATCCGGACATCTTCAACATCCTGTTGCAGGTCATGGACCGCGGCATCCTCACCGATACCAACGGGCGCGAAGCCAACTTCAAGAACGTGATCCTGGTAATGACGACCAATGCCGGTGCCACCCAGGCGTCGCGTCGGTCGATCGGTTTCACCAAGCAGGATCATTCCACCGATGCGATGGAATCGATTCGTCGCGGCTTCACGCCTGAGTTCCGCAACCGCCTGGATGCGATCGTGCAGTTCCAGCCACTCGGGTTCGACCACATCCTGCGAGTGGTGGACAAGTTCATCATCGAGCTGGAAATGCTGTTGCAGGAAAAGCACGTGTCGTTGTCGGCAACGCCGACTGCGCGCGACTGGCTGGCCCAGCACGGCTTCGATCCGCTGATGGGCGCGCGCCCGATGTCGCGGGTGATCCAGGAAAAGATCAAGCGTCCGCTGGCCGACGAATTGCTGTTCGGCAAGTTGGTAGATGGTGGCCGGGTCAACATCGACGTCAGGGATGGTGAGTTGGTGGTCGAGGCGCATCCGGAACCGGAGCGCTTGTTGCCCGCGACGGTGGATTGATTGCCATAAGGGTGTTTTGGCAGATAAGGAAAAGCCGCTCGAAAGCGCGGCTTTTTACGTCCTGAGCGCGCGTAGCGATCACCCACCCTGACGATGGCAGGCTTGGCGCGGGTGCCTGATGGTCGACGCAGCAGTGATGCGTTTCCAGGCTGCGGGCGAGTCAACCCGGTGCGAAGCAGGGCGGTGGATGTCGGTCGCTGCTTTGCACTGTGCGCTCGCATCGCGGGCACGACAAAACGCGGCCAATGGCCGCCGCCTTGCGTCTCAGCACCAGAACCGCTTACTTCATGCGGTAGGTAATACGACCCTTGGTCAGGTCGTAGGGAGTCATCTCAACTTTGACCCGGTCGCCGGTCAGGATGCGGATGTAGTTCTTGCGCATACGTCCGGAGATGTGGGCGATGATCTCGTGCCCGTTCTCCAGCTTGACCCGGAACGTGGTGTTGGGAAGCGTCTCGCTGACGCTGCCTTCGAATTCAATGGAGTCGTCTTTCGACATGTAATCCTGTGCAATCACGGCTGGCCCGGCAGGGCCGTAAGGGACGGCATTTTACGCGCCATCTCCCCGCGGCGCAAATTTTATGTTAAGTGGGTCTCACACAGGTCGCTGGCGGCGTGTTCGCCGTAACGCTGAGACCAGCTGCCCGGCTGTTCCGCCAGGGCAACTTGGCGTTGCACGTCGTGCAAAAACTCTGCGCGCGGCAAGCGTTCGGCACCCATGCTCAGCAGGTGCGGGTTTTCCACCTGTGCATCGATCAGTGGCCATCCTCGGCCATGCAGATCGGCGGCCAAGGCGGCCAGTGCCACCTTGGAACCGCCGCTTTCCCCACTGAACATGCTTTCGCCAAAAAACATCCGGCCGACCGCGACGCCGTAGATCCCGCCGACCAGGCGCGCGCCGTCGAATACCTCGATCGAATGCGCGTGGCCTAGACGGTGCAAGGCGATATAGGCCTGCTGCATCTCCGCGGTGATCCAGGTGCCGTCCTGGCCGGGGCGCGGACTCGCAGCGCAGGCATCGATCACCTGTTCGAAGGCGGTGTCGGCGCGAACCGTCCAGGTGCTTGCGCGGAGCTGGCGCTTGAAGCGGGAAGACAGGCGCACGCCGTCGGTGCGAAAGACCATGCGCGGGTCGGGGCTCCACCACAGGATCGGTCGGCCATCCGAGTACCACGGGAAAATGCCATGCGCGTACGCGTTGAGCAGACGCTGTGGCGACAGATCTCCGCCGACGGCAAGTAGTCCGTCGGGATCGGTCAGGGCGGCCTCGGCAGGCGGGAATGGGGCCGAGGCGGACGTTGCCAGCACGATGGGACGGCGAAAGGGCGTCACGACGCTGGCCACCGGCCGGATCGCCGCAGCGTGCCGTGCGGGCATGGAAATAATGAAGCGGTAAAGGGCATGGGCAGGTGCCTGGTTCGGATCCGGCGATGGTACAGGTGCGCCTGCGGAGCACCCAGCCGGCTCAAGCCCATCGTTGCCGCTCCCTGCTGGCGTAATGCGCGTGCAAGGTCTGCTCGACCGGACGTTCGTCCACGCCCAATTCCTGGCGCGAGCGCCGGTTGTCAAGGCCGAAGCTGATCCCGAGATGGTTGCGAATGTACTTCGGACTCAGCCCGAAGAAGGGGCCGAGCAGCCGCAATGCCAAACCGGGAATCTGCAGGCGTGCCAACAAGTAAGGGCGGCGGTGGATCTTGCGCAGGAACCGCGGGATTTCCAGGAACCAGATCATCTGTGCCGAGGTGACGATGTAGCGGCCATGCGCGCTGGGCCGCCTGGCTGCGGCGATGTGCGCGTTGGCAACTCCGCGCACGTCCACCGTGGCGAAGCTCAGGTCCGGCACGCCATAGAAGAACACGCCGCGCATCAGTGCGTCGAGCAGGAACAGGCTGCCCGAATCCTAGCCTGCGGCCGGGGACGGACCGAGCACCCGGCCGGGATTGATGCAGACCAGGTCCAAGCGCTGCGGCGCACGGTACGTGACCCACGCTTCCTGCTCGGCGACCACCTTGGCGTCGTGGCAGGGAGTGTGATCGAGGCTGGTGGTGGTGTTGAAGAAGGCTTCCGGAAGCGTTTGCCCAGGCATGTCCAGCACGTCGCGTAGTCACCGAAGATCGCGCCGATGGTGGATGTGAGCACGACCCGCCCGACGCTGGGAGTCGCGTTCACTTGGCCAGTACGTTCCTGACGCCTTGCAGCGCGGGTTCCAGCAGTTGGGTGCGGCCGTTCTTGATCTTTTCCGACATCAGGAACGGCGAGGCGAGGTGATGCACCACCGAGCAGCCCTGCATCGCGTCGGCGAAAGAGCCGGGGACCAGAAGGTCTGCTTCGAACAACAGCAATTGGTCCGGGTGGTCCTGCCCTAAAGGCCGCAGCTTGGGCCAGGCGCGCAGGCTGCGCACGGTGGCGTGCACGGTGTCGCCAGCCTCCAGCAACTGCTTCACCAACCGGCAGGCGACATAGTCACTACCGCCAGTGACCAACACCATGTGCTTCATGGGCCGATTCCGGTGCAGGCGCAATACCCGGATCAATAATCAGCGCTACCATATTCAATGGTAGCGTCCGCAACTGCGGAATGACCCGGTACCAGTCACAGCGAATGCGCGGCCATGCGCAAGGGCTGCGGTGAGGGCTGATGAGCGGGTCGCGCGCGCGATGGCGCAGAAGGCTGGCACATGTCCGGCGCTGCCGGGATTGGTGCGGCGTCAGGGGGCTGTACCGTCCCGGGATGGGTGAAGAACCCGCCGCAGGGGCGATCACTCTTGGCGGAACGGCGAATGTCGCAGCAGGGTGGCGGCGTGCCGCTCGACCTCGGCCCGCTCCTGTGCGCACCAGTCGCCCAGCGGCTCGCGGAAGCCTGGATCGGCAATCCAGTGGCGACTACGCACCAGCGTCGGCAGGAAGCCGCGCGCGATCTTGTGCTGGCCTTGTGCGCCAGGCTCGAAGCGGGTCAGGCCTTCGCGCAGGCAATATTCGATGCCCTGGTAGTAACAGGTTTCGAAATGGAGACCGGGCAGCGCTTCGCCGCCCCAGTAGCGACCGTACAACGTGTCGTGGCCGCGCAGGCACAATGCACCGGCGATCTGTTTCCCGTCAAGCTCGGCCAGAAACATCACCAGCTTGCGTGGCAGATGCTGCGCGAGGTGGCGCAGGAACTCTGGCGTCAGCGCGGGCGAGTTGCCGTACGCATTGAACGTCTTGAGATAGAAGTCGTACATCGCGGCCAGATCCGCACCGCTGGCCTCATCACCGTGCACCACACGCAGTTGCACGCCGGCACGCTGCACCTTGGCGCGTTCCTGTCGGATGTTCTTGCGATGCTTGTGATCCATCGCCGCCAGGAACGTCTCGAAATCGCTCCAACCGCTGGCGTTGTGCCAGTGGTATTGCAGGTCGTTGCGCTCCAGCCAGTCGGCATCGAAGGCGGCATCTTCATTTTCAAGATAAAAGTTCACATGCGCCGACGACAAGCCGCTGCGCTCCACCAGCTCGCGCATCGCGTTCAGCAGGTGGCGGCGCCACTTGGGCGCACCGAGCAGACGCGGGCCGGTGACTGGCGAGTAGGGCACCCCGCACAGCCACTTGGGGAAATACTCCTGCCCGTAGCGCGCGTACGCATGCGCCCAGGCGTGGTCGAACACGAACTCGCCGTGCGAGTTGTTCTTGAGGTAACCGGGAGCCGCGGCCACCAGGGTGTCGCCCTCCCACACGGTCAGGTGCAGCGGATTCCAGCCCCAATCCGGGCGCAGGCAGCCCTCGCGTTCCAGGCCTTGCAGAAATGCGTAGCTGATGAATGGATGCGTGCCATCGTGCAGTGCATCCCAGGCGCCAGCCGAAAGTTCGTGCAGGTGGCGGCACCAGCGAGCGGACACCGTCATGTGGTGAGCCCGCCGGCGATGCTGGCCGCTTGGCGCGGCCGGCAATCAGGCACCATCTCAGGCGCTCTTGTCGAGGAAGCGCTCGGCATCCAGCGCGGCCATGCAGCCGAAGCCGGCCGAGGTGATGGCCTGGCGGTAATGCTGGTCGGCCACGTCGCCGGCGGCGAACACGCCAGCCACCGAGGTTTCGGTCGCTGCACCGTTCAGGCCGGAGCGGATCTCCAGGTAGCCGTTGTTCATCGCCAGCTGGCCATCGAACAACTGCGTGTTGGGGTGATGGCCGATCGCCACGAAGAAACCATGTGCATCGATGTCGCGGGTGCTGCCGTCGATGGTGGACTTGACCCGCACACCGGTGACGCCGGCATCGTTGCCCAGCACCTCGTCGATGGCGTGGTGCCAGACGGTTTCGATCTTGCCGGCGGCCACCTTGGCGAACAGCTTGTCCTGCATGATCTTCTCGGCGCGCAGCGTATCGCGGCGGTGCACCAGGTAGACCTTGCGGGCGATGTTGGACAGGTACAGCGCTTCTTCCACCGCGGTATTGCCGCCGCCGACCACCACCACGTCCTGGTCCTTGTAGAAGAAGCCGTCGCAGGTGGCGCAGGCGGAGACGCCGCGTCCCTTGAAGGCTTCTTCGGTGGGGATGCCGAGATACTTGGCAGTGGCGCCGGTCGCGATGATCAGTGCGTCGCAGGTGTACTCGGCGCCATCGCCGGTCAGTCGGAACGGGCGTTGCGACAGGTCGGCGGTGTGGATGTGATCGAAGATGACTTCGGTCTCGAAGCGCTCGGCATGCGCCTGCATGCGGGTCATCAGGTCCGGGCCCATCAGGCCGTGGGGGTCGCCCGGCCAGTTGTCTACCTCGGTGGTGGTCATCAGCTGGCCGCCTTGCTGCAGCCCGGTGATGACTACCGGCTTGAGATTGGCGCGGGCGGCGTAGACCGCAGCGGTCCAGCCGGCCGGGCCGGAGCCCAGGATCAGCAGGCGGGAATGCTTGGCGGGACTGGCAGAAGAGGCGCTCATGTATAATCGCGATCTAGGAATTGGTAGGGCAGGCGAAGCAATTCGCGCCCCTGTGGCGGCATAGAGTGGCGGTCCCCACCCGGTGAATCAAGGCGGGGCGATGGAACTGCTTGAACCGCAGATGGCATGCTCCGCTCAGCCCGCGTAATCGACGCCGCCTTGTGCGGCGTTTTTCGTTAAGCGTTGTGCAGCTGGGTCGTCGGTGCGCATGCAACTGCTGAAACCGTGGCCTCAGTCGTTTATTATCAAACACTAACAGCATTTTTCTAAGGTCTGGCTACAGGTGGCAAAGCAGGTTCCCGAACGCAGCAGCAAGCCCGCAGAAGGCAAACCGTCGGCGCGCAAGGCGGCGGTGGCGGACAATCCGCGGCGGCAGAAGCTCTGGCGCGATCTGGCGTTGATCGCGGTGGCGCCGTTGCTGCTGTATTTGCTTGCCAGCCTGTTGACCTATTCGGCGACCGATCCGGGTTGGTCGCGCACCGGCAATCTGGTTGCGCCGATCCATAACATGGGCGGCAGATACGGTGCCATGGCGGCCGACGTGCTGCTGCAGCTGTTCGGGTATGTGGCCTTCCTGCTGCCGGTGTTGCTGGGGGCGGTCGCCTGGATCGCCTTGATCGGCGAACGCGAGGAGCAGAGCCAGAGCGACCTGGGGCCGGCCCTGCGCCTGGTCGGCATGGTGGGCTTCCTGATTTCTTCGACCGGCTTCCTGCACCTGCGCCTGTTCCAGGGCGAAGTGGCCGAGGCCGGCGGCATCCTGGGCAAGTTGGTGGCCGGCTCGCTCAGCTCAGGCTTCGGTGCCTTGGGCGCGAACCTGTTCGTGCTGGTGCTGCTGCTGGTGTCGATCACCCTGGCCACCGGCTTGTCGTGGTTTGCCGTGATGGAGCGCATCGGCAAGTGGGTGCTGGCGCTGGGGCCGCTGATGCAGCGCAAGACCCACCAGGCCACCGAGTGGCAGCAGACCCGGGTGATGCGCGAAGAACGCGAGGCAGTGCGCAAGGTCGATGCGGTCAAGCAGGCCAAGCGCGAGCCGGTGAAGATCGAGCCACCGCCGGCGGTGGTGGTCGAAAAGAGCGAACGCGCCAAGCGCGACACCCAGATCCCGATGTTCCAGGGCGTCAGCACCGACGGCTCGGACCTGCCGCCGCTCGCGCTGCTGGACGATCCCAAGCCGCAAGCCAAGGGCTATTCCGAAGAAACCCTGGAAACGCTGTCGCGGCAGATCGAGTTCAAGCTCAAGGATTTCCGTATCGAGGCGCAGGTGGTCGGGGCCTATCCGGGCCCGGTGATCACCCGCTTCGAAATCGAACCGGCGCCGGGCATCAAGGTCAGCCAGATCAGTTCGCTGGACAAGGACATCGCGCGCGGGTTGTCGGTGAAGTCGGTGCGTGTGGTGGACGTGATCCCCGGCAAGTCGGTAATCGGCCTGGAAATTCCCAACGTCAGCCGCGAGATGATCTTCCTGAGCGAATTGCTGCGCTCCAAGGAATACGACAAGTCGGCCAGCCCGCTGACGCTGGCCCTTGGCAAGGACATCGCCGGCCGGCCGACCGTGGCCGACCTGGCGCGCATGCCGCATTTGCTGGTCGCCGGTACCACCGGCTCGGGCAAGTCGGTGGCGGTCAATGCGATGGTGCTGAGCCTGCTGTTCAAGGCGTCGCACAAGGAACTGCGGATGCTGATGATCGACCCGAAGATGCTCGAACTGAGCGTCTATCAGGGCATCCCGCATCTGCTCGCGCCGGTGGTCACCGACATGAAGGAGGCCGCCAACGGCCTGCGTTGGTGCGTGGCCGAAATGGAGCGCCGCTACAAGCTGATGAGCGCGGTGGGCGTGCGCAACCTGGCCGGCTTCAACAAGAAGATCAAGGATGCCATCGACGCCGGCCAGCCGATGATGGACCCGCTGTTCAAGCCGAACCCGGAGCTGGGCGAAGCGCCACGGCCGTTGGAGACGCTGCCGTTCATCGTCATCTTCATCGACGAATTCGCCGACATGATGATGATCGTCGGCAAGAAGGTCGAAGAGCTCATCGCCCGGTTGGCGCAGAAGGCGCGTGCGGCCGGCATCCATCTGATCCTGGCCACGCAGCGGCCGTCGGTGGACGTGATCACCGGCCTGATCAAGGCCAACATCCCGACCCGCGTGGCGTTCCAGGTCAGTTCAAAGATTGACTCGCGCACCATCCTCGACCAATCCGGCGCCGAAGCGCTGCTGGGCAACGGCGACATGCTGTATCTGCCGCCGGGCACCGCATTGCCGGACCGCGTGCATGGCGCCTTCGTCAGCGACGAAGAAGTGCATCGTGTGGTCGAGCATCTCAAGGCCAGCGGGCCGGTGTCTTATGTCGAAGGCGTGCTGGACGAAGTGCAGACCATGGGCGATGGCACCGTGGTTGGTGCGACCGGCTTGCCGGAAAGCAGTGGCGGTGGCGGCGACGAGTCGGATCCGTTGTACGACGAAGCCTTGCGCATCGTGACCGAGACCCGGCGTGCGTCGATCTCTGGCGTGCAGCGGCGTTTGAAGATCGGCTACAACCGCGCGGCGCGCCTGATCGAAGCGATGGAAGCGGCCGGCGTGGTCAGCCCGCCCGAGCACAATGGCGACCGTACCGTCCTGGCACCGCCGCCGCCGCCGAAGTAAGTGCCTGCGGTATCGGTGCACACGCTGCGTCGGGAGCGCTGCTGATTCACCAAATTCGCCGCGGGCAGCAATGCGGCATTGTTGGAAGCCCGTGCCTGTCATTGCCGGGCACAACGGCTACCCTGTGCGTGAGGGCCGCGCCGGCCGCCGTGATCGAGATCCATGTTGCATCGTCCCTTGTTGTTGCTCGTGCTGTTCCTGTGCGTACCGTTGCTCGCGCAGGCCCAAGCCCAGGAACGGCCCGCGCCCACCGCTGCGGCACGCACGCAGGCCGACACCAATGACAGCTTCGTGCGCTATCGCGCCGATTACGAAGTGCGCGCCGACGCTAGCAGCGTAGAGACCGACGAGTACGAGATCCTGCTCAAGACAAAGTCGGCGGTGGAGCAGTTCAGCCAGGTCCGGCTGAGTTACAGCGAGAAGATGGAAACGCTGGAAGTGCTGCAGGCGTATACCGTCACGGTCGAAGGGCTGCGCCAGGATGTGGCGGCCGACAAGATCTACACCCAGGAAAGCTATTCCAGCGCCTCGGCGGCGATGTATGCCGACCGCAAGGTCAAGGTCGTGGTGTTCCCGAATCTGGCGCCGGGCGCGCGCATCGTCTACCGGGTGCGGCGAGCGCAGAGCACGCCGTATTTCCCCGGCTATTTCAGCCTGTGGGAGACCTTCAGCGTGTTCGCGCAGTACGACGATGCGGTGGTCACGCTGGTGGCGCCGAAGTCGCTGCCGATGCATCTGTCGGTGCGTGGGTTGCAGGGGGGGACCAAGCCGGTCGTGCGTGGCGACCAGGCGCGCTGGGAGTGGCGCTACCAGCGCACCGCGCCGATGAAGAATCAGAACTGGAGTGCGGCCACCTGGGAGTTCAGCCCCACCTTGATGGCGAGTACCTTCGATAGCTGGTCGCAGATGGGCCTGGCGTATCACGTCAAGGGCGGGCGCGCCGCTGCGGTGACCCCGGCGATCCAGGCGCTGGCCGATGAGCTGACCCACGGCATCGACGCACCGCGTGCGCAGGCAGCCGCGCTCTACGCCTGGGTCGCGCGCAACATCCGCTATGTCGCGGTGTATCTGGGCAATGGCGGGCTGGAGCCCAACAGTGCCGACAGCATCCTGGCCAACCATTACGGTGATTGCAAAGACCACACCGTGATCCTGGAAGCTTTGCTTGCGGCCAAGGGCATCGCCAGCACGCCAGTGCTGATCGGCGCCGAGGGCGGCTCGACGCTGCCGGACATTCCGGTGCTGGGCCGCTTCAATCACGCCATTACCTACATTCCCGCGTTCGATCTGTATGTCGATTCGACCAACTCATATGCGCGCTTCGGCCAGTTGCCGGCCGGCGATCTCGGTGCGCCGGTGGTGCATACGCGCGACGGCAAGGTGACGCAGACCCCGCCTAACGACCGCAAGGTCAATCGCTATGTTGCCCGCACTGAATACCGCTTCACGCCGCAAGGCGGCCTGCAGGGCATGACCACGCTCGACAGCGGGCAGACCGGCGAAGTGGGCTTACGCGCGATGTTCGTGCAGCTCAATGCGCAGAATCGCAACCGCATCGAAGAGTCGATCCTCGCTCAGTCCGGTTTCGACGGCACCGGCGATCTGCTGATCCAGGGCGACCCGCTGGATCTGGATGCGCCATTCAACTACCGCTACGCCTTCCAGGCCAAGGATGCGGTGGATTTTTCCGTGGTCGGCGGCATGACCTTGCCGGACATGCCCGGTGCCGAATCGATCCGCGCGATCTACACCACCACCTCGGCCGAAGAGAATCTGACCCCGTTCTACTGCAACGACAGCGTGCGCGAAGAAACCTACGTGGTGAGCTTCCCCGACACGGTGCCGATCATCGCCATCCCGCGCAGCAGCACCTTCCGCAATGCCGCTGGCGAATATGTGGTCGATTGGACACGCGATGGGCAGACGGTGACCGCCGTGCATCGCTTGCAGCGCGCCGCCGTGCGTGGGCCGCAGGCGTTGTGCCAGCCGCAGGATTACCGCGCGTTCCGCGAGTTGTACCAGCAGGTGCGGCGCGGCTTTCGCGGGCAGATCGTGTATGGCGATTTGTCCAAGGTGCAGACCGCGCACTGAGCCGGATCGCCGCGCACGTGTCGCGATCTGGACATCTCGTGCAATAGCGCTCGCCCATTCATCCATGAAGCATCAGAATCTACGCATGTCCTTCTGGAAGACCGCGATGCATCGCCAGCTCCGTTATGCCGTTCTTGCCACTGCTCTGTTCGCCAGCACCGCCTTTGCCGCTGCGCGCCAGGAACTGGACACCTTTACGCGTGGCTTGAAGGGGCTGGATGGACAGTTCAGCCAGCGCGTGACCGACGCCAATGGCAAGGTCAAGGAAAATTCGAGCGGGCGGGTTGCGCTGGCAACACCGCGCCAGTTCCGTTGGGAATATGCCAAGCCCTACAGGCAGCTGATCGTGGCCGATGGCAAGAAGGTCTGGGTGTTCGACCCCGATCTGGAGCAGGTCACGGTGCGCGCACAAGGCAGCGAAGAACAGAACAGCCCGTTGGTCGCATTGATCAACCCGGCACTTCTGGACAAGAAGTACGACGTCAGCGAAGAAGCCGCGCCGCGCGATGGGCTGCAGTGGTTGTCGTTGACGCCCAAGGTCGACACCGACGCCAGCTTCCAGATGGCCTCGCTGGGGTTCGGCAAGGATGGCCTGGCCAAGATGGAAGTTGTGGATGCGGTCGGTCAGCGCACTACGATCAGCTTCAGCGGTTGGAAGCGCAACCCGGCCTTTGCGGCAGACACTTTCCGCTATACGCCAGCCCAGGGCGTGGATGTGGTGGGCGACGCGCATTAGCGCGTCTGCGGGATGCCCGGCATGAAGGCGTAGCGATCGGTCGGTCCTTCCATGGGCGCAGCAGTCGTTGTGATGTGACCGAAACTGCACCGTTAGGATGGCACCGGTAACGCTACGGGACTGGCTCGTAGGGAATCCATTGACCGACCGTCCGCATCGCTTCGGCGGATTGGTTGGTCTGGCGTTTGACGAAGAAATCGATTCCGCGTTCGCGTTGGCGTTTTCCCTTTTCGCGCAAGATCAAGATCGTCGGTTCCCAGATGCTTGGGTGGTTGATCAGTTCATCGAAGGCGCGATCGGCTTCCGCCGCTTGCGCTTCGCATCCGGCGACCCGCAATAGCTGGGCCTGCGCGCGCAATGCGTCCAGACGTGGCGCGGCTTCTGCCTGCAACACCCAGTCCACGATCAGCGAGGCGAATTTGTTGTCTTGCATATGGATGCGGACCCGGTCTATGAAGTCCTGCAACTGTCGCTCGGCCACCATGTAGAGCCGCTGGTCGTCGACCTTGCCTTGCAGTTTGGAGATTCCGTAGTGGGTCCATAACTGCCAGTTGCGTTTCACTTCGCGTTCGAACGATGCGAAGTTGAAGAATTCGAAGCCACGATCGGTGCGCACCGGATCGATTTCGTTATTGAACATCCACAAGGTAGAGAACGTGTTGCTGCCGGCCAAGTGCAATTCTCTGCTATAGCCGAGATCGAGCGAGGCCATGGACAGCCGCGCAACGGGGCTAGGCGGTGCATTGCCAGCGCTTGGCTGCGTCCACTGCTGGGCGACGAGACTGGCCGATGCGCGCCCTGCGATATCTACCCTGGATTGCGCAGTGGAATCCTTTAGCACCATTGTCATGTAGCCTTCGATCGGCGTCTGCGAACGGGACGTTTCCCGTCGTGCTTTGAGGCCGAGCGAAGCACCCAGGGTCGCGCGACGCGGTCGGCCGTCCATGTTTCCCACCCTCACGCCCGCGGCGACGCTGACGCTGGATTCGGTGGTCGAAGAGTTGCGCTCTGCATGGCCGATCAGGCCGACTGTGATGCTGGGGTGGTGTGCCAGCAACTCCGCCAGAAAATCGCGCTCGGTCAGCTGGGCGGTATCGCCGCCGGATTGCTCGGCAAGTTGCAGCAGATGTTCAAACATGGCCAGGAATTGCGCGCGTTGCTCCAATTCCTGGCCTTTGCCCCGACGTGGCACGCGGATCTGCACGCCATGTTCGATGCCCGATTCCTTTTTGATGCGCCACTCGGCTGCGCCTGTGATACCCACCGGTGCGTGTTCGGTGCCCGGCAGCAGCACGCCCGCGCTAATGCCCGTGCTGGCCTGGAATTGACGTGCCTTCTGCTGTCCTATCTGCAGCGACAGCCCGGTCCGTCCCATGTAAATCTCCACCGAGCGATCAGAACTGACTTGACCGCCTGCCGATAGTTTCAGTCCCAGGCCGCTGGGGATGATCGCAAGCGCGGCCGACAGCGGTGTGGTATTGAGCCCGATCACCCGTTGCTCGGTGATCCGCAGCTTATCGCGCCATTCCAATCGTTCCATCACGTTGCGCAGGCAGGCGAATAGCGCGCGTGGTGACCTGACGCGGGATGTGTCGCCCTCATGCAAAAAGCGGCTGGCGTTACCAACGGCCTGATGAAAGTGGTTGCGCGCTACCGAAGCCAGTTCCTTATCCAATGGCGCTGCGCCTGCCGGTGTGTCGTTCGGCTGTATGGCGTGGTCGAGCAGGCCGCGTTGGATCAGGCGCAGCGTTTCCGGCAGGCGCATGCTGCTGGTACGTAGCGCAACCCAGGCGGACGCGATCGCCGGATGGCACGCCGCCGGTTGCCGAGCATCGGTTGTGCTCAGGGAGGCAGTCACCGAGTCCTGCAGCTCCCGAGCGCGCTGTTCGATCTCGGCCAACACCTTGGCAGTGAAGATCAGTTCGGTCGCACTCTGCTCGTGCGGGAGCCATTGCACGCATTCCGCAAGCGCCTGCATCGCCAGCTCGTCCTGCGACGGCAACTGCCCGCACGTCATTTGAATGTGGCGACGCGCAACGAGCCAGTTGCTCAAGTGGCCGGCCGCCTCGCGAAAAGCGTCGTTGGCACGCCGCCCAGCAGTCGGCAGTGCTTCGGAGGCGCCGACCTTCATTCCCAGCTTGAGTGCGTTGAAAGGATTGAGGGCGCGCTTGCCCCGCGTTTGGCCGCCTGCTACCGCCCACTGCGCAAACATCTGCAGGCTTGCGTTGACGCGCGCATAAGGCGAACCAGCCCGCGTGGTTTCATAACCGTTGCGGATGGCATGGAATGCGCTGCGCTGGGCATCCGTTGCAGACTGCAGGCCCTGCAGCGGCGTTGCACCATGCACGGCATGGCGCGCTCCCATCTGCGCATCGGCCAACCAGGCGCGTTCGGCCTGTTCTGCGTCCGGCGTCAATGCAAGCCGGTGGCTGGCGCGCAGATGGACCTGCGCCGCTTCCAGCCACTCCCTGGCTGGGGATGTGGGTTCTTCGCGCAGCATGTGCAACAGAACCTGCATTCCGCGCGGAACGCTGACCAACAAGCCGACGCAGGTGGTCACGGCCTCCATCGGCGGGACTGCCTCGGCAGCGTTGGAGACCTGTGGTGGCGGAATCAGCTCGCGCAACTGCACCTCGCCCAGGCGTTGCAGCACGTTGGCCGCCGTCGTGGCATCGCTCTGGCTGGCGATCGATAACGCCTGAAGGGCAATGTTCAATGCGTCGACCGGCTGCAAGGCGTCGGTCCCGAATGCAGCGCTGCGTCTGTGCAGACCGTCGGCCCAGGTGCGCAGGACCTGTCGACTCATGGGACCGATCGTGTCCTCGCGGAAGCCGGGTAGGGCATCGAGCAGTGCCGCCATGGCTTCGGCGACGCTATCGTCAGGTGCGCGCCTAGCCTCATCGGCCGGCGACTGTGCCGCTGCAGTTTCCACCGCGCGCTGCATGTCGCCGTCCGCGGCTTCCAGCGCGCTGACTGTGTGGTCCTGCTGCCACAACTCCTTTGTGTTGACCCGCGATGAATGCTGCGCTTGCTTCAGTGTTGCCTCGACCTGGACGAGGCGCTCCTGTAGGCGCCGCGCATTCCGCTGGCAGCGCTCGGCATGCACGCTTTGCAGGGACAGCATCTGTTCGTCGCGCGCCAGCTGAGTGCGCAGTGCCTGGATTTCTTGGCTCTGCTCTGCGGCAAGGTGAGACGCAAGCGTGCGAGATGCCGGCGCACTGGTAGAACTACTTGCTTGATCCGACTGCAACGCATCGCGCGCTTGTGCATACGCGCTCTGTAGCTGATCGATCTGCGCATTCGTACGCGCGAGTGCTTGCTCCGCTTCTGTTGCCTGCGCCGAGCCGCGGCCGAAGAAGACCGCCTTGGCCAGCGCATCGCCGCGCGCGCGCGCGTCACGCAATGCGTTTTCAAGGCGAGTGCAGGTGAGCTGCAGTGGTGAGGAATCGGCGCTCTGATGCGTATTGGCCGCGCTTTGCGATGCGTGCGTCACGACAGCGCGCAACTGCGGATCGACCGGTAGCGCATGCAACGCGGCGCGTGCAGAAAGAATATTGGCCTGAAGATCTTGCATCGCCGCCGACACCGCATCGGTTTGCACATTGCATCCATGCAGCTGTTGCAGCAGCGCGGCGCGTTCGCGCGTCAGCACGCTGATGCTGTCGCTGAGATTGGCCGCCCGCCGGGCTCTCAACGCCAGCTGCTCGCGTGCGGCCTGTAGCGTCTGTGCATGTGCGTACTTCAATTCGTCGCGACGACGCTGGGAAATCCGTGCGGCCAGGTCGTGATTGGATTGCTCCAGCCGGCGTATCAACGCCCCATTGAGATCCTGGCTGGCATTGGGCGGCGGCAGCGCTGCTTGTGGAGAACGTGCGGCACTGGCGTGGCTGTCCGATGGATCGGCTGGTCGGTTCCGCTCGCACTGCACAGAGGAATAGCGCAGCAGCGTCGCGTGTGGTTCGGGCGCGCCACTACTCATGCCCAGTAGCTCTGCGGCCTTCCCGCAGGGCCGCAGGAGCGTGTGTCTGCGTTTGGGTGCTGCTTTCAATCCGGGCTCGACGACACTTGCCTGCGACGCTTGCTCAAGCAGCGTCGCGGACCAGTCCAGCGGATCGTCCTGTGCCTGGATCAGTTCTGCTTCGAACGCACGTGGATCGGGTGTCGCCAGTTTGTTGTGCGTCTGCCGCTTTGCCGAAGGTCCGGATGGATGCGAGATTGTCTCGGCCATTCCTGGAAGGCAAGCGGCAATGGCGGAGGGGCGGAGCGGAATGCGGGGCATGGTGGAATCCGTGCGCTGAACGTGTCGCTGGTGCTTGCGCCGCTTGCGGCCAATGCCGGGTGCAGGCAAGCGACACATGCGGTCAATTGTTACTTAATAACAATATTGCGCAGCGCGTTCGAGGCATTGCAGCTGCGCGAAGTGGTCGCCTGGAAAGAGAATGTCAGCGCGTCTGCCAGCGGTGGGCGAACACTGCGTTGTGGAACGTGGCCCCGACGCAGGCGTTAGAATGCAGTGTGAGCAAACGCAAACGTCCCGACTCGGTTACGCCTGATCTGCTGCATGTCGATCGCAGCGCCATGGGGCCGTTGGCAGAGCGGATGCGGCCGCGCACGCTGGACGACATGGTGGGCCAGAAGCGCTTGTTGGCTCCCGATAGTGCTTTGCGCCGCGCGGTCGAATCCGGTCGCGTGCATTCGATGATCCTGTGGGGCCCGCCTGGCTGCGGCAAGACCACCCTGGCCTTGTTGCTGGCGCACTACGCCGACGCGGAATTCAATGCGATTTCGGCGGTGCTGTCGGGCTTACCGGAAGTGCGCCAGGTGCTGGCCGAGGCCGCCCAACGTTTTGCAGGCGGCCGTCGCACAGTGTTGTTTGTCGATGAAGTGCATCGCTTCAACAAGGCGCAGCAGGACGCGTTCTTGCCGCACATCGAGCGCGGCACGATTCTGTTCGTCGGCGCGACCACTGAAAACCCTTCCTTTGAGTTGAACTCCGCGTTGCTGTCGCGCTGCCGCGTGCATGTGCTGGAAGGCGTGTCGCCGCAGGACATCGTCGAAGCCCTGCAGCGGGCCTTGCACGATGCAGAGCGTGGTTTAGGCCAGCAAACGATCCAGGTCAGCGAGGCATCGCTGCTGGAAATCGCAAGCGCTGCCGATGGCGATGTGCGCCGGGCACTGACCCTGCTGGAAATTGCTGCGGAACTGGCGACGGGAGAGGGTGGCGAGATCACACCGCGAACCTTGTTGCAGGTGCTGGCCGACCGCACGCGTCGGTTCGACAAGAACGGCGAGCAGTTTTACGACCAGATTTCGGCACTGCATAAATCCGTACGCAGTTCCAACCCGGATGCAGCGCTGTATTGGTTGACGCGCATGCTCGATGGCGGCTGCGACCCGACGTATCTGGCGCGACGGCTGACCCGCATGGCGATCGAAGACATTGGCCTGGCCGATCCGCGTGCGCAGGGAATGGCGCTGGAGGCATGGGACATCTACGAGCGCCTCGGTAGCCCGGAAGGCGAGCTGGCCTTCGCACAGCTGGTGCTGTACCTGGCCAGCACCGCCAAATCCAATGCCGGCTACGCTGCCTTCAATCAGGCCAGGGCAGAAGTGCGTGCCACCGGTACGCAAGAAGTGCCGCTGCATCTACGCAACGCACCGACCAAGCTGATGAAGACGCTGGGGTACGGCCAGGACTATCAATACGACCATGATGCCGAAGGCGGCATCGCGCTGGATCAGACCGGCTTCCCGGATGCGATGGGCGAGCGCGTGTATTACAACCCGATGCCGCGCGGGATGGAGATCAAGCTGAAAGAAAAGCTGGACCGGTTGCGCGAAACCAGGGGGCAGGCGCGCGCGGAAAAGCGTGGATCCAAGAGCCAGACATGATGCCGCCAGTAAGCGCGGGCGAAGCTTGACTTCAGTCGAGCGTCAACCTGCCGACCCGCCCGAATTCTACTGGCGTCTTGACGTAGGGCAGTGCAACGTCTTCATCGGCGATGCGTGCAAATAAACGCTCGCAAGCTGATGCGTCTGCGCAAATCATGATCGTCAGTGGTTGGTCGGCCAATTCGAAAAAACCCGCTGAATGCAACAGCCCTGCGTGGCCAAAGCCTTCCTGGCCGCTCACGACGGTACCGCCGCTGGCACCACAGTCGCGTGCGGTTTCCAATACCCAGTCGCAGAGCGCTGCATGCCCATGGCGGGCACCTTGGCTGGTGAAAAACGTAAGTTGATAACCCTTCATTCGGCAATTCCCAATGATGACTTGCGCAACAGGCCAATGGTCAGCATGCCCAGCATCAGCAACGCGAGCGAGCCGCCGACGTGCAGGCCGAGCATGCCGGTCGACATCCCAAGCCTTCCTTCACGCAGCAGCGAAAACAACTCGGCAGTAAAGGTGGAGAACGTGGACAGCCCTCCCGCCAGGCCGGTGATCATAAACAGACGCCACAGCGGCGAAAGACCGGGTACGGTGCCGACATAGGCGATGGTCACGCCGACCACATAGGCGGCGATGAGATTTGCTGCGAGTGTTCCGATCGGCAGCGGAGGGAAGATGGCGTTGAGAGCCAGGCCTAGCCCGTATCGAGCCAGCGCTCCCAGACTGGCGCCCAGCGAAATGGCGGCGATGGTATAGATTGGTGTCACATGGCTTCTCCGGGGCTTGGTCTGTAGTGTGTCAGCGAATTTCGCAGCAGCACAACAGCACTGCGCGCACATCTCGTAGCTCGTCGCGATGCGCATCCAAAAAGCCGTGCAGGTGCGCCTGACTATCGATCAGTTCCAGGCATTGTCGGTGGCGCATGTGGGCCAGTTCCGGATGATGATGGAACATCTGTGCTTGTCCCGCGAGATAGTCCGAATCCACATGCAGCAAGACGGCCTGCGCGATGCCACTGCGCCTTGCAGCGTGTAGCAGATGGCGCGCCAAAGCCGGAGCGCCCAGCCGGTGCAAGAACCGGCTAGGCCTGGCGCGGGTGCCGGCGGCGAAGTACAGGCGCAGAACGCTGGGGTGCTCTGGCAGGCTCATGTCCGCTTCTCGCTGGCAGCGTTGTCTGGCGTGCGCCGGATGAGCCGCCGCCGTGCTTGCAGGTCGGCAAGACGCAGGGTGTCCTCCAGCCCCGCACTGTGTCGATCGTGCTTGCCGTGACCGATGCGTTGCGCGTGGTAGATCCCGGTATGGCCTGAAAACAGATAGGCAGTGATGCAACCGATTGCGGCAAGCGGCGCGATATCGGCACCGAACAGCTCGACCGCCATGAGCGTGGATGCAATCGGCGTATTGGATGCGCCTGCAAATAGAGCCACAAAACCGATCCCAGCCAACATCGGAAAGGGCAGATGCAGTAACGGTGCAAGCGCATTGCCCAGCGTGGCGCCGATGTAAAACAGTGGCGTCACCTCGCCGCCCTTGAAGCCGGTTCCCAGCGAGACGGCCGTGAAGCACAGCTTGCCCAGAAAATCCCAGGGCGCCATGGGTTCGTGGAAGGCGCGCACAATCTCAGGAATTCCCAAACCGATATAGCGTTGCGTGCCGAGTCCCCACACCGCCAGTGCGATGATGCAGCCGCCCAGGAGCAGGCGCAGCGGAGCGTAGCCGATGGCGCGTTTGCTCACATTGCCCAGGCGATGGGTCACGGTGGCAAACAGCATGCCGACCAGACCGAACAGCATGCCGGCTGCCATGACCGCCAGTACGCTGCCGATCCCGACCGGGACGATTTGACCGATCGGGTAATGGATGTGGTGAATACCCCAGGCCAGACAGACCTGGTCGGCCACGATGGCGGCCACCGCGCAGGGCAGCAGGGCGTCGTAGCGCAATCGTCCGATGGCCAGCACCTCCAACCCGAAGATGGCACCGGCCAACGGGGTGCCGAACACCGAAGCGAAGCCGGCGCTGATGCCGGCCATCAGCACCATGCGCCGGTCTTCGTTGCGCAGGCGCAGCAGGCGGGTGAGCTGGTCGGCGAGTGCGGCACCCATCTGCACCGCGGTGCCTTCGCGGCCGACTGATGCGCCGAACAGGTGGGAGACCACCGTGCCTCCCATCACCAGCGGCGCCATGCGCAGCGGCACCAGCTTCTTGGGGTCCTGGATTTCGTCGATGATCAGGTTATTGCCCGCATCCACCTGCTTCCCCAGCAGCAGATACACCAGCCCGACCGCAAAACCGGCCAGCGGCAACAGCCAAATCGCGCGCGGATGTGCCGGGCGCCAATTGGTGGCCCAATCCAGTGCCCACAAGAAAAATGCCGAAGCGGTGCCGGCCAGCGCCGCGACAATGCTGGCAATCACCAGCCACTTGGCGAGATGAGTGAAAAGGTCGAGGTGCTCGGGGCGACGAAATCGTGACATGGCAGCCTATCGTCTGTGGACATGAGGGCTGGCACGGCAGGGAGATGTGAGCACGAACACGCCTACAATCCCCGGACCGAGCCAGAGTTCTTGTAGGCGTCATCAGTAGCAATCGCTACGGTTTGATGGAACTGCGCGGAGGAACGCCATCTCCGAATCCCGAGAGTAATCTTGGTGCGCGGTCCTGTCCAGACCGCCAGGGAATCCACAGTCGCTTGGTCCGACGCCATTCATCCGCATGGAAAACGGCCGGCGAGCGATGGCTCTCCGGCCGCTGTAGCATCCTGATCTACCCGCCAGGGTGGCTCGGGCGTTGGTCCTTACAGCGCTTCGATGATGCCAGCCGCGCCCATGCCGGTGCCGATGCACATGGTGACCATGCCGTACTTCTGCTGCAGACGGCGCAGGCCATGCACCAGCGTGGCAGCACGGATCGCGCCGGTGGCGCCCAGCGGATGGCCGAGCGCAATGGCGCCGCCCAGCGGATTGACCTTGGACGGATCCAGCTCGCTATCGCGGATCACCGCCAGTGCCTGCGCGGCGAAGGCTTCGTTGAGCTCGATCCAGTCGATCTGGCCCTTGGTCATGCCGGCCTGCTTGAGCGCCTTGGGAATCGCAGCGATCGGGCCGATGCCCATCACTTCCGGGCGTACACCGGCGACCGAGAAGCTGACGAAACGCGCCAGCGGGGTCAGGCCGTAATCCTTGATCGCCTGTTCCGACGCCAGCAGCACCGCGCCGGCGCCATCGCTCATCTGCGAGGAGTTACCGGCGGTGACGCTGCCGCCGAACTGGCCGTTGCGGAACACCGGGCGCAGCTTGGCCAGGCCTTCAAGCGAGCTATCCGGACGCGGGCCTTCGTCGGTATCGACCAGGTGCTTGCGCAGCGCGATGACGTTGCCTGCCAGATCGGGCTGATGCGAGTGAATTTCGTACGGGGTGATTTCGTCGCGGAACTCGCCGGCGGCAATCGCGGCGATGGCCTTCTGATGCGAGGCCAGTGCGAAGGCATCCTGATCTTCGCGCGACACCTTCCATTCTTCTGCGACCTTCTCGGCGGTGATGCCCATGCCATAGGCAATGGCCACATGGTCGTCGGCGAACACGCTCGGCGACATCGCCACCTTGTTGCCCATCATCGGCACCATCGACATCGACTCGGTGCCGCCGGCCAGCATCAGATCGGCATTGCCCAGACGGATCTGGTCGGCCGCCATGGCGATGGCCTGGATGCCGGACGAACAGAACCGGTTGATGGTCTGACCGGCCACCGAATTCGGCAGGCCTGCCAGCAGCACGCCGATACGCGCCACGTTCATGCCTTGCTCGCCCTCGGGCATGGCGCAGCCGATGATGGCGTCGTCGATGCGCGAGGTGTCGATGCCCGGCGCCTGCGCCACCACCGCGCGCAGCACGTGCGCCAGCATGTCGTCGGGACGGGTGTTGCGGAACACGCCTTTCGGCGCCTTGCCCACCGGCGTACGCGTGGCGGCAACGATATAGGCGTCTTGAATCTGCTTGCTCATTTGGCTATCTCCGATGGCCGGGATTCGGGATTCGGGATTTGGGATTTGGGATTCGTCAAAGCGAATCCCGATGTCCGAATGGTCCAACCCGGCGGATAAATTTGGTGGAAGCGAAGCTCGTGCAGGGCTGGGGAATCGCCGTTGCGAATCCCCAATCCCGCATCTCAGTTCCTCAACGGCTTCCCCGTCTTGAGCATGTGCCCAATCCGCGCCTGGGTTTTTTCCTGCTGGGCCAGTTCGACAAAGTGCTTGCGCTCCAGCTTGAGCAGCCATTCTTCGTCCACCAGCGCGCCGCGATCCACTTCGCCGCCGCAGACCACCGTGGCGATGCGGGTGGCGATCTCGTAGTCGTATTCGCTGATGAAGCGGCCTTCCAGCATGTTGACCAGCAGCATCTTGAAGGTGGCGATGCCGACGTCGCCGGCGACCTGGATGCGGCGTGCCGGCAGCGGGGCGCGGTAGCCGCCCTCGGCCAATGCGCGTGCCTCGGCCTTGGCGATGTGCAGCGCCTCAAAGCTGTTGAACACGACCTTGTCGGTGGCACGCAGCAGGCCAAGTTCCTGGGCGTTGACCGCCGAGTTGGAGACCTTGGCCATTGCCACGGTTTCGAAGGTCTTCTTCAACTCGGCGAACACATCGCCGCCCGGACCTGCGGCAATCGACGCACGCACCGCGATCTCCTTCAAGCCGCCGCCAGCCGGCAGCAAGCCGACGCCGGCTTCGACCAGGCCGATGTAGCTTTCCAGCGAGGCGACGGTCTTGGCGCTGTGCATCTGGAATTCGCAACCGCCGCCCAGTGCCAGACCGCGCACGGCCGAAATCACCGGCACCTGTGCGTACTTGATGCGCTGGCTGGTGGCCTGGAAGTTGGCGACCAGCGCTTCGAACGCATCGACCTTGCCGGCCTGCAGCAGGCCAAGCGCGCCGGTCAGATCGGCACCGGCGGAGAAGGGCTCTTTCTGCTGCCAGATCACCAGACCAGCGAAGTCCTTCTCGGCGCGACCAACGACGTCCTGCAAGCCGTTGAGCACGTGGTCGGAGACGGTGTTCATCTTGGTCTTGAAGCTGACCACCGCGATGTCGTCGCCGTCATGCCACATGCGCACGCCGTCGTTTTCGAACACGGTTTCGCCGGGCGAGAACTGCTCGCCCAGCAACGGATCGGGGAAGCGCTGACGCGTGTACACCGGCAATGCCGAACGCGGCAGCTTGGCATCGCGCGCCGGGCTGTACGAGCCTTCGGCGCCATGCACGCCGTCGCGACCATCGAACACCCAGTTCGGCAGCGGCGCGCTGCTCATGCTCTTGCCATTGGAAATGTCTTCGGCAATCCACTGCGCCACCTGCTTCCAGCCGGCGGCCTGCCAGGTTTCGAACGGGCCCAGCGACCAGCCGTAGCCCCAGCGGGTCGCCAGATCCACATCGCGCGCGGTTTCGGCGATATCGGCCAGATGGACGGCGCTGTAGTGGAACAGGTCGCGGAACGTGGCCCACAGGAACTGCGCCTGCGGGTGCTCGCTCTCGCGCAGCGTGGCGAACTTTTCGGCCGGGTTCTTGATCTTGAGGATATCCACCACTTCCGGCGCAGCGACGCGATCTGCCGGGCGGTAGTCCTGCTTCTCCAGATCGACCACCACGATATCCTTGCCGACCTTGCGGAAGATGCCGGCGCCGACCTTCTGGCCCAGCGCACCTTTGGCGATCAGCGCATCCAGCCACTTGGGCGAGGTGAAATACTGGTGCCACGGGTCGTCCGGCAGGGTGTCGCCCATGGTCTTGATCACGTGCGCCATGGTGTCCAGGCCGACCACGTCCGAGGTGCGGTAGGTTGCCGACTTCGGGCGACCGACCAGCGGGCCGGTCAGCGCATCGACCTCATCGAAGCCCAGGCCGAATTGCTGCGTGTGGTGGATGGTGGACAGGATCGAGAACACGCCGATGCGGTTGCCGATGAAATTCGGCGTGTCCTTGGCATACACAACACCCTTGCCGAGCGTGGTGACCAGGAACGCTTCCAGGCCTTCGAGCACGGCTTTGTCGGTGCCCTTGGCCGGGATCAACTCGGCCAGGTGCATGTAGCGCGGCGGATTGAAGAAATGCACGCCGCAGAAGCGATGGCGCAGCTGCTCCGGCAGCACGTCGGCGAGCTTGTTGATGCCCAGGCCCGAGGTATTGGACGCCAGCACGGCATGCGCGGAGACGAACGGGGCGATCTTCTTGTACAGGTCCTGCTTCCAATCCATGCGCTCGGCGATCGCTTCGATGATCAGATCGCAATGGCGCAGTTGTTCCAGGCCGCTCTCGTAGTTGGCCGGCGTGATCGCCTCGGCCAGCGCCTTGCTGGCGAGCGGTGCAGGGCTCAGCTTGCCGAGATTGGCAATCGCCTTGAGCACGATGCCGTCGGCCGGGCCTTCCTTGGCGGGCAGGTCGAACAGCACGGTGTCGACACCGGCATTGGTGAGGTGGGCGGCGATCTGCGCGCCCATGACGCCGGCACCGAGCACGGCGGCGCGACGAACTAGCAACGGATTGGACATAGCGATAAGCCTCTTGAGGAACGTTTACGGTGTGGAGTGAGCACGGAAACCGGGTTCCGCGAAACGAATGAGTTCGCGCGCGGCACGCGCGCGGTGATCGGCCTCGCTGACGCCCGCAGGCCGCTTGATGAGGCCGAAATCGGCCATGGCATAGGTCAGCGCACCGGCGAGGAAGTCCAGTCGCCAGTACAGCTCTTCCTTGCTCAGGCCCGGCACGCAGCCGGTGATGGCCTTGCCGAATTCGCGCAGGACATGGCCGTAGTGATCGGACAGGAACTTGCGCAAGTTGTCGTTTTTTTCCGCGTAGGCGCGTGCGATCACGCGAACGAAGGCGCCGCCGTTCTGGCGGTCCTGCGCCATTGCCAGCGCCGGCTCGACAAACGCCGCCAGTACCGCGGTGAGCTCGCCGGGTTGCGACTTCTTTGCCGCTTCCAGCTGCTGCAACCGCGCCGTGGTCATCTCGTCCATGCGCCGGCGGAACACCTCGTTGACCAGGTTTTCCTTGGAGCCGAAGTGGTAATTGACCGCAGCGATATTGACGTCGGCCTGAGTGGTCAGCTGGCGCAGCGACGTGCCGGCGAACCCGTGCTGGGCGAACAGCTCCTCGGCCGCACCGAGAATGCGGTCCTTCGTGGAGAAGTGGGCGGACTTGGGCATGCGCGGTACTAAAGCTCAATCAAACGATTGTTTGAGTCTACGGACTGTAGTTGCCGGCAGGTCATGTCGCAATGCAGCACGATTCAGGGGGCGGTGTGCAAACGGATCTGCGACGGGATAGAATTGACCATCGCAAAGAAGCCTAAGCCCGCGTTTTGACGCGTTTTTTTTTCATGATAACCTCGGGCCTTCAGTGGCCCGCCCAACGGAGAACTTCCCATGGCGCTGGAGCGCACCCTGTCCATCATCAAGCCCGACGCCGTTGCCAAGAACGTCATCGGTGAAATCTACAGTCGCTTCGAGAAGGCTGGCCTGAAGGTTGTGGCCGCCAAGTACAAGCAGCTGTCGCGCCGCGAAGCCGAAGGCTTCTACGCCGTGCACCGCGAGCGTCCGTTCTTCAATGCGCTGGTGGAATTCATGATCTCCGGCCCGGTGATGATCCAGGCGCTGGAAGGCGAGAACGCCGTTGCCGCACACCGCGACCTGCTGGGCGCGACCAATCCCAAGGACGCTGCGCCGGGCACCATCCGCGCCGACTTCGCTGATTCGATCGATGCCAATGCCGCCCACGGCTCGGATTCGGTCGAGAACGCCGCTAACGAAGTCGCGTATTTCTTTGCCGCAACCGAAGTGGTCTCGCGCTGAGGCCGAGAGAGTCGAATCGTGAATGAGGTCGTGATCCCCTCCGTGTTGCAGGACGTTCCCGTCCGGACGTCGGAACCGCGCAAGCAGAATCTGCTCGACCTCGATCGTGAGGGTCTGGAGCGCTTCTTCGCCGACACGCTCGGCGAGGCGCGTTACCGTGCCCATCAGGTGATGAAGTGGATTCACCATCGCTACGTCACCGATTTCGACCATATGACGGACCTCGGCAAGGCGCTGCGTGCGAAGTTGCACCAGCATGCCGAGGTCCTCGTCCCGAATGTCGTGTTCGATAAGCCTTCGACCGACGGCACCCACAAATGGCTGCTGGCCATGGGGACCGACGGCAAGAACGCCATCGAAACCGTGTATATCCCCGACAAGGGCCGCGGCACGCTGTGCGTGTCCTCCCAGGTCGGCTGCGGTTTGAACTGTAGCTTTTGTTCAACTGCCACCCAGGGCTTCAACCGCAACCTCACCACTGCCGAAATCATCGGCCAGGTGTGGGTGGCGGCGCGCCATCTGGGCAATGTGCCGCACCAGCAGCGCCGTCTCACCAACGTGGTGATGATGGGCATGGGCGAGCCGCTGATGAATTTCGATAACGTCGTGCGCGCGATGAGCGTGATGCGCGACGACCTTGGCTACGGGCTGGCCAGCAAGCGGGTGACGCTGTCGACCTCCGGCCTGGTGCCCATGATCGACCGGCTCTCCACTGAAAGCGACGTCTCGCTGGCGGTGTCGCTGCACGCGGCCAATGACGCGCTGCGCGAAACCCTGGTCCCGCTGAACAAGAAATACCCGATCGCCGAGTTGATGGAGTCGTGCGCGCGATATCTGCGCGGCAGCAAGAAGCGCGACTCGGTGACGTTCGAATACACCTTGATGAAGGGCATCAACGACCAGCCGGAGCATGCGCGCCAGCTGGCAAGACTGATGCGTCAGTTCGACAATGCGGTGCAGTCCAAGGACGCCGGCAAGGTCAACTTGATTCCATTTAATCCGTTCCCGGGTACGCGTTACGAGCGCTCGGGCGAGACGGAGATTCGCGCGTTCCAGAAAATCCTGCTCGATGCGCAGGTGCTGACGATAGTTCGCCGTACCCGTGGCGACGACATCGACGCCGCATGCGGGCAGCTCAAGGGGCAGGTCATGGACCGTACCCGTCGTCAGGCGGAGTTCCGCCGCACATTGGAAGGGCAGGCCGATCGAGATGCGGCAGCGTGAACTCGCGTTAATGGCGGCCGTGGCGATCGCGCTGTGCGCGGTTGGCTGCGGTGGGCGTAATGCCAAGGCAGGGTCGGTCAAGATCGTGGAAGAGGTCTCGCCGGTGTATTCGTTCCGCGACAGCGCTGAGACCAGGAGCCGTCTGGCGGTGCAGGAGAAACTCGGCCTCGCCCGTAATCGCCTGCAGACCGGCGATTACGCCAGTGCCGAAGAACAGGTGCGTGCCGCTCTGAAAAAAGACGCGCAATCGGTGGATGCCATCGGCTTGCTGGCGCTGATTCAGGGCGCCAAGGGCGATACGGCCGCTGCTGGTGCCTCGTACCGGCGCGCTGCGGAACTCGCGCCGCAGCGCGGCGACGTGCTGAATAACTACGGCGCCTGGTTGTGTGCGAATGGGTCGCCCGCCGAAGCATTGACCTGGTTTGATCGTGCATTGGCCGACCGCACGTACGCGTCTCCTGCGTATGCATTGGGAAATGCGGGCGGTTGCGCGATCAAGGCGGGGCAACTGGAGCGAGCTGCGGGCGATCTGCACAAAGCGCTCGATCTGGATCCGGATAATCCATATGCGCTCGAATCAATGGCGCGCCTGGAAGCGGGGCGTCGCAATTATTTCGAAGCCCGCGCTTTTATCGAACGACGTCTTTCAGCTGCACCGGCAACGGCTTCCGTGTTACAACTCGCCATTCAGATTGAGCAAGGGCTAGGCGACAAGGTAGCTGCCGGCCGTTACAAACAGCGGTTGGTCAAGGAATTCCCTGACGCAGCGACCGCTACTCCCGGGGCCAATGCATTGTGATCAGTGATTCCAACCCGAACCTTTTCGAGCAGGAAAAGGGCTGCGGACAGCATTTGCGCGAAGCGCGCGAGGCAGCAGGTCTGAGCGTGGACGAGGTGGCCGGCAAGCTGCGCATGCCAGTGCATGTGGTGCGTTCGTTGGAGCAGGAGGACTGGCAGTGTCTGGGCGCGCCCGTGTTCGTGCGCGGGCAGCTGCGCAGCTATGCGCGCTTTCTGCAGGTCGACCTGGAGCCGCTTCTGCAGCAGGCGACCATTGCGCCGATCGAACCGGTCAAGCTGGTCAGTCACACGCATACGCCACGTGCGCGCCGCATTCTTGAAAGTACCGCGCGTAAAGCCATGTACGTGGTCATTACCGGCGTGTTCGCGGTACCGGTCTGGTATGCGACGCGCTCCCATCTGGATGGCAAGGCGCCAAGCACGGTGTCGTTGGACAGCATGCCGGAGGCTGCGAAGTCCCCTGCGCCGGGCACTGCTGCAACGCAGCCTGCTCCCACGCCGCGCGAGCAACCAGCGCCGTATATCGCATCGATGACCCCGGTGCCGCGTGCCACCGCCGACGCCCAGGTGCCTGCCGCGGCCGCTGCCCCTGGCGGCAGTTTGTCGCTGAATTTCAGCGGCGACAGTTGGGTGCAGATCCTGGCACCGAATGGCAGCGCGGTCGAAAAAGCACTGATACGTGCCGGCGAGCGTCGCACGTATTCGCCGGGCCAGGTGGGGCGCATCGTGCTCGGCAATGCGTCGGCGGTAGAGGTTCAGCAAGGCGGCAGTATCGTCGATGTGAGACCGTTCCAGCGCGCTAACGTGGCACGTTTTGCGGTATCCTCCGACGGCTCCGTGGTACCTGCTTCCGAGTGAAGCGGACTGCGGTTTTTCATTTATCCCTATTGATGTTCCGCGCCTTCGGGATGACGGAGCGAGAGTACGCATGGCGATCGACGATCTGCTGGACGAACACGAACAAGGCGAACGCGTTCGTTCCTGGTTGAGAAACAATGGCGCGGGTCTGGTGGGCGGCGTCCTGGTTGGGCTGGTCCTGATCCTGGGGTGGCAGTGGTGGCAGAAGTACACCAACACCGAGTTGGTCGAGGCCAACACGCGCTACGAGGCGGTGGTGAAGTCGATCCAGGCCAAAAACCTGGACAAGGCCGCCAAGGACATCATGGCGCTGGACGACGGCAAGGGTGGCATTTACGCTGAACTGGCCGCGCTGCGTCTGGCCAAGGCCCAGGTCGATGTCGGCAAGAACGCCGAAGCAATCAAGACATTGCGCGACGTGCCCGCCGAAGGCGAGCTCAAGCAGATTGTGCAACAGCGCCTGGCGCGCGTGCTGACCGAAAGCGGCAAGCCAGACGAAGCGATCAAGCTGCTGGCCGATGCGCAGGATCACGCCAGCCTGGAGATCCGCGCCGATGCGCTGGTGGTGCAGGGCAAGCCTGATGAAGCGCGCGCGTTGTATGCCAAGGCCCTGACCACGGTGGATGTGGCGTCGCCGCAACGTCGGTTGCTGGAAACCAAGCTGATGGATGTGGGTGGCAAAGTGCCCGATCCGGCGGAGCAGATTTGATGAAGCAGGTTGATATGTATAAGCGCGCTGCGTTGATTGCCGTGATGGGTCTGTCGCTGGCTGGCTGCAGCACCGTCAAGGGCTGGTTTGCCGGTAAGGACGCTGCTGCCAAGAAGGCGCAGGAACCTGCCGAACTGGTGAAGTTCGAACCGTCGGTCAAGGTCGACAAGATCTGGTCCACCGGCGTTGGAAAGGGCGAGGGGCATATCGGCGTACGTCAGCGCCCGGCCGTGGCCGATGGCAAGGTGTATGCAGCGGCCATCACTGGCGGCGTGCAGGCGCTGGACCTGCAGACCGGCAAGCACGTATGGGAATACAAGCCCAAGAAAGAAGAGCGTAACGACCGCAAATTCAAGCAGCGCCTGTCTGGTGGTCCCGGCGTTGGCGAAGGCTTGGTGGTGATCGGCAGCCTATCCGGCGATGTGATTGCCTTGAATCAGGCCGATGGTACTGAAAAGTGGCGTGCCAAGGTGCCGAACGAAGTGATCGCCGCGCCGGCCATCGCGCAGAATTTGGTGCTGGTGCGCAGCAACGATGGTCGTGTGACCGCGTTCGATGCGGCCACCGGCGAGCGTCGCTGGTTCCACGCCGAAGAAGGTCCGACCTTGTCGGTGCGCGGTAACGCGCCGATCGTGACCGGCCCGGGCGTGGTCTTCGTGGGCAACGACAGCGGCACCTTGAGCGCGCTGGCGCTGCAGGATGGTCGCCCGTTGTGGGAGCAGGCCATCGGCGTGCCGGAAGGCCGTACTGAACTGGAACGCATGTCCGATGTCGACGGCGCACCGGTGCTGGATGGCACCACGCTGTATGCGACCAGCTTCAAGAACGAAACCCTCGCGCTGGAAGGCCCGAGCGGCCGTCCGCTGTGGACGCGCGATCACGGCGGCACCGGTGGCGTTGGTGTGTCGTCGGCCGTCGTGGTCGTGTCGGACAACGCCGGTTCGGTGTGGGGCCTCGACAAGAGCAGTGGTGCGGCGATGTGGTCGCAGGCTGCGTTGGCGCGTCGCTCACTGACCGGGGTGGCTATTCAGGGCGATTACGCCGTGGTTGGCGATTACAAGGGTTACCTGCATTGGCTGAAACTCAGCGACGGTGCGCTGGCCGCGCGCGCGCGCGCTGGACGCGACACGTTGCTGGCGCAGCCGCAGGTCGTTGATGGCATTTTGCTGGTACAAAACACCGACGGCGATCTCACCGCCTTCCGGTTGGCACAATAAGGATTTTGCGATGCTGCCCCTGGTCGCCCTGGTTGGACGGCCCAATGTCGGCAAGTCGACCATCTTCAATGCGCTGACGCGCACCCGCGACGCGCTGGTCCACGACCAGCCCGGCGTCACCCGCGACCGTAATTACGGGGTCTGCCGTCTCGACGAGCAGCAACCCTTCATCGTCGTCGATACCGGCGGGATTGCCGGCGACGAGGACGGCCTTGCAGGCGCCACTGCGCGCCAGGCACGTGCCGCTGCCGGCGAAGCCGATCTGGTGCTGTTCGTGGTCGATGGTCGCGAAGGCGAATCGTCGCTGGATGACGAGATCCTGGCCTGGTTGCGCAAACTGGCACGGCCGACTGTGCTGGTGATCAACAAGATCGACGGCACCGACGAAGAAACCGTGCGCTCGGAATTTGCGCGCTACGGCTTTTCCGACGTGGTGGCATTGTCTGCCGCCCATCGGCAAGGTATCGATGAGTTGCTGGAAGAAGTCGGTGCCCGGCTGCCCGAGGAAGGGTCCGGCGAACTGCTGGACAACGACCCCGCGCGCGTGCGCATCGCCTTTGTCGGCCGCCCGAATGTAGGCAAGTCGACCTTGGTTAATCGCCTGCTGGGCGAGGAACGCATGATCGCTTCGGAAGTCCCGGGTACCACGCGTGATTCGATCGCGGTGGATCTGGAGCGCGATGGCCGCCAATACCGTCTGATCGATACCGCCGGCCTGCGCCGTCGCGGCAAGGTGGAGGAGGCAGTCGAGAAATTCAGTGCGTTCAAGACACTGCAGGCGATCGAGCGATGCCAGGTCGCGGTCTTGATGCTGGACGCCACCGAAGGCGTGACCGATCAGGATGCGACGATTCTCGGCGCGATTCTGGATGCCGGGCGCGCGTTGGTCGTGGCGATCAACAAGTGGGACGGGCAAAGCGATTACCAGCGGGCGCAGGCTGAAGATCTGCTCTCGCGCAAGCTGGGTTTCGTCAGCTGGGCCGAGGCGGTGCGGATTTCTGCATTGCATGGGTCGGGCATGCGCGAGCTGTTCCAGGCGATTCATCGTGCGCACGCATCGGCGACGCATGAGTTCAGCACCAGCGAAGTGAACCAGGCGTTGGAAATCGCCTATGAGACCAATCCTCCGCCGAGCATTCGCGGCCATGTCTCCAAGCTGCGCTATGTGCATCCGGGTGGGGCGAATCCACCAACCTTCATCGTGCATGGCACACGGTTGAAGGTGTTGCCTGAGTCTTATAAGCGTTATCTGGAAAACTTCTTCCGCAAGCGTTTCAAGCTGGTCGGCACGCCGGTGTGTTTCATCTTCCGCGAAGGCGCTAATCCGTATGAGGGCAAGAAGAATCCGCTCTCCGATCGACAGGTGGCCCGCAAGCGGCGCCTGATGCGGCACGTCAAAGGCAAGTAATTGCGCTCGGGCCGCCTGAAACGGGAGGGTCAGGCGATTTGGGGAGCGCGCAGGTCTGTGGACTTTGAGTTGAAGGCGGCGGCCCGTCCAAGTAGGGCCAGGAAGGCCCTTGACAACGTTTCATGTGCTTTCGATCAACAACCGACGCAAGCTCCGCGACGTGCACGTTGTGCTTGAGCATGGGTAACCGAAACTCTTAGATGAAATCCCACATCCACGTGCGATTTAGCGTCCGCCAACGGCGCTGAGCTGCTTCAGCAGCTGAGTAATGTCGCGATCTTTCGCAGTAGTGGTGCGCTGGTATCCTGCGCAACATGACCGACTATCCTTCCCGCATTTCTTACGCGCAGGCGCTGCAGATTCTGCGCACTGTTGCGACCAGCAACCGTTCGCCCGATGAAAACATCGCCACCTCGCGTGCCGATGGACGCATCTCGGCCGGTGATCTGATTGCACCGCTGGCGCTGCCGCCATTCGCCAACAGCGCGATGGACGGCTTTGCGCTACGGCATGCCGACGTTGCTGCCGGCGATGCGGCGTTGCAGCTGGTCGGCGAACAGTTTGCTGGCGAGCGTTGGGCCGGGACCCTAAGCGCAGGGCAATGCCTGCGCATTACGACAGGCGCGCCGCTGCCCGATGGCGCCGATACCGTGATTCCCAAGGAGGACGCCGACGAGCGCGATGGCAGCGTGCGGTTTCGCACCACGCCTAGGCCCGGCTCTGCCGTGCGCTTGGCCGGCAGTGACGTGCGTGCCGGCGATCTGGTGATACAGACCGGGCAGGTACTGACGCCTGCGCGTATCGGTCTGGCTGCTGCGCTGGGTGTGTCGCGGCTTGCGGTTGCGCCGCGCCCGACCATTGCGGTGCTGGCCACCGGCGATGAATTGATCGAGCCAGGTATGCCGCTCGGGCCGGGACAGATCTACAACAGCAACCGCGACATGCTGATGGCGCAGCTGCGTGCGCTCGGCTATACGCCAACCGCCTGGCCGACCTTGCCGGACGACCCGCAGCGCATCCGCACCATGCTCGAAGATGCGGCCGCTGCGTTCGATGTGGTGATTACCTGCGGCGGTGTCTCTGCCGGCGAAAAGGATTATCTGCCGCGATTGATCGGCGAACTGGGCCGCATCCATTTCTGGCGCGTGCGCATGCGCCCGGGCATGCCGGCGGTGTTGGGACAGATCGGTCGCTGCCTGGTGCTGGGCCTGCCGGGCAACCCGGTCTCGGTACTGGCAACGCTGATCGCCTACGGCGTGCCGTTGCTGGATGGATTGCAGGGACGCAGCGAAGCGCGCCCGGTCTGGCATGCGGCACTGGCAAGCCCTTGGGACAAACGCCATGAACGTCTGGAATTCCTGCGCGGGCGATTGGAATGCGGCGAAGACGGACGGCTGACCGCGCTGCCGCACCGCGGCGAAGCCTCACACTTACTGCGTGGCGCGGCCGACAGCAATGCCTTGATCGTGCTGCCCGAGCAAGCGCGGCGTTTTGAAGCCGGAGAGAGTGTGCGGGTGATTCCGTACGCGTTGTGAGCGTTAGCTAGAGCGAGAGAGTCCGGCAGAATGATGCGCATCTTATTTTAGAGCGGCTAACAAAACGTAGCGAGCAGCTGTCAGGTGGGCGCGGACGGCGCGCTCAGAACAGGAGTGTACGCGTGGTACATGCCGATCCGAGCACCGGCCGCGCCCGCCTGACAGCTGCTCGCTACGTTGTGTTAACTGCTCTTACTCATAAGTCAGAAATATAGGCGACACTTGGATGCCTGAAGAACGAGCGCACCAATTCTGGTCGAGCTGCAATGTCGGACAACTGATCATGCACCCGATCGGCCAGCTTCTCGCCACTGCGCAGCGGGCGGCGCGCCACGCCCGTGCGCTTGGTGTAGCTCCACACCAACTCGTCGGGATTCAAGTCCGGCGCGTCACCCGGCAGGAAATGCAGCGTCAGCCTGCCCTTCAGGCTGTCCACGTCATCGCGCACGCCACGGGTCTTGTGAGCAGGCAAACCATCAAGCATCAGATGGATTGGACGGCGACGGCCTTTCATCATTCGCTTGAGCAGGTCCACGAACAATTCACCGTTCAAGCCGCCGCTGTACACGGCGAACCAGAACCCGCCCTTGCTGTTCACCGCCGAGGCCGCACTGATGCTCTGGCGCTGCCCCGGCACCGCGACAACCGGCGTGACGCCCTTGACGGCCCACGTCCGTCCTTGCACCGCATCGGCACGGAAGCCAGACGCGTCCCAGAAGTCAATCTCTGCCTTTTCCCGCTTGGCGTGCTTCACGATCGCCGGGTACGTCTGCTTCTCCCACTGCGCTACCGCCAGTGGATCGCGCTGATAGGCGTGTTGCAGCGGCTTCTGTGGGCTCAGCCCCAGCCGCGCCAGCAACGTCCCGACGCTGGCCAGACTCAACCTTGCGGCAAACTTCTTCTCGATCAGTTCTCGCACGACCTGCCGCGTCCACAGACCGAAGGCGAAGCCATGCTGGCGAGGGTTCTTGCCATTGACCCAGCCCAACACCTGGCGCTCCTGCGCCGGCGTCAACGTCCGCGGGCGACCGCTGCCCTTACGCGTCATCAATGCGCCAGCGCCGCCCTCCTGTGCTCGCGCCAGCACTTTGTACGCCCAGCCGCGATGCAGCCCGAACGACGAGGCCACTTTGGCCGGCGATTCGCCTTCGCCCATCCGTTGCAACGCCATCAGGCGCATTTCTTCCAGCGCCGCCCGCGCTACCAAGCGTCCGTCTCTCTTCTTCATGGATGGTTGGACAGCAGACACCGGCATTTGTTCCCTAATTTACTGACTTATGAGTAATGGTGGCGCAAATTTTCAGAGTTGCCCCCGGGGAGCGCGGGACGTGTGAACAGGCAGAGGCACAGTTACTTTTACGTAAGCGCATTGCTGGCAGCGTACAAGCGAAGGCTCGACCAGTGGAAGCGCGCCGCTCTATAGCCCCTCTCCCGTCGGGAGAGGGATTGGGGTGAGGGGACGGCGGAAGACAGCAATCCGCGCCCACGCCGCCGAAATGCTCAAAGCAGCAACGCACATCGCATTGCATCGCTGGTAAGCCAATCAGTCGGCCGACCGATATCACACAGCCACCGTCAGCCAACTGCACTAGGGCCTGTTAACATTAATGTCTCGAGCGATTAAACTATTGGGCATGGAGATCACGCCAGCACAATTTGCACTCATCGAGCATTGCCTACCTTTGCAACGCGGCAATGTCAGCATGACCAACCTGCAGGTAGTCAACGCCCTTCTTTACGTCGCAGAGCATGGCTGCAAATGGCGCGGTCTGCCCGAGCGCTTTGGCAACTGGCATACGGCTTAGACTCAATCTCCAAGTGCAACACCCTCTCAGCAGTTAGGGTATGCACATGTCAAAAAGCTATCAACACCTCAGTGCGGAAGAGCGCGCAATGCTCCAGATCGAGAGGACGCGCGGTCAAAGTGTGCGCGCGATTTCCAGGATTTTAGGCAGGAGCCCGTCGACATTGAGTCGGGAATTGGCCAAGCAGGACAGTACCACCTATTGCGCGCGCAGTGCGTGCAAGCGCTACCGCGCACGGCGTCAGCTTAGAACCTGTTCACGATCTCCTGAGCAGCAGTGCCAGGAACGCCAGGTGGATGAACTGCAAGCTGGTATTGAGCCTTCGCTCGCAGTTCTTCCATAGCCTCCGGTTCTTCTCCAGCCAGGCAAAGCTGCGTTCGACACTCCAGCGCTTGGGCATGACCTTGAAGGTATGCAGCTCGCTGCGCTTGGCAATCTGTACGGTGACATGCTTGCCCAGAATGTCCTGTACGCCCTCGGCGAAGGGATCTCCGGTGTAGCCGCTGTCGCACAGCAGGCGTTTCACCCGACCTAAACCCGATCGGCAGCGTTTCAATGCCTCCAGCGCACCTTGACGATCGGTGACTTCCGCCGTGGTCACCGCAACGGCATGTGGAAAGCCTTGCGTATCCACCGCGATGTGGCGCTTGATCCCCGATACCTTCTTGCCCGCGTCATAGCCTTTCTGGCCGGCTGTATCACTGTTCTTCACGCTCTGCGCGTCCACGATCAAGAACGTACTGCAGGCCTTGCGCCCCTGTTTCTCGCGGGCCGCGCCAACCTGATTTTTTAGGCTCTCTTGAATTTCAAGTGGGTTGCCGGGCATGCGGGTTGAACGTTTGGAAGTCCAGCTTGCCGGCAATCAGGAAGATGACGGTCTTGATGGTGGACAGGCGTTTGAAGCCGCGAGCTCTGCGCTTGGCGGACTGGAACAGGCCATTGATGGCTTCAAGGAAGCCGTTGGTCTGACGGGTCTGCGCCCAGGCGACGATGCCGTCCATGTGGCGGCGCACGAGGGCTGCGACTTCCTTCATCGCCTCGACCTTGGATCGCATCACGCAGACGCACCAGTGCTTGAGCATCTCGCGCATCACGTTGATCTGCTTTCGGTCAAGCGCCTCGCGCAACTGCTCCTTGTAGAGCCACGCGCGGGCCGTCCGTGTGAGCTTGGGTGCCGTGATCAGCCCGTGCAATGCTGCGCCGGCCGTCGGTTTGAGGCTGAAGACATCCTTGAGCAGCGTCCAGCGCATGCCCTTGAGGGACTTCTCGGTGCGCTGCTCGATGCGCCTGGTTTTGTCCACGGCCGCGTTCGCATGTCCGACAACGTGGAACTTGTCGAAGGTGATCTGCGCGTTGGGCAACTGGTCGCTTACGCCCTTGATGAACGCGGGCGACATGTCGATGCTCACCGAGGTGATCTGTTCGGGAGGGCAGCCATGAGCTGCCAGATCGGCAGCCAGCGCCTTCACGGCTTTGGCGTCCCGCCCCTCAGTCACGAAGATCACGCGTCGCGCCTGGGCGTCGGCAGCCAAGGTCACATAGTCGTGGCCGCGAGCGCGCGACGTCTCGTCGATGGCCAGCGACGTGACGTCGCTGAAGTCGGCCTGCTCCAGGGCCATCTCGACATAGCGGTTGCACACCTGCATGCACCGGTACGCCGACTCGCCCACGATGCGCGCAACGGCCGCGAACGGCATCTGCTGCGACAACATCAGCACCAGCGCCTCGAACAACAGCGTGAAGCCCGACAACCGCCCAGCGAAGTCCGGCTCGACCAGGCGAACCGATCCGTCCCCAAGCTTCACACGCGGCGTGCGAACCTTCAGGTAGCACTCGTGCTGGAAAAAGTTCAGGTGCCGGTAGGTCTTGACCACGGTGTCATGAACCGGATGCAGCCCCTTTTGGCCCGATACCTTGAACCTCGTGCCCGGCTTGAAGTCCACCGGCACCGTCAACACCTTGGTCGCTTCGTCGAACTCGACCGCGCCTACCGACCACGGCGCGCCGATCCCCAGCGCCGCTTCAAACACCTTGGCCGTCATCCCAATCCCCGCGTCAGTGGTAAACCAGCCGAAATCCTACCCACTCAAATTTTCAGAGAGCCATTTTTTAAGCGCCCGCTCCAGCAGGCTCATTCCTTCATCGTCCACTTCGCTCCACTTGGCAAAGTAGGAATGCACCGTGCGCCACTTCGGAAAGTCACTGGGCAACGCACGCCACGGGCACCTTGTCCGTAGCAGATACAGCACTGCGCACCACACCTCATACATATCCACTGTCACAGGCTTGGTGCGCTTGCGGGCTTGCTCCAGAATCGGGCGGATTTGCTCGAACCGCTCACGGCTCAGGTCACTTGGATCGTTCTTCTCGCGCATTCGTGGAGTTTGCACGGTTTGAATAAGATTGTGAACAGGTTCTTAGCGTCCGGCAGCGGCGACTGACGCCAGGAACGCCGTTATTCCAGCTGGTGCGAGATCATCTGGTGCTATAGCGCTGGTCGCCCCAGCAGATTGCTGCCAAGCTCTCGCATATGTATCCGGATGATCCTGCCCAGCGCGTCAGCCACGAAACCATTTACGCTAGCATCTATGCGCATCCGCGTGGGGGCTTGAAGAAGGAACTGGTCCAGGCCCTGCGTCAGCACAAGCCCAAACGCGGATGACGGCGTACAACGGCGGCCACACGCAGCTGGGTGCCGGAGGAGTTGCGGATTGTGCATCGCCCCGAAGAAGTGCAGACGCGCTTGGTCCCAGGTCATTGGGAAGGCGACTTGATCAAGGGCGCATTCAATCGTTCTTGCGTGGGCACGTTGGTGGAACGCAAGACGCGCTTTGTCGTGCTGTGCCGCATGGATGGCTGCACGGCCGCAGATGCGCTGGAAGGGTTTACCCGGCAAATGAAGAAACTGCCGGCCTCAATGCGGACAAGTCTGACCTACGATCGCGGTACCGAGCTCACGTGCTACGCCGAGCTGATGCAAGGATTGAACATCGACGTGTGGTTCGCTGATCCACATGCGCCGTGGCAGCGGGGAAGTAACGAGAACACCAACGGCCTGCTGCGCCAATTCCTGCCCAAGGGCGCCGACCTGTCCACTGTCAGCCAAGAGTATCTCAATCACATCGCACTGCTGATGAATACCCGCCCTCGTCAGACGCTCGGATGGAAGACACCAAGCGAGGCAATGGAGGAAGAAATCGCAGCACTCAAATCACGTGTTGCACTTGAATCTTGAGACTGCCCGGTGTACACGCGCATTAACCGTTGGGCCAAGTCCGGTGTGCTGGACCGGATGTTCGCCCAATTGCAGACCTGCCAGATCGTGCGCATCAAAATCGAAGCGGTCTCGCTGGACTCCACCAGCATCAAGGTGCATCCGGATGGCACTGGCGCATTAAAAAAACGGCCCACAATCCATCGGGAAATCGCGCGGCGGATGGAACACCAAAATTCATATGGTTGCCGCAGATGCTCGAACAGCCATCACGTTCGGATTGACGCCTGGCAACGCACATGACGCACCCGCAGGCCGCGCGTTGCTTGAACACCTGGGGCCAGTGGAGCGGCCGGTTCATCTGCTGATGGATCGCGCTTACGAAGGCAATGAAACCCGCCAGTTGGCGCTCGATCTTGGCTTCGTGCCGGTGGTTCCACCCACCTGATTAGTTCCACTGTGTTACAAATAATCGTACCTTTGTGCCACTATTGGAAGACCTTCAGGCCGCGTGGGAGAGCTGTGTTGAATAGGTCACTGGAAGTGCGTTTTGAACAGTACGGGGAAGTAGTTGCTGCCGCCCTGTCCCATGCGGATCGCAAACAGCCCGCACACTGGTACCTGAAGGGGTTGCTACTGCCTGGAGGGCGCAAGAGCGTGGAGCCCATGGCCGCGCGGGTACACCCGCAGAACGTGCGCTCAGCCCATCAATCGATGCACCATCTGGTGGCCGATGCCGACTGGAGCGATCAAGCGCTGCTGGCGGTGGCGGCGGCACAGGTGCTGCCGCCCCTGAGCAGGAAGAGCGCAGCGTGTCACTGGATCGTGGACGACACGGGATTTTCAAAGAAGGGGGTGCATTCGGTCGGTGTTGCACGCCAGTACTGCGGCCGCCTTGGCAAGACGGACAATTGCCAGGTTGCCGTGAGTTTGTCGATCGCCAACGAACACGGCAGCCTGCCAGTGGGCTATCGGCTGTATCTTCCCGAGCAGTGGGCTCAGGACACTGTGCGGCGCAAGAAGGCAGGCGTTCCGGATCAGGTCGTGTTTCAGACCAAGACAGCGCTGGCCATGGATCAGATCGACAGCGCGCTGGCGACAGGGATGGCGGCAGGCGTCGTGCTAGCCGATGCGGCCTACGGCACCGAGACCCACTGGCGAGACCAGCTCAGCGAACGCGGCCTGCTGTACATGGTTGGCGTCCGCAGCAACACGAAGGTCTGGTGGGGATCGCACCAACCTGCGCCCATGCCGCCAGCCAGCCCTAAGGGCGGTCGGCTCCGCACACGACCGATGCGCGATAGCGCACATGCGCCGATCTCGGTACATGAAGTCGCGCAGAGCTTGCCCGCAAGGACGTATCGGCAGGTCAGCTGGCGCCAGGGCAGCGACGCAACGCTCAGTTCGCGGTTCGCGGCGGTGCGGGTTCGTGCCGCACACAATCGCCAGGCACATGACGAGCAGTGGCTGCTGATCGAGTGGCCGCCGGGAGAGTCCGAGCCCCGCCACTACTGGTTCTCGACGCGACCAAAGCAAACGCCGGTCAAGACACTGGTTGCCACGGCACAAGGCCGATGGCGGATTGAACGCGATTATCAGGAGCTGAAGTCGGAGTTGGGCCTGCATCACTATGAAGGGCGCAACTGGCGTGGTTTTCACCATCACGCCAGTCTGTGCATCGCCGCATACGGGTTCTTGATGCGCGAGCGCCTGCGCAGTAAAAAAAACTCCGTCGCATTCAAGATGCCTGCAGTATCCAAAAGCGTCCGCCCGCGCCGGTCTGGCCCCAATGCAACGTCACCATCCCAACTCGATTGCCACGCTGGCCTTCGGACTGGCTAGGCTGATCGCCAGAAGCCTCCCACACTGCCCGTGTTGCGGGGTCTCACCGTACCAACGGATTCGTATTTAGTAACACAGTAGAATTAGTCGCCCCTGAAAAACCCCCAGACCGCATCCATTGCAAGGCCTCACCTGCGGTTTTGGCGTGCTGGAACTGCCAGTTTTCGTTACTCTACCTACTGGTTTCTGGCCGTTTTCGCCCATGCGGACACGCCGTCCTGCCGCCGAGCAGTTGCCTGCCGATGAGCTGTGTCGTTCGCGCCTGGAGAACCAGATCGATGTGCGCCATCCACTGGTCCAGCTGAGCCATCGGCTGCCGTGGAGTGCGTTGGAGCAGGCGCTGTCGCCGCGGTTGCCGGCCACCACCGGCACAGGCGGTCGGCCCGCATTGCCGGTGCGGTTGATCGCCGGGTTGCTTTACCTCAAGCACGCCTACGACCTGTCCGACGAGGCGGTCTGCGCACGCTGGCTGGAAAATCCGTACTGGCAGTTCTTCACCGGCGAGGTGGTGTTCCAGACCTGCGTGCCGTGCGATCCCAGCTCCCTGACCCGTTGGCGACAGCGTCTGGGCGAAGCCGTGATGGAAGCGCTGTTGGCGCATACGATCAACACCGCTCACACGATGAAGGCGGTGGACGCACGCGAGTTGTCGCGGGTGATCGTGGATACCACCGTGCAGGAAAAAGCGATCGCCCATCCCACCGACAGCCGTTTGCTGGAGGTGGCGCGCAAGAAGCTGGTGCTGCTGGCCAAGCGACACGGCATCGTCTTGTGGCAGACCTATGTGAGGCAAGGTCCGGGGTTGCGCCGCAAGGCCGGGCGCCATGCGCATGCGCGCCAGTTCAAGTGCATGCGCAAGGTGCTGCGACGCCAACGCACGATCCTGGGACGGGTATCACGCGATCTGCAACGCAAGCTGGCCCAGCTGGAACCGTCGGTACGTGAGCGCATCGGTGTCTGGTTGGAGCGCGCGCAACGGTTGTTGGCACAGCGTCCCAAGGACAAACAAAAACTCTACGCCTTGCACGCGCCGGAAGTGGAATGCATGAGCAAGGGCAAGGCAAGCAGCCCCTACGAATGTGGCGTCAAGGTCGGCATTGCGGTGAGTGCGCGCAAGGGCTTGATCGTGGGCGCGCGCAGTTTTCCCGGTCATCCCTACGACGGCGATACGTTGGCCGAGCAACTGGAACAGGCGCGCGGGCTGCTGCAGGATGTGAATGTGATCCCACAGGTGGCGATCGTGGACTTGGGGTATCGCGGGCGGGACGTGGAGGGTGTGCAGATCCTGCATCGGGGCAAAGCCAAGACGCTGACACGACGGCAATGGCGCTGGATCAAACGACGGCAAGCGGTAGAGCCGGTGATCGGACATCTGAAACAGGACTGCCGCTTGAATCGCTGCCATCTCAAAGGCGCCCAAGGCGATGCACTGCACGTGCTCGGCTGCGCTGGATCGCATGTTTGCGTGCCTGGTTGCAGGTGGTGCGGGCGCGTTCCTCAACGTGCTCAAGCATCATGTGGCCAGCAAACATGGCATTTGGTGTTTGAGAGGGTTTTTCAGGGGCGACTGATTAGCACGCACTTTCAGCGGTGAACATGGTGACATCACGCAGGGCCCGCTCGGACCACGGCTTGCTGGCGGCTGCGGCGGCCAGCAAGCTGGGCACCAGCCGGGTCAGATCGAAACGGCGGTTGAACCGCCACATCGTCTCTGCCAGGTAGCGCTGGGCGTATTTGGCGAATTTGAAGGCGTGATAGGCACCGTCCAGCGAACGCTTTAGGTTGGACAACACCACGTTGACCCAGCGTGCGTTCTCTGCCTCGCAGCGACTTCGACCGCTGCCTTCGATCACCGTGTGCGCGTGCTCGGCTTTCAGTGCTCGAAACGCACCGAGTCCATCACTGTAGACATCTGCTCCAGGATGCAGGCGTTGCCCGATCCATTCCGACAGCGCCGCCTTGGTGAAGCCTGGGACCGGATCCATCACCGCGCGCAATGGACGACCGTCTTCAGTGGTCTCCACGGCGATCACGAAAGGGCGCTTGTTCTCCGAGCCGCGCCCGGCCTTGCCACCGTTGCGTTCTCCGCCCAGGTAGGCATCGTCCAGTTGCACGATCCCGCCCAACTTGCGGTTCGCCTCGCGTTGGGTCATGGCCTGCATCAGCTTGTGCTTCATTGGCCACGCTGTCGGGTAGCTCACTCCCAGGTGTCGCATCAACTCCAGCGCCGACAGGTTCGTCTTGCTCTGGCCCAGCAGATACATGCCAAGCAGCCAGGTGCGTAGCGGCAGCTTGCTGTTGTCCATCACCGTGCCCGAGCGCAGGCTGGTCTGGCGATAGCAGGCCGTGCACTGCCAGTACGTGGTGCCGTGACGCTGGAATCGACTGTGCGCGGTAGCGGCGCAACGCGGACAAACAAAGCCCTGTGGCCAGCGCGAGATCTCCAACGCCTGCTCGCACTGCTGCGCGTTGCCATAGCGCTTGAGGAACGCCGGCAACGACAGCCCGGCTTGGAACTGCACACGATTCATGGCCATGATCTGGTCTCGGTGGAGCGACGGTCCTACCATCGACCGGTCGGCTCTCACTGGCTGCGACTGTGCTGAAAGATCGTGCTAATCAGGTCCACCCAAGTCCAATCGGGTCGATCCTTGGGAGTACGACAAGGAAATGTACAAGCGGCGCAACGAAGTGGAGAGGCTGTTCCGTCGCTTGAAGGGCTACCGACGGATTTTCACGCGCTTCGAGAAGCTGGATGTCATGTTCCTTGGCTTCCTCAGCTTCGTTCTGGTCGTTGATGGGCTTCGGATGTGTTAACAGGCCCTAGCGCAGAATGCCGCGTAATCCGCATAGCCGCCGAATACCACGCCAGGCGCACACACCGTGCAGTGCGGATCCGGCGGCAAGCGGATGTCGCGGAAGCGCATGGCCAATGCATCGAAACTGAGCAGACGGCCAGTCAGGCTGTCGCCAATCCCAAGCAGCAACTTGATCACCTCGGTGGCCTGCAATAAACCGATGACACCGGGCAGCACGCCGAGCACACCAGCCTCGGCACAGCTGGGCGCAAATTCCGGCGGCGGCGGTTCTGGAAACAGGCAGCGGTAGCAGGGCGCACGGCCACGGTTGCGGCCGGCATCGAACACGCTCACCTGTCCTTCGAACTGTTGCACGGCGCCGTAAACCAGTGGTTTACCGCGTTTGACGCAGGCATCGTTGAGTAAATACCGCGCGGGAAAATTGTCTGCACCATCCACTACCACATCCACGTCCTGCAGCAGTGCTTCGACATTGTCGGCAGTCACGCGCGTTTGCACCGCCTCGATGCCCACGCGTGGGTTGAGCGCGGCAATGCGCTGTGCGGCGGAGTCGACCTTGGCCGTGCCGACGCTGTCTTCAGTGTGCAGAATCTGGCGTTGCAGATTGCTGCGGTCCACTACATCGTCGTCGGCGATGCTCAGATGTCCGACACCGGCTGCCGCAAGGTAGAACGCTGCAGGCGAGCCCAACCCGCCTGCGCCGACCAGCAGCACGCGCGCACGCGCCAGCCGCCGCTGACCTTCCACGCCGACCTGCGACAGACGCAGATGGCGCGAATAGCGCTCTAGAAAATCCTGCTCATCCGGCGGCAGCGTGGGGCGCACCAACGGCAGGCCGTCGCTCGCCCAGGCACTAGTGCCACCGGCCACGGACGCCACGCGCGCATAGCCGTGCGCGCGCAAGATGGCGGCCGTGTGCGCCGAGCGTTTGCCACGCTGGCAGATCAGCACAATTTCGCGGGCGTGCTCGGGCAAATGCGTGGCCGGCTCTGTTTCCAGGGCATTCTGTGCGATGGCTAAGGCGCCTTCGGCCTGGCCGCTAGCGCGTTCATGCAGTTGCCGGATGTCGATCAGCAACGCGCCTTGCAAGGCGCGGGCACGGGCGTCGGCAGGGGAGATGTCATGGCTGCTCATAGGACTATTGTCGCGCAAATGTTGCTGCTGCGATGTGCAGTCTTCCGGCGAGATCCAAGCAATGGCATGGAAAGTGAAAGACGCTCCATGATCTGCAATGTGGAGGTAGCGGTCGCGTTGTAGTAAGAGTGACTCGGGTGAACCCGGGTTTTCTCCACATGTTACTAATTCTACTGTGTTACTAAATACGAATCCGTTGGTACGGTGAGACCCCGCAACACGGGCAGTGTGGGAGGCTTCTGGCGATCAGCCTAGCCAGTCCGAAGGCCAGCGTGGCAATCGAGTTGGGATGGTGACGTTGCATTGGGGCCAGACCGGCGCGGGCGGACGCTTTTGGATACTGCAGGCATCTTGAATGCGACGGAGTTTTTTTTACTGCGCAGGCGCTCGCGCATCAAGAACCCGTATGCGGCGATGCACAGACTGGCGTGATGGTGAAAACCACGCCAGTTGCGCCCTTCATAGTGATGCAGGCCCAACTCCGACTTCAGCTCCTGATAATCGCGTTCAATCCGCCATCGGCCTTGTGCCGTGGCAACCAGTGTCTTGACCGGCGTTTGCTTTGGTCGCGTCGAGAACCAGTAGTGGCGGGGCTCGGACTCTCCCGGCGGCCACTCGATCAGCAGCCACTGCTCGTCATGTGCCTGGCGATTGTGTGCGGCACGAACCCGCACCGCCGCGAACCGCGAACTGAGCGTTGCGTCGCTGCCCTGGCGCCAGCTGACCTGCCGATACGTCCTTGCGGGCAAGCGCTGCGCGACTTCATGTACCGAGATCGGCGCATGTGCGCTATCGCGCATCGGTCGTGTGCGGGGCCGACCGCCCTTAGGGAACCTCTGAACAACGCACCACAAATGCGAGACACTATTTGTTCGGAATGAGGAGGCATCCATGCAACTGACGTTCGGTGACGCCGAGGGCCTGGGCAAGCGCAAGCAGACCCGGCGCGAGATCTTCCTTGCGGAGATGGAGCGCATCGTGCCGTGGAAGCGACTGCTTGCCCTGATCGAGCCGCACTATCCGGTGTCAGGACGACCGGGTCGGCAGCCGTACGCGCTGGCGACGATGTTGCGGATTCATCTGTTGCAGCAGTGGTATGCGTTGAGCGATCCGGCGATGGAAGAGGCATTGCACGAGATCCCGCCCCTGCGGCGTTTTGCCCAGCTCGGCGGCTTGGATAACGTTCCAGACGAGACAACGATTCTCAACTTTCGCCGTTTGCTGGAAACCCACGGCATTGCCGCTCGGATGCTGGAAGCGGTCAACGCCCATTTGTCGCGCAAGGGGCAGAGCCTGCGGTCGGGCACGATCGTCGATGCGACGCTGATCGCTGCGCCCAGTTCGACCAAGAATGCCGATCGTGCGCGCGACCCTGAGATGCATCAGACCAAGAAGGGCAACCAGTGGTATTTCGGGATGAAGGCGCACATTGGGGTGGATGAATTTTCCGGGCTGGTACACCACGTGCAGTGCACCGCAGCCAACGTGGCCGATGTCACGGTGACGCACGCATTGCTGCACGGCAAGGAAGACAGCGTGTTCGGCGACAGCGGCTACACCGGTGCGGAAAAACGTGACGAGTTGCAGAGCTGCGAGGCTGCATTTTTCATTGCCGCCAAGCGCTCCACGATTCAAGCCATTGGCAACAAGCGCGCGCGTGCTTGGGCAGAACGTTGGGAACACTTCAAGGCAAGCGTGCGCGCGAAGGTGGAGCACCCATTCCGGGTGATCAAGCGGCAGTTCGGCTACACCAAGGTGCGCTATCGCGGCCTGGCCAAGAACACCGCACAGGTGCAGACGTTATTTGCGCTGTCGAATCTGTGGATGGTGCGCCGGCACTTGCTGCCTGCCAGGGGATAATGCTGCCTGGCGGCAGCCAAAACCGCCAGAACGTTGCAAAAATCGTACCCGACTCAGCATTTTTCCAGTCATTGAAATGCAAGAAGCTGGAATTTTAGAGGTTTGATGGGTTGTTCAGACCTTCCTTAGTTCTACTGTGTTACTAAATACGAATCCGTTGGTAAGGTGAGACCCCGCAACACGGGCAGTGTGGGAGGCTTCTGGCGATAAGCCTAGCCAGTCCGAAGGCCAGCGTGGCAATCGAGTTGGGATGGTGACGTTGCATTGGGGCCAGACCGGCGCGGGCGGACGCTTTTGGATACTGCAGGCATCTTGAATGCGACGGAGTTTTTTTTACTGCGCAGGCGCTCGCGCATCAAGAACCCGTATGCGGCGATGCACAGACTGGCGTGATGGTGAAAACCACGCCAGTTGCGCCCTTCATAGTGATGCAGGCCCAACTCCGACTTCAGCTCCTGATAATCGCGTTCAATCCGCCATCGGCCTTGTGCCGTGGCAACCAGTGTCTTGACCGGCGTTTGCTTTGGTCGCGTCGAGAACCAGTAGTGGCGGGGCTCGGACTCTCCCGGCGGCCACTCGATCAGCAGCCACTGCTCGTCATGTGCCTGGCGATTGTGTGCGGCACGAACCCGCACCGCCGCGAACCGCGAACTGAGCGTTGCGTCGCTGCCCTGGCGCCAGCTGACCTGCCGATACGTCCTTGCGGGCAAGCGCTGCGCGACTTCATGTACCGAGATCGGCGCATGTGCGCTATCGCGCATCGGTCGTGTGCGGGGCCGACCGCCCTTAGGGCTGGCTGGCGGCATGGGCGCAGGTTGGTGCGATCCCCACCAGACCTTCGTGTTGCTGCGGACGCCAACCATGTACAGCAGGCCGCGTTCGCTGAGCTGGTCTCGCCAGTGGGTCTCGGTGCCGTAGGCCGCATCGGCTAGCACGACGCCTGCCGCCATCCCTGTCGCCAGCGCGCTGTCGATCTGATCCATGGCCAGCGCTGTCTTGGTCTGAAACACGACCTGATCCGGAACGCCTGCCTTCTTGCGCCGCACAGTGTCCTGAGCCCACTGCTCGGGAAGATACAGCCGATAGCCCACTGGCAGGCTGCCGTGTTCGTTGGCGATCGACAAACTCACGGCAACCTGGCAATTGTCCGTCTTGCCAAGGCGGCCACAGTACTGGCGTGCAACACCGACCGAATGCACCCCCTTCTTTGAAAATCCCGTGTCGTCCACGATCCAGTGACACGCTGCGCTCTTCCTGCTCAGGGGCGGCAGCACCTGTGCCGCCACCGCCGCCAGCAGCGCTTGATCGCTCCAGTCGGCATCGGCCACCAGATGGTGCATCGATTGATGGGCTGAGCGCACGTTCTGCGGGTGCACCCGCGCGGCCATGGGCTCCACGCTCTTGCGCCCTCCAGGCAGTAGCAACCCCTTCAGGTACCAGTGTGCGGGCTGTTTGCGATCCGCATGGGACAGGGCGGCAGCAACTACTTCCTCGTACTGTTCAAAACGCACTTCCAGTGTCCTATTCAACACAGCTCTCCCGCGCGGCCTGAAGGTCTTCCAATAGTGGCACAAAGGTACGATTATTTGTAACACAGTGGAATTAGGGCTGGCTGGCGGCATGGGCGCAGGTTGGTGCGATCCCCACCAGACCTTCGTGTTGCTGCGGACGCCGACCATGTACAGCAGGCCGCGTTCGCTGAGCTGGTCTCGCCAGTGGGTCTCGGTGCCGTAGGCCGCATCGGCTAGCACGACGCCTGCCGCAATCCCTGTCGCCAGCGCGCTGTCGATCTGATCCATGGCCAGAGCTGTCTTGGTCTGAAACACGACCTGATCCGGAACGCCTGCCTTCTTGCGCCGCACAGTGTCCTGAGCCCACTGCTCGGGAAGATACAGCCGATAGCCCACTGGCAGGCTGCCGTGTTCGTTGGCGATCGACAAACTCACGGCAACCTGGCAATTGTCCGTCTTGCCAAGGCGGCCGCAGTACTGGCGTGCAACACCGACCGAATGCACCCCCTTCTTTGAAAATCCCGTGTCGTCCACGATCCAGTGACACGCTGCGCTCTTCCTGCTCAGGGTCGGCAGCACCTGTGCCGCCGCCGCCAGCAGCGCTTGATCGCTCCAGTCGGCATCGGCCACCAGATGGTGCATCGATTGATGGGCTGAGCGCACGTTCTGCGGGTGCACCCGCGCGGCCATGGGCTCCACGCTCTTGCGCCCTCCAGGCAGTAGCAACCCCTTCAGGTACCAGTGTGCGGGCTGTTTGCGATCCGCATGGGACAGGGCGGCAGCAACTACTTCCCCGTCCTGTTCAAAACGCACTTCCAGTGTCCTATTCAACACAGCTCTCCCGCGCGGCCTGAAGGTCTTCCAATAGTGGCACAAAGGTACGATTATTTGTAACACAGTGGAATTAACCCACTTTTGGCTGTTTTTTACACGAATCCCTGCCAACCCTCAAATACAGCGGGATCGCCGCAACCGGTCGCAACACACACAACGGGGATTTCGCGCTGACCCCGCGCGTCAGCGCCGCGGCCGATGGTTTTCAGATGCTGGTGTTTGCCGACAGCCAGACCGCCAGCCTTGCCGACGTTGGCTACTACCAGCGCGATATCGTGGCACCGATCATCGGCAAGACCACGGCGCGGCTGGGCACGACGCTGGGCGATATCGTCAGCGACGATCTGAACCTGTATCCGGCCTTGAACAAGTTCACCACGCAGCTGGGCGTGCCGTGGTTCCATGTGCCGGGCAATCACGATCTCAACTTAGACGCGCAAGATGATGCGCAGTCGCTCGACAGCTGGCACGCGGTTTACGGCCCGGACACCTATGCGGTGGAAGAGGCCAATGCCAGTTTCGTATTTCTGGACGATGTGATCTACACGCCCGGCGGCAAGCAGGCCTACATCGGTGGCCTGCGCGACGATCAATTCGCGTTCCTGCAGAATTATCTGGCGCAGTTGCCACGCGACCGGCTATTGGTGCTGGGCATGCATATCCACCTGTTCGATGCAGTGCCGGGGCAGGAAACCTTTCGACATGCCGATCGCCGCCGCCTGTTCGCCTTGCTGAAAGAATTTCCGCATGTGTTGGTGCTCAAGTGGCCATAGCCACACCCAGCGTTAGGTGGCGCATGGTGCGGACGAGGGCTGGCAGGGTGCGCGCCCGCTGCACGAATACAACGTGGGCGCGGCCTGTGGTGCGTTCTGGTCGGGCGCCAAGGATGCCGACGGCATTCCCGACGCGACCATGAGCGACGGCACGCCCACCGGTTATGCGGTGCTGCAGGTTGCACCCAGCGGCGACTACACGCTCGCCTATCACGCCGCGCGCGCGGCCGATGATGTGCAGTTGCTGCTGCATGCGCCCAAGGTGCTGCGCAAGGGCGCGTATGCGGCGTGGGGCATCTACGCCAATGTGTTCATGGGCCAGGACGACACCGTCGTTGAGATTGCGCATCGACAACGGCGCCTGGCAGCCGATGAAGCGGGTAGAGCGCGCCGATCCACGCGTGCTGGCAGAAAATGTGCGCGACGATGCGGCCGACGCACTGCGCGGTTACGACCGCTCGCCGGAGGCCACGCCGTCCACGCATCTCGGCGCGGCGCATTGCCGACCGCGCTGGCAGTGGGCGAGCATACCGTCGAGGTGCGCGCGACCCTGCCGACCGGGCAATACAGCGCCAGCACCGTGTATCGCCTGCAAACCGCTATGCCGTAAGGCAGCTCACAATGACGGTCCCCAAAAGCCCTTCTCCCACCAGGAGAAGGTGCTCCGAAGGGGAGGATGAGGGGGCGCGCAATGCCTGAAACCACCTTGTCCTGGAGCACTTCGCGCCAAGAGGATCCTGGGTCACGCCAAACGATTGCTCGTGACGTTGTGTAGCAGCTCCTGATGCAGTGCTAGCATTCCGCCGCTTCTTCGCGATATCCAGCGCGGTCGAATGCGTTGCTGCGGCATCGCAGCGTTGAAGCCTTACGTCGGCTGTGCCGCGTCATCCTGATCGCCGTAAACACAAACGCCTCCACGAGGGATGCGTTTCGGGATCCGGGCTGGCAGGCGTTGGCGCGCTGGCGAAGATCGGTGCTGGCTGGCGAGTTGCTGGCTGGCTCGGCGAGTCTAGCGATACGGTGCCAGCGTTGACGCAATGAGAATTAGTCTCAGAAGTCATTGTGGCTGGTGAGTGGATGCAGCAGGCACACGTGGCGTCCTGGAAGGCGAGCTCCTTGTTTGCGTTGTCTTCGCTCGCGTTGCGTCGTCTACCGTTGCGTCGGTGGGTTGGGTCGTTGAATCGACCTCCGAGTCAGCCTCAGCATCCACTTTCACTGGCGGATATGGATATGCAACCGCCGGCCCCAAATGCATGCCGGCACGCCAACGTGCCAGCACCGGCGCGATGCGCCTGCCCAGGGACTGCTGCGGCAACGAGGGTAACTCGCCTTCCTGTTTCTCGCGTGCGGTGATGGCCGCTTTGGCAATCTCGAACGCGGTCAGCGGGTGGTCGCTTTGGTTCATCGCATCGATCAACCACGCCTGCCCGAAATAGGTGGCGTTGGACGTGTTACCGCAGCCAAACGAGGGCCGGTCGGCGCGCGCGGCAGTGAGGATCAGCGTCTGCGGCGAGCGCAGCGCGGGAATGAAGCCGCCCGAGTAGCAGGCCGACAGCACGATGATGCGATTGTCGATGCCGGCATCGTCCAGCGCCGCGCGCAGATCCTGCGGGCTGATGAAATCCTCTTCTTTGTCGTCCACCTGGACGTACAGGCTGTGGTCTTCCGTCCCGTGGGTGGTGACGAACAACAGCAGCGCATCTTCCTTGCGATCCATGCGCTTGCCGATCGCGGCCAGCGTGTCGTACAGATTGTCGTAGGTGGCCAACGGTGCGTACGGATGTTCGCCCAGATTGTCCGGGTTGTTGACCAGTGTGACCACGCGCCCGCGCGCAGCGAAGCGTTGCTCGAACAGCTGCTTGAGGTACCGCGTCTCGTTGCGGAACACGTCGTCGCTGGCATCGCCGGCAAAGCCGACGACGTACAGATCGGTGACGCCAGGGCGCTGCGGTTGCAGTGCCTTCAATGCGTGCGCAAGCGCGGCCTGATCGATCGGATCAACCTCGTCCTGGTTCGCTGCGGCCTGCGCCGGCAATGCAGCCCCGGCATCCGGATGGCAGCCGGCCATCAGCGCAACCACGACGATCAGCAGCGAGAATCGCCGCAGCAAGGCGTTCGGTCCGAAGTGGAAATACAGCGACATGAAGAACGCCGAGGTTCAGGGGGGAGTAAGCGTCTGGGCGCGGCGAGCACAAGGCAGACCACCATCGCGTTTGGTAGATGCAGAGCCACGTTCGGAGCCGTGACTTACCACCGGCTTACGTAGCGCCAAGAGCAGCTAACGAAACGACTGCGCAGCGGTCAGACGGGCGCCGCCGCTACTTGGTGCCGCATGTACCACTCGCACACCGCGCGGTTGCTGCGCGCCGTCCATGTTCACCTGACGACGACCCGCGACGTTTTGGCAGCCGCTCCAAACATCGACCGCGCTCACTAAGCAGTGAGCGCGGTCGCTTAGCTGAGCGTGCTCAAAAAACCAGCTGGCTAAAATTTTCCACGCGCTGGTGGCTGCCGACATCGTCGGCCGAGCGCGGCGTGGGGTAGTCCTCACGGCGTTCCAGCAGCGCGGTGCGCATCCCCGTACGTTTGGCCGCATCGAGCTCTTCGATCACATCCGACAGGAACAGGATCTCCGACGCCGGGACACCGATGCGCTCGGCAATACGACGGTAGCTGGCGGCCTCGCGCTTGGAGCCAACTTCGGTATCGAACCAGTCGCTCACCAGGCCGCTCAAATCGCCGGCATCGCTATGCGCGAAAAACAACTTCTGCGCCGGCACCGAGCCGGACGAATACACATACAGCGGAATGCCCGCTGCGTGCCAGGCCTGCAGCTGGAGCGCTGCATCGGCATACATGTGCGCGGTGAAGTCGGCAATCTTGTAGCCCTCGCCCCAGATCAAGCCCTGCAAGGCCTTAAGCGCGGTGTGCTTGCGGTCCTCGTCGATCCAGGTCTGCAGCGTGGTGATCAGCACGTCGTCCGGCACGTCCTCGCCGATTTCATCGGCCACCTGGTTGAGCCAGTGGCGCACCTGCGGATGATTGCCGTGCTCGCGCACGTAAGCGGGCATGGCGCGGCGCGCATACGGGAACAACACGTCCTTGACGAACGAAATGCTGCTGGTCGTACCTTCGATATCGGTGAGGATCGCTTGCGGTCGTGTCATCGTCAGCTGGCCTTGTGAGGTTTCTCGGGGGCGTAGCGGGGGAACTGTTTGGCGATTTCGGTGCCGGTGAAATGTCCAACCCAGCCGTCCGGCTCGGTGAAGAAGCGAATCGCCACGAAGTGCGGTTCCGGCCCCATGTCGAACCAGTGCAAGGTGCTGTCGGGCACGGCAATCAGATCGTCCTTGACGCATTCGATCTCATAAACCTTTGCGTCCACGTGCAGCGTGAACAGGCCAGAGCCGGCGACGAAGAACCGCACCTCGTCTTCCTTATGGAAGTGCTCGTCCAAAAACTTGGCGCGCATTTCCTCGCGCTTGGGGTTGTCCGGCGCGATGCTCACCACGTCCACGGTCTTGAAGCCGCGCTCGGCGCTGATGCGGTCGATGTCGGCGCGGTAGGCGTCCATGACCTGCTCGGGCGTGGCGCCCGGTTCGACCGGCGCGCTGGCATGCCAGCGTTCGAAGGTCACGCCGATCTTCTTCAGTTCGCTGGCAATGGCATCGCCATCGCGGCTATCGAATTCGGGTGTGGCGGGATTGGTGTCGGCAAAGATACGCAGTCGGCTCATGGCGGTCTGGCTCAGGAATGGGGGACAGGCACGACTTGGCGCGTGCCGCGCAGTTTCAGCAGTTCGAGTTCGCACTGCAGCAGGAATTCGAACGCTTCCAGATGACGACGTGCCTCGGCCATGTTGCGGCCCCAGGCATACAGGCCGTGTCCTTCGATGAGATACCCCCACATGCTCTGTTTGTCCAGCAAGGCGTCGACCTGCGCGGCCAGCACCTGCATGTCCTGGGTGTTGGCGAACACCGGCACCTCCACCGCGGTTTCGTGGGTGGTGTTGCCTTCGAAGGCCTTGAGCAGTTCGTAGCCTTCCAGCCGGATCACGTCGCTGCCTGCATACAGGCGCGAGGCAATCGTCTGCACCGGCGAGTGCGTATGCAGCACGCAACAGATCTCCGGGAACCGGCGATACAGCTGGGTGTGCAGCAGGGTTTCGGCAGACGGGCGCAATGGGCGGCCAACGGCCAGGCCGTCGAAGTCCACCACCATGATGTCCTCTTCGACCAGGCGACCTTTGTCGCGGCCGGAGACGGTAATGGCGGCGTGCTGTTCGTCCAGACGATGAGAGAAGTTGCTGCTGGTCGCGGGCGTCCAGCCGGCATGCGCCAGCTCGCGGATATTGGCGATCAGCACGTGCGCCAACTCGTGCAGACGTGCGGCGCTATAAGGCAGGGGGGCAGTAGTCGCGTTCATGGGCCTATTCTACTGCGGCCCAGGTGTACAGGCAGGTGCAGCGCAGCAGGTTATTTCCTACCGCGCCCGACGCTGGCGCTGCGCAGGCTCAGCGGCCGTCGCGCAGGCGGCTGTGGCGATAGCCGTAGCCGGAGTAGATCACCAGCCCGACCAGCGTCCACAGGCCCATCAGCATCCAGTTGTGCAGCGTCATCGCCGACAGCAGCGCAAGGCAGCTCAACATGCCGGCAGTACAGATCAACCAGGCGGCCGGCATGCGGAACGGACGCGGCAGTTCCGGATGCGTGCGACGCAGGATCAACACGCCGGCGCAGACCGCCGCGAAGGCGATCAGCGTGCCCATCGACGTCAGCTCGCCCAGCACATCCAGCGGGAACACCGCTGCCAGCAGCGCGATACCCACACCGGTGATGACGGTATTGATATGCGGGGTACGGTACTTGGGATGGATGCGGGTGAAGATCGACGGCAGCAGGCCGTCGCGCGCGATGATCATGAAGATGCGCGGCTGCCCGATGATCATCACCAGCACCACCGACGACAAGCCGATCAACGCACCCACTTCCACAATCACCCGCAACCAGGCCAGCTGGGGATGCGCCGCGATTGCGGTCACCACCGGTTCGTCGGTGCCGAGCAAGGTGTACGGCAATAGCCCGGTCATCACCGCCGCCATGGAGATGTAGAGCACGGTGCAGATCACCAGCGACAGGATCATGCCGATCGGCAGATCGCGTTGCGGGCGGTGCGATTCCTGCGCCGCGACCGACACCGCTTCAAAGCCGATGTAGGCGAAGAACACCATCGCCGCGCCGCGCAGCACGCCTTCCATGCCGTACTTGCCCGGGCCTTCGTTGGCCGGAATGAACGGGTGCCAGTTGGCCGTATCCACGTATTTCCAGCCCACGGCGATCACCAGCAGAATCAGACCGGTCTTGAGGATCACCATGGCCATGTTCATGGCCGACGACTTGCGGATGCCGACATAGCAGAGCCAGGTCAGCAGCAGCACGATGCCGGCCGCAGGCAGGTTGGCGATCGCCCCGGTGGGTTGCAGTTTGCCATCGAGCGGCGCACTGACGAACGCGGCCGGCAAGTGGATGCCGAAGTGGTCGAGCAGGCTCAAGAAATAACCGGTCCAACTGACCGCCACCGCCGAGGCAGACACGCCGTATTCCAGCACCAGCATCCAGCCGATAAACCACGCTGCCAGCTCGCCGAAGGTGGCGTAGGTGTAGGTGTAGGCGCTGCCGGAGACCGGCACCATCGCAGCGAATTCGGCGTAGGCCATCGCGCAGAACGCGCAGCACACGGCCGCAAGCACGAACGAGAGCATGATCGCCGGGCCGGCGTGATCGGCCGCCGCTTGGCCGGTGATGACGAAGATGCCGCCCCCGATCACCGCGCCGATGCCAAGGGCAGTTAGCCCCCACGGGCCGAGCGCGCGTTGCAGGCCCAGCCCGTCGGCCGCCTCATGGCTGGCGTGCGGGTGTTTGGTGGCCCAAAGTTGTTTGAACATGAAGCGGTTCCGGCTTGGCGCTAAGCGCGATCATTGAACAAGAAGGCCGGCGTCGCGCGCCGGTCTTGAGAGAGGGTTAGGCCCGTTTCGCGAGGTAGCTGTGGTGGATGCCGTAGCCGAAGTAGATCAACAGGCCAATCACGGTCCAGCCCACAAACACCTTCCAGTGTTCCTGAAACGCCTGGAAGAACAGGGCCAGGCACGCAAGCGTACCCAACGGGCAAATGATCATCGCCAACGGTACCCGGAACGGGCGCTCCAACGCGGGCTTGGTGAAGCGCAGCACCATCACGCCGGCGCACACGGTGGCGAAGGCAAGCAGGGTACCCATGGACACCAGTTCGCCCAGTACGCTGAGCGGGATCAACCCGGCGAGTGACGCGGCGATCACGCCGACGATCACGGTGCCGACATACGGCGTGTGAAACCTCGGGTGTACTTTGCCAAACAGTTTGGGCATCAGCCCATCCTTGGCCATGGTGTAGAAGATGCGCGGTTGCGCCATCAGCATCACCAGCACCACCGACGAGAGGCCAGCGATTGCACCGATTTCTACTGCGGTTTTGAGCCAGGTCAGCTGCGGGTGCGCTTCCAGGGCAGTCGCCACAGGCTTGGCGGTGCCAAGCTGGGTATACGGCATCAGACCGGTCAACACTGCACAGATGATGATGTAGATGATGGTGCACACCGCCAGCGAGCCGAGGATGCCAATTGGCATGTTGCGCTGCGGATCCTTGGTCTCGCCCGCCGAGGTCGACACCGCATCGAAGCCGATGTAGGCGAAGAACACGATTGAGGCGGCGCGGAATACGCCGCTCCAGCCATATACGCCGGGGGCAGTATTTTCGGGAATGAAAGGATGCCAGTTAGCCGGGTCGACGTATGCCGCGCCGAAGCCGACAAACAGGCAGATCACGGCGATCTTGATCGCAACGACAATCGCGTTGATGAATGCTGACTGGGTAATGCCGACGTAGCACAAGCCGCTCACCGCAGTCACGATCATCACTGCAGGCAGGTTGAGGATGCTGCCGGACGCGACGAACTCGCCATTGATCCAGGCAAGCGGGGCGTTGGTCAACTCCGTCGGGAATGGAAGACCCAGCGTACCGGTGATGAAGCTGATCAGATAGGCCGACCATGCCACCGCGACGCTTGACCCTGCAAACAGATACTCAAGTACCAGGCACCAGCCAATGAACCAGGCGATGCCTTCGCCAAGCGTGGCGTAGGAATACGAGTAAGCGCTTCCGGAGACCGGCATCATCGCCGCGAATTCGGCGTAGCACAGGCCGGCAAATGTACAGGCGATGCCTGCGAAGACGAACGACAGCATCACCGCTGGCCCGGCATGATTGGCAGCCGCCTGGCCGGTCATCACAAAGATGCCTGCGCCGATCACCGCGCCGATGCCGAGCATGATCAGGTGCTTGGCGCTGAGGGTCCGTTGCAGCGTGGCTTCGCCTTGCGGGCTGCCCTCGACCGGCTCGCCCGCATCGACGAGGCCAGCGGGCTCGATCGGTTTGACCCTCAACACAGACTTCAGCATTCGGTACATCCCGTAAGTGGCAAAGCATAGGCGCGCAGACGCCCGGACGAAGGTGGTGCGCCGCATCCCGGCAGGACAGGCAAGCCGCCTACGATGCCAAAGCTATACGCTCACGACAAGCGCGTACGCCGCATGACTGACGATAATGGCCGCTTGGCCCGCACTGGGCGACCGAGAACGAGCGATGGTGGATGCAACCCTGCGGCAGCAATTGGCGGCGTACCGACTGCGTTGGCCTGGCGAAGCCGCACTGGCCGAGCAGTTCGCGCAATTGCTGGACGATGCCACCGATCCGTTCGTGCGTGAGCGTGTCGAAGGTCATTTCACCGGGTCGGCGTGGGTGGTCAGTGCCGATGGCACGCGCACCTTGCTGACCCACCACCGCAAGCTGCAGCGCTGGCTGCAGCTGGGCGGGCACGCCGACGGCGACCGCGATCTGGCACAGGTGGCGTTGCGCGAGGCGGAGGAAGAATCCGGGCTCAGCGGGCTGCGGCTGGCGGATGCGGCGTTGTTCGACCTGGACCGTCACTGGATTCCGGCACGCGGCGAGGTGGCGGGGCATTGGCACTTCGATGCGCGTTACGTGGTGGTAGCCGGCGCGCACGAGGCGTTCGAAGTCAGCGAAGAATCCCTGGCGCTGGCGTGGCGCCCGATCGTCGCACTGCTGGCGGACCCGGAGCTCGATCCGTCGCTGCGGCGGATGGCGGAGAAGTGGCTGGAGAGCCGGGAGTAGGGATTGGAGATTCGGGATTGGCAGGAGCGGTGGGGCGGTGCCGATCCGCACGGCCAGGCCGAACGTTCATGCCCCTTCGCGCACGCTGACCCGTGAACCAACCGGTTGCCGTGCATTGCTGTGACGACTCCCGACTCCCGAATCCCGCTCAATAAAGGACCCGCGTCCGCAACGTGCCGGTGATCTGAGCCAGCCCGTCTTTCAGTATTGCCGCAAGTTCCTCGCTGGCGCTGACGTCGATCACCACGTAGCCCACCTTGGGGTCGGTGCGCAAAAACTGGCCGTCGATGTTGAGGTTGTGGCGCGAGAACAGTTCGTTGATCTGCGATAGCACGCCAGGCACGTTGCGATGGATGTGCAGCAGACGCAGGCTGTCGGGGTGCTCGGGCAGGGTGACCTCGGGGAAGTTCACCGCCGACAAGGTGCTGCCGTTGTCGCTGTAGCGCACCAGTTTGGCCGCCACTTCGATGCCGATATTGTCCTGCGCTTCCAGCGTGCTGCCGCCCACGTGCGGGGTCAGGATGACGTTGTCGTGCGCGGTGAGCGGCGATGCGAATGCATCGCCATTGCCCTTTGGCTCGATCGGGAACACGTCCACCGCTGCGCCGCCGATCTGGCCGGAGGTGAGCGCTGCATCCAGTGCGTCGATGTCGATAACGGTGCCGCGCGAGGCGTTGATCAGGTGCGCGCCGTGCTTCATGCGGGCGATCTCTGCAGCGCCGATCATGTCCTTGGTGGACGGCGTTTCCGGTACGTGCAAGGTCACCACGTCCGCGCGTGCCAGCAGGTCGTCCAGATCGATCGCCGCGCGCGCGTTGCCGAGCGACAGCTTGGTTTCGATGTCGTGGAATATCACTTGCATGCCCAACGATTCGGCCAGCACGCCCACCTGGGTGCCGATATGGCCGTAGCCAACGATGCCCAGCACTTTGCCGCGCGTTTCATGGCTGCCCGCGGCCGATTTGGACCAACCGCCGCGGTGGCATTCGGCATTCTTTTGCGGGATACCACGCAGCAGCAGGATCGCTTCGGCGATGACCAGTTCGGCCACGCTGCGGGTATTGGAGTAGGGTGCGTTGAACACCGGAATGCCGGCGACTTCGGCCGCATCCAGATCCACCTGGTTGGTGCCGATGCAGAAGCAGCCCACCGCGATCAGGCGCTTGGCGTGTGCCAGCACCTCGGCGCTCAACTGGGTGCGCGAGCGGATGCCCACGATATGCGCGTCGGCGATGCGGGCGATCAACTCGTCTTCCGGCAGCGATTTGGCGTGCAGTTCGATCTGCGAGTAGCCAGCGGCGCGGAACACATCCACGGCGGTTGGGCTGATGCCTTCCAGCAACAGTACGCGGATGTCCTGCTTGGGAAACGAGGTTCTCTTCGGCGACATGGGGCAATGCAACGCTGCGATCGGGTCGGCAACTATGCCAGATGGGGTGTGCGATTGGGTGGCCGCAACGCTGTGTTCGCACCGGCAAAGCCCTTGCGGCGCAACGGTTTCAGCTGAATCCAACGCTGCGTCGGCTGTGAGTGCGCCGGCTAGACGGGGCAGGCTGTCGCTGGCACGCTGTGCGGTCCCTACTGCAGCGTCGCGTGCCATGACCGATCCCCGCATCCTTTCGTTGCAACACGCCATGCCTGCGTTACGTTTGAAGACCGAGCCGGCCGACCTGGAGCATTACGGCCGCGACTGGACACGGCGCTGGACGCCGAATCCGCTCGCCATCGCCTTGCCCGGCTCGGTGGAGGAAGTGCAGGCGGTCATGCGTTGGGCAAATGTGCAAGGCGTGGCGGTGGTGCCGTCGGGCGGGCGCACGGGATTATCGGGCGGCGCAGTGGCGGCCAATGGCGAACTGGTGCTGAGCCTGGAACGCTTGAACAAGCCGCTCGACTTCAACGCGGTGGATCGCACGCTCACCGTGCAGGCCGGCATGCCGCTGGAAGCGGTGCATAACGCCGCGCGCGAGCATGGCTTGGTGTATCCGGTGGATTTTGCGGCGCGGGGTTCGTGTTCGATCGGCGGCAATATCGCCACCAATGCCGGTGGCATCCGGGTGATCCGCTACGGCAATACGCGCGAATGGGTGGCCGGCTTGAAGGTGGTTACCGGCGGCGGCGAGCTGCTCGAACTCAACAACGCGCTGGTGAAGAATTCCAGCGGCTACGACTTCCGTCATTTGATGATTGGCTCCGAAGGCACGCTGGGCATCGTGGTCGAAGCCACGCTGCGGCTGACCGACCCGCCGCCGCCCAGCAACGTGATGTTGCTGGCGCTGCCTTCGTTCGAGGTGTTGATGCAGGTGTTCGCTGCGTTTCGCGCGCAGCTGCGCCTGGAGGCCTTCGAATTCTTCACCGATCGCGCGCTGGAGCATGTGCTTGCGCATGGCGCGCAGGCGCCGTTCGCCGAGGTTCACCCGTATTACGTGGTCACCGAATTCGCTGCAGGCGACGAGGTGCAGGAGGCGGCTGCGATGGCGGCCTTCGAGACCTGCATTGAGCAGGACTGGGTCAGCGATGGCGTGATCAGCCAGAGCGACGCACAGGCCGCGCAACTGTGGCGGCTACGCGAGGGCATCACCGAAGCGGTGGCACGTTATACGCCGTACAAGAACGATGTGTCGGTGCGCATTTCGGCGATGCCCGCATTTCTGGCCGAAACCCAGGCCTTGCTCAGCGAGGCGTATCCGCACTTCGATGTGGTGTGGTTCGGCCATATCGGTGACGGCAATCTGCACATCAATGTGCTCAAACCCGATGACACCAGTCAGGCCGATTTCGTTGCGGCCTGCGATCAGGTGACCAAGTTGCTGGCGCAGGCCCTGCAGCGTTTCGACGGCAGTATCTCTGCCGAACACGGCATCGGTCTGGTCAAGAAGGCCTACTTGTGGAGTACGCGCTCTGCCGAGGAAATCGCCTTGATGCGCGGCATCAAACATGTGCTCGATCCCCATCTTTTGCTGAATCCCGGCAAGCTGTTCGAGATCGGCAAGGCGCCTGCTGCCACGCCCGCCGGTTAGTCTTTCAGCACCTTCACGCGGAATAGATCGGCCCATGATGCGCTCCCTCGTGTTTTTCGCTTTGCCACTGCTGCCGCTGGCAGCAGTGGCATCCAGTGTGGCCGGTACTTCGGCAGGTGCATCGTCGGCCGGTTCGTCCAATTCCTCCGGCACCAGTTCCGGCGACGACAAGGTGGTGGCCGACGCCCGCTAAGATGCAGCGGGTTTTGTTGCCAGCGATGGCGTCATCCGCAGCGCGCGTCTGGAAGCGGCGCTGCTGCAGTTGCGTCGCCGTAGCGATGCGGCGCGGCTGTCCAGCGATCTGGAGTTGGCGCAGTCCATCCTGGCCCAGTGAGTCTGCGCTGGCGGTGCGGTTGGCTGCTGCTGGCCGCCTTGATCGCAACGCAGGCGCAGGCCGAACTGTTGGTCGAGTTTGTTGCGTCGGACTTGCGTCAGGCTGAGATCGAGGCGAGCAACGCACTGGTGCAGCAGGTTGCCCAGCGACTGCCGCAGGGCTGGACGCAGCGGCTGACCGCACCGATCCAGCTGCAATGGCGTACCGATCTGCCGGCGCAGGTACATGGCCGTGCAATCGGCAATCGTGTCCTGCTCGATCGCGCGCTGCTGCAGGTGTGGAGTGCGCAGCCCGAAGATGCACGTGCCGATCGCAACGCGCCAGCCACGCGCGCAGCGATGGCGGCGCTGATACACGAATTGGCGCATGTGCTCGATCGCGGTGCACATGGCGCTTTTTCGGGCGATCCGCGCCTGCGCGATCTTGCCGGTTGGCAGGTGCGGCCGTGGCGGGTGGGGCGCAGCGAAAATCAGTTCAGCCACCGCAGCCCGGACGAATACGAGCGCCGCAGCCCGGCCAAGTTTGTCGCGGTCAATCTTGAGCATTACGTACTGGATGCCGACTATGCCTGCCGACGTCCCGCGCTGGCGGCCTGGTTTGCGCAGCGTATCGGTCCAACGCAGGGTGCTGTGCCATGCGAGACCGCGCTGCCGTATCTGCAAGCCGACAACGATGCCGGTGCGATGTCGTTGCTGGCGCTGGATCCGGCACGCGTGTACGCGGTGGACTATCTGCTTGCCGAGGGCAACGAGCAGCCGATGAGCCGCTGGGGCCATAGCATGTTGCGGCTGGTGATCTGTGCACCCGGCCGTGCACCGGGTCCGGCATGCCGGCTGGATCTGCAGTACCACCGCGTGCTGTCGTTCCGCGCGTTCGTGGGCGATGTGCAGATTTCCAGCTGGCGCGGGCTCACTGGCTCGTATCCATCGCGGCTGTTCGTGCTGCCGTTGAATCAGGTCGTCGACGAATACACCAAGGTGGAACTGCGTGCCTTGTCGTCGGTGCCGCTGACCCTGATGCCCGATGAGATCGCTGCGCTACTGACGCGTGCCGCGCAAGTGCATTGGAGCTACGACGGGCGCTATTACTTCATCGGCAATAACTGCGCGGTGGAAACCTTCAAGTTGCTGCACGACGGGGTGCCACGTCTGGCTGCAGCCAAGTTGGCGTCGATCACGCCGCGCGGGGTGCGGCAACGCTTGCAGCGCTCGGGTATCGCCGATACGCGGGTGCTGGACGATCCTGCTCAGGCGATCCGCCAGGGCTATTACTTCGAATCGGCCGCTGCGCATTACCAGGCCATGTTCGATGTGCTTCGACGCGGTATCGCGGTGCCGCACACAACGGTTTCGCAGTGGCTGGATGCAGCGCCTGCCGCACGGGCGCAATGGTTCGACCGTGGTGGTCTGCGCGAAACTGCAGCGGCCTTGTTGCTGGAGCAGGCGGCATTGCGCCGTCGCGAACTGCTGGCGCGCGATGCGCTCAAGCGCCTGCTGCAACCGGGCGTGGTCGCGCGCGACACGGTGCAGGGACAGTTGCAATCGCTGTTCGCGCGTGAAGCCCAACTCAGCCATCCGGCGATGTTGTTGGGTGGTACCGGCTACGGCGTGCCGCAGGCAGACGAGCAGCAACAGCTGAGCGCGCGCGTGGCGCAGGAAAGCGATGTGCTGATCAGTGGCTGGAAGCAGCTGCAGACGCTGGGACGCCAGCAGTTGCCGGCCGATCTGCGCATTGGATTGGAGCAGGGCAAGGCGAATGTGGCGCATTTGCGTGCGCGCCTGCGCGTGCTTGCGCGCGGTGATGCGGCCGCCGACAAAGCGCAATCGGATATTCACATCCCTATGCAGGCGCGACGAGTGCCTCAATGAACACTTGTTCCCAACACTGCTGCATGCGCGCACCGAAATCGAACAGTGGCGACGCGAGTACAACGAAGATCGGCCCAAGAAAGCAATTGGCGGTATGACACCAGTCGCCTATGCACAACAACTTGCCAACAGCGATATCATCAGCCCCGGACTCTAAACCCGATTGCTACTCAGGACGGGGGGACGTCGTGTGCGAGATGAGCCTGGTTGAGGCCCCAAGAATCAGCGCGGACCCAAGCAAGCTTGGTCAACTATGCGTACATAACGCTTTATCAATACAGTCCGGCAGTTAGCGGCCGATGATCAATTCCAACTCGTTCTTGCCTGGCAGTTCCACCATCACCGGCACGCTTTCGACATCGTCGGCCTGGCGCATCGCATTGCCGCTGCGCGATAGCCTGGCAAGTACCTGCACGGTGTCCAGCGACGACAGCGTGCGCGTCGGCATCGGGCTGTCGCCGTCGTCCAGGGTGATGGTCAATGGCAGCTCGCGCAGCGCGTGTTTTTCTACCGCCACCGGCATCGGCGTGTCGGCGGCGCGCGCAATCACGAAGACGCTGGTGTCGCCCGGCAACCTGGCGCGTTTGGCGAACTCGGCATCCAGCGTCACGCGCACCCGGATGCGTTTGTTGTTGACTGCATCGGCCGCAGGCGCAGCCGGTGCCTGGATCGGCGTCAGCCCGGCTTCCTGGCGCGCGGCGTCGATCTGTTCGAGCAGGCCTGGGCGGGTAGAAGCATCGACCACGCGCAGCAACGGCTCCCAGGTCTCGCTTGCCTTGGCCGGCTGACCGGCCTGGCGCTGCACCACGCCCAGGAACCAGCGTGCGCGTTGATGCTCCGGCTGCACTGCCAGCGCGTGCTCGAGCAGCCGCATGGCTTCCGGATCCGGGCGGCCGCTGTCGTCGGCGAGCATGCGCGATTGCGCTGCGGCAACCAGCACGTCCGGTTCGTCCGGACGGAGCGCGACTGCGCGTGCGAAGGCATCGCGCGCTTCGGCAAATTTCTGCTGGCTGGAGAGGGAGCGCCCCAGCAACACCCAACCTTCGGCCTGTTCGGGATTGCTCGCCAGCGCCGCACGCAGTTGCACGATTGCTTCATCCAGCGAGCGCGGCGCGGCTGGCCGATTGGCCGGCTGCTCGATCGCGCCTGGCATGCCGACCAACCAGTACAGCGCCGCACTCGCGGCCAACAGCAACATCGCCACGCTTGTGGCCAGGCCGCGCGCCTCGCGCCACAGCGGGCGCAACACCACCCCGAAGGCCAGCAGCGCAATCACCAGTACCGCGATGACAAAGCCGGCCATCACCACTCCTGCTCATCGGCGGGCAAGGCCGGCGCTGCCGCGCTGCGTTTGCGTACCACCAGCACCACCGCGCCCACGCCCAGCAACAACACCAGCAAAGGGCCAAACCACAGCAGCCAGGTGCGCGATTCCACGCGCGGGCGGTACAGCACGAACTCGCCGTAGCGCGCGACCAGGAACTGGCGGATCTGCGCATCGCTGCGGCCTTCGTGCATCAGCGCCAGCACCTCGCGGCGCAGATCCTGCGCAATCTGCGCGTTGGAATCGGCCAGCGACTGGTTCTGGCACTGCACGCAGCGCAACTCGGCGGTCAGCGCATGGAAACGCGCTTCTTCTTCGGCCGATGCATAGCGTAGCGGCGCCGGGTCGCCGACCGGCTTGGCCAGCACCATCCAGGGCAACAGCACCAGGAGCAGCCAGGCGCGCGTCATTGTTTGGCGTGCAGGTCCGGTGCGGCGGTGGGTGAGCGTTCGATCTTGCTCAGCGCCGGAATCAGCTGAGTGTCGATGATGGATTGGGTCAGCATGCCGCTGTACTTCCAGCGCACCACGCCGCGCCCGTCGATCAGAAAGGTTTCCGGCGCGGCGGCGATGCCGAAATCGATCGCGGTGCGTCCATCTTGATCGGCGACCACCAGCAGATACGGATTGCCGAGTTGTTCGAGCCAGCGCAGCGCATCATTGCGCTCGTCCTTCCAGTTGTAGCCGATCACGCGCACGCGCTTGGTCAGCGCGAAGCGGCTCAGCACCGGGTGTTCTTCGCGGCAGGCCGGGCACCAACTGCCCCACACGTTGATGATGTACGGCGCGCCACGCAGCTCGCGCGCATGCACCACGATGCTGGGATCGTGCAGCAGCGGCAGCGCGAATTCGGGCGCAGGTTTGCCGATCAGGGCAGAGGGCAGGGCATCGCGATCGTCCTGACCGGAGCGCACCACCGCATAGACCAACAGTGCTGCCAGGGCGAGCAGCAGCACGATGGCGCCCACCAGGACCGCAGTGGGCAGGCGGGGGGAGCGTGACTCAACCATCTTGGATCTCCGGAGAACGACGAAAACGCCGGTCGGCCGCGGTCACCAGGCCGCCGAGCGCCATCAGCAGCGCCCCCAGCCAGATCCAGCGGACGAACGGTTTGAGGTGGACGCGCACCGCCCAGGCCTGATTGCCCAGCGGTTCGCCAAGGGCGACATACAGGTCGCCAAACGGACCGGGGCGGATGGCCGCCTCGGTCAAGGTCTGCCCGCCGCTGGCATAGCGGCGTTTTTCTGCATGCACCACGCCCACCGGCGCATCGTCCTTGAGCACCTGCAGGTTGGCACGGTCGGACACGTAATTGGGACCGCGCAGTTCTTCCAGCCCATCGAAATGCAGCGCATAACGGCCGATCTGCACCTGTTGCCCGGGCGCCAACGCCACCTCGCGCTGCAGGCTCAACCCTTCCACCAGCAAGGCGCCGGACAGGAACACCGCAACGCCCAGATGCGCCAGCACCATGCCCAGCATTTCAGGAGTGAATTTGCGCCCCTTGGCCGCGCGCCGCGTCCACAAGAACCGCGCTGTGCCCAGCAGCACCCAGGCCGCGCCGGCAACACCGACGGCGGCTTTCAACTGCCCCTGCGGCGCGGCGAACCAGGCCAGCACACCGGCCGCCAACGCCAGGCCTGCCCACGGTGCGAGCATCGCCAACGGCCGCGAGGCCTGTTCGCGTTGCCAGCGGGTGAGCGGGCCGAACGGCACCAGCGCCACCAGCGGCGCCATCAACACCACGAACAAGGTGCCGAAATAGGGCGGGCCGACCGACAACTTGCCCAGCCCCAATGCATCGGCCAGCAGCGGATACAAGGTACCCAGCAACACCATTGCGCAGGCGCAGGTGAGCAACAGGTTGTTCAACAGCAACAGGGTTTCGCGCGAGCTGCCGGCAAACGCGCGGCGCGTATCATCCACCAGCGACAACCGCGGCGCGCGCAGCGCATACAGCACCAGCGAACCACCGACCACGAGTAACAAGAACACCAGAATGAACAGTCCGCGCGATGGGTCTGCGGCGAACGAATGCACGCTGGTCAGCACGCCCGAGCGCACCAGGAAGGTGCCCAGCAGCGAGAGCGCGAAGGCGGCGATTGCCAGTAACAAGGTCCAGCTTGCGAAGCTGCCGCGCTTTTCGGTCACCGCCTGCGAATGCAGCAGCGCGGTGCCCACCAGCCACGGCATGAAACTGGCGTTCTCCACCGGGTCCCAGAACCACCAGCCACCCCAGCCCAGCTCGTAATACGCCCACCAGCTACCCAGCGCGATGCCAACCGTGAGCATCGACCAGGCGACGTTGGTCCACGGCCGCGTCCAGCGTAGCCAGCGCGCATCCATGCGGCCTTCCAGCAGTGCGGCGATGGCGAACGCGAACGGCACCGCAAAGCCGACGTAGCCGCAATACAGCATCGGCGGATGGACGATTAGCCCCGGATCCTGCAGTAGCGGATTGAGGTCGCCACCTTCCAGCGGCACCGGAAACAGCCGCGCAAACGGGTTGGAGGTGAACAGCAAAAACGCCAGAAATCCAATGCTCACCAGCGCCATGACGCCGAGCACGCGGGCGATCACATGCGCGGGTAGCTGCCGCGACCAGATCGCTACCGCGCCCGTCCACAACGCCAGCACCAGCGTCCACAGCAGCAGCGAGCCTTCGTGCGCGCCCCACACCGCCGAATAGCGATACATCATCGGCAGCAGGCTGTTGGAATTTTCGGCCACGTAACGCACCGAAAAATCCTGCACCAGGAAGGCGTGCGTCAACACGGCAAAGGCCGACGCGATCAACGCCAGCTGCACCATGGCCGCCGGTCGCGCCACGGCCATCCAGCTGCTGCGCCCACGCTGCGCGCCGGCCAGCGGCACCACGGCTTGCACCAGTGCCACCAGCAGGGCCAGTACCAGTAGGAACGTCCCGAGCTCAGGAAGCATCGGGTCGGCGCCTTGTCGAGCGTGGGTCCGTGCCACTCCGGCAGGTGCACTGCAGAGTCCGCATTCCTGCAGTGGGTGCACCTGCTTGCCACCGCACGGCGACATCGTTCGCCACGCACGCGCGCAAGCCACCTGTCTGCAGGAACGCCGATGTCCTGACGCACGTCATCACCGCAGCGCTCCACCTTGATTGGCTGCGGCAGGCACATCGTGCTTGCGATGCGCGCTGCCCATCTTGTCGGCGACTTCCTTCGGCATATAGGTTTCGTCGTGCTTGGCCAGCACATCTTCGGCGACGAAGACACCGCTTTGCATGCGGCCAGTGGCGACTACCGCCTGTCCCTCGCGAAACAGGTCCGGCAGGATGCGGTCGTAACTCACAGGCAATTGCGCATCGCCATCGGTGACCCGGAAGTGCGCTTCCAATGCGCCGGACGCGCGTTGGAACGAGCCTTTTTCGACCATGCCGCCAAGCCGGAAACGCGAATTCTCGCCGGCGTCGCCGCGCAGCACTTCCGAGGGCGTGTACAGATAGGCCACATTGCGCTGCAAGGCCATGGACACCAGCGTGGTTGCCAGCCCGCCGGCCAGCAGCAACGCCAGCACCCACCACAGGCGGCGGCGACGTTGCGGGTTCACCGGATCAACTCGGCATCGCTGGGCACCGCGCGCTTGCGCTCACGCAGCCGGCGCGCCTGGGCGGTCTTCAATGCGCGACGTACCTGCCAACGGCCGGCGATCAGGTCCCACAGCAGCACCACCACGAACACCGCATAGGCGGCGATGACGTAGGGCAGGTAGCTCATGCCGCACGCTCCGGCGCATCGCGCACGATCCAGGCCTTGCCGGCCTCGCGGCGCAGGTTGTCGGCGCGCGCGCGCGTCAGCAGCGACCCGGCAAACCAGAACTTGGTGCCGATCACCATCAACCACAGCGGCAGCAGCATGCTGGCATCGATCGTCGATGGGCCAAGCAGGCGGATGCTCTGGCCCTGATGCAGCGAATTCCACCATACCACCGAATAGCGGATGACCGGCAGCAGCGCCACCCCGACGATGGCCAGCAATGCCGCCGCGCGTGCCGCCTGACGGCGGTCGTCGATGGCGTGATACAGGCCGATCACGCCCAGATAGAGAAACAGCAGGATCAATTCGGTGGTCAGGCGCGGGTCCCAGTCCCACCAGGCGCCCCACATCGGCTTGCCCCAGATGCTGCCGGTGAGCAGGGTAATCACGGTAAATGCCGCACCGATCGGCGCGCACGCCATCGCCAGGATCTCGCAGATCTTGATCCGCCAGATCAGCGCGATGGCCGCGTACAGCGCCATCAGCCCGAACACGAACAGGCTCATCCAGGCGCTCGGCACATGGATGTAGAGAATGCGGAAGCTGTCGCCTTGCTGGTAATCCGCCGGTACCGCAAACAAGGCCTGCCAGATGCCCACGCCCAACAGCAACGCGGCCAGCGCATGGCACCACGGCGCCCAGCGTGCAGTAAAACGGTCGAAGATCGGGGGCGATGCGAGTTGGTGGAACCAGTGGACGACGACGTTCATGCGATGGCAGTAGCCTTTGGAATGGCGTTGGCTCTCGAAACAGCAACAACGCGTTGTGCGGGGCGCGTTATCGACAATGCATCGACGGTCGCGCTCAACTCAACGAAATGCGGATCGCGGTCGCCGCAGCCAGCGGTGCCAGGACCACGCCGATTACCAGTCCGGCGCCCAACAACAACAACGCACCCACTGCATCCTGTCCTTGCCCGCTGGCCGCCACGCTGCCGGCACCGAACACCAGCACCGGCACGTACAGCGGCAACGCCAGCAACGCCACGAGAATACCAGAGCGCTTCATCGTCACCGTCAGTGCCGCAACCACGGCGCCGAGCAGACTCAGAAGCGGTGTTCCAAGCGCCAACGATGCCAGCAGAACCGGTAATTGGTCATGCGGCAGGTGCAGAAATTCGCCCAGCAGCGGGGTCACGGCAATCAGCGGCAACGCACTGGTCGCCCAATGCAGCAGCACGCGCACTGCGATCAACCAGGCCAACGGCACCGGTGCCAGCAGCCATTGCTCCATCGAACCGTCTTCGACATCGCTGCGGAACAAGGCGTCCAGCGACAGCAGGCCCGCCAGCAACACCGACAGCCACAACACCGCCGGCGCGGCCTGCGCCAGCAGGTCCGGGCGTCCGCCCAGGCCCAGCGCGAACAACACGACGATCAGCAACGCGAACACCGCCGGCTGCAAGGCATCGCTGCGGCGACGCCACAGCAGTTGCAGGTCGCGGCCCAGCAAGGCGCGCGCCGCCTGCCATAGCGACGGTTGTGGCGAATGCAGGCTCATGCCGCCGCCTCCAGCGTGAGCATGCGCGTGCGCACCGGCGGCGCCGCGTAAGCGCCGTGGGTGGTGACCAGCGCCGCACCGCCGCCGCGCAGATGCGCGGAGATCATCCGGTTGACCAGGGTGATGCCGTCCAGATCCAGATTGGCGTAGGGCTCGTCCAGCAACCATAGCGGCGCCGGCGACAGCCACAGCCGTGCCAGTGCCAGGCGCTTGCGTTGGCCGGCCGACAACTGCCGCACCAGCGCATCTTCGTAACCGGCCAGGCCGACGATGGCCAGCGCACTGCCGGGCATCTGCTTGGCGCGGCGGCCATGCAGTCCGCATAGGAAGTGCAGGTTTTCCAGCGTGCTGAGGTCGGCCTTCAGGCCGGGCAGGTGGCCCAGGTAGGCCATGAAGCGGCTGCGGTCGCCACGCTTGGCGGTTTTGCCATCGATCTGGATCTGCCCGTGTTCCACATGCAACAGGCCGGCCAGCACGCGCAGCAGCGTGGTCTTGCCAGCGCCATTGTCGCCTTGCACCAGCAGCGCTTCGCCGGCATCGACGTGGAAATCCAGCGGGCCGAACACCGGCTCCTCGTTGCGGCTGAAGGCCAGGGCGTGCGCCGCCAACAGCGGCGGTGCGGTGTGCAGCGGTTCGATCATCGGTGCAGCAGGCTCCCGTCGCAGGACGGCATGGGGAAGGGCCGGGGCAGGCACGCACCGGACCGGGCGCGCATTGTAGCGACGATGGTGGCATGCCGGGGACGTCTGCGGCAGCGTGGCGGGCGCCGCGATGGGTCAGGGAACGCTGTTTTGCAGTGTCCGGGCGCAACCGCCTGGCGGCTTTGCGTACACTCGCGTTCCCCCGTTTCTTGTCTGGACAGGCACCATGCCCCTCACGACCAAGCTGCCCAAGGTGGGCACCACCATCTTCACCGTCATGTCGCAGCTGGCGGCCGAGCACGGCGCGGTCAATCTGGGCCAGGGCTTTCCCGATTTTGCGGTGCCGCAGCGGCTGGTCGACGAACTGACCAAGGCCATGGCGGCCGGCCACAACCAGTACCCGCCGATGCCCGGCGTGGCGACGCTGCGCCAGGCCATCGCCGGCAAGGCGCAGCGGTGCTATGGCGCGCAGGTCGATGCCGACACCGAGATCACCGTCACCAGCGGTGCCACCGAGGCGATCTTCAACGCCATCCACGCGGTGGTGCGGGCGAGCGAAGACGTCATCGTGCTGGACCCGGCGTACGACTGCTACGAGCCGGCGATCGACCTGGCCGGCGCGCGTGCGGTGCATGTGGCGCTGGATCCGCAGACCTTTGCGGTGGACTGGGATGCGCTTCGTGCTGCGATCACGCCGAAGACGCGCCTGTTGATGATCAACTCGCCGCATAACCCGTCCGGGGCGGTGTTGTCGGCCGACGACATGCAGACGCTGACCGAACTGCTGCGTGGCACCGAGATCTTTCTGTTGTCGGATGAGGTGTACGAACACATCGCGTTCGATGGCCGCCGGCACGAATCGGTGCTGCGCTGGCCGGAACTGCGCGAACGCGCGTTCGTGATTTCCAGTTTCGGCAAGACCTACCACTGCACCGGCTGGAAGATCGGCTACGCCATCGCACCGCCGGCGCTCACCGCCGAATTCCGCAAGGTGCACCAGTATAACACCTTCACCAGCTTCGGCCCGGCCCAGCACGCCTTCGCCGCGATGATCCGCGACGAACCCGAGCACGACGAGCAACTCGGCGCGTTCTACCAGGCCAAGCGCGATCGTTTCCGCGAACAATTGCTGACCACCCGCTTGAAGCCGTTGCCTGTGCCCGGCGGCTACTTCCAGCTGGTGGACTACTCGGCCATCAGCGATCTGCCCGACACCGCGTTCGTGAAGTGGCTGACCGTGGAAAAGGGCGTGGCCGCGATCCCGTTGTCGCCGTTCTACGAGCGCGCGCCTGCAGGGCAGCGCTTGGCGCGGCTGTGCTTCGCCAAGAACGATGCGACGCTGGATGCGGCGATCGAGCGATTGCAGAAGCTCTGACGCGCCGGGATTTGGCAGTCGGGATGAGGGATTCGTAACGGCGGTTGGTCGTTTGTTGACGAGTTTGCAGAGTGCCCGATGACAGAAAGCTGCCCGAGACCCGCCCTTCGAATTCCCACTCCCGAATCCCGAGCCTTCAATGACCGACCTGCGCATCTCCCTGATTCAAGGCGACACCCGTTGGCATGATCCTGCCGGTAACCGTGCTTACTACGGTGGGCTGCTGGAGCCGTTGGCCGGGCAGACCGATCTGGTGATTCTGCCGGAGACCTTTACCAGCGGGTTTTCCAACGATGCCATCGACAAGGCCGAGGGCATGGACGGGCCGACGGTGGAGTGGGTGCGTGCACACGCCGCACGGCTAGGCGCGGCGGTGACCGGCAGCGTGCAATTGCGCACCGATGCCGGGGTGTTCAATCGGCTGCTGTGGGCCACGCCCGATGGAGCGCTGCAGTATTACGACAAGCGCCACCTGTTCCGCTTCGGCAACGAGCATCTGCGTTATGCGGCCGGGCGCGAGCGGCTGACGGTGGAATGGAAGGGCTGGCGGATCAATCCGCAGGTCTGCTACGACTTGCGGTTTCCGGTGTTCTGCCGCAACCGCTTCGATGTGGAACGCTCCGGGCAGCTGGATTTCGATCTGCAATTGTTCGTCGCCAACTGGCCGTCCGCCCGTGCCTATGCCTGGAAGACGCTGCTGCGCGCCCGCGCGATCGAAAACCTGTGCTTCGTGGCGGCGGTCAACCGCATTGGCGTGGACGGCAACCAGCTGCATTACGCCGGCGACAGTGCGGTGATCGATTTCCTCGGCCAGCCGCAGGTGGAAATCCGCGAACGCGACCAGGTGGTCACCACCACCATCAGCGCCACTGCACTGGCCGAACACCGCGCCCGCTTCCCGGCAATGCTCGATGCCGATCGGTTCGAGATTGGGGATTCGTGATTGGAGATGGGTACACCTGATTAGCACGCACTTTCAGCGGTGAACATGGTGACATCACGCAGGGCCCGCTCGGACCACGGCTTGCTGGCGGCTGCGGCGGCCAGCAAGCCGGGCACCAGCCGGGTCAGATCGAAACGGCGGTTGAACCGCCACATCGTCTCTGCCAGGTAGCGCTGGGCGTATTTGGCGAATTTGAAGGCGTGATAGGCACCGTCCAGCGAACGCTTTAGGTTGGACAACACCACGTTGACCCAGCGTGCGTTCTCTGCCTCGCAGCGACTTCGACCGCTGCCTTCGATCACCGTGTGCGCGTGCTCGGCTTCCAGTGCTCGAAACGCACCGAGTCCATCACTGTAGACATCTGCTCCAGGATGCAGGCGTTGCCCGATCCATTCCGACAGCGCCGCCTTGGTGAAGCCTGGGACCGGATCCATCACCGCGCGCAATGGACGACCGTCTTCAGTGATCTCCAAGGCGATCACGAAAGGGCGCTTGTTCTGCGAGCCGCGCCCGGCCTTGCCACCGTTGCGTTCTCCTCCCAGGTAGGCATCGTCCAGTTGCACGATCCCGCCCAACTTGCGGTTCGCCTCGCGTTGGGTCATGGCCTGCATCAGCTTGTGCTTCATTGGCCACGCTGTCGGGTAGCTCACTCCCAGGTGTCGCATCAACTCCAGCGCCGACAGGTTCGTCTTGCTCTGGCCCAGCAGATACATGCCAAGCAGCCAGGTGCGTAGCGGCAGCTTGCTGTTGTCCATCACCGTGCCCGAGCGCAGGCTGGTCTGGCGATAGCAGGCCGTGCACTGCCAGTACGTGGTGCCGTGACGCTGGAATCGACTGTGCGCGGTAGCGGCGCAACGCGGACAAACAAAGCCCTGTGGCCAGCGCGAGATCTCCAACGCCTGCTCGCACTGCTGCGCGTTGCCATAGCGCTTGAGGAACGCCGGCAACGACAGCCCGGCTTGGAACTGCACACGATTCATGGCCATGATCTGGTCTCGGTGGAGCGACGGTCCTACCATCGACCGGTCGGCTCTCACTGGCTGCGACTGTGCTGAAAGATCGTGCTAATCAGGTGGGTACAAGCACTGCCGCACAGATGTCTGCCTGCCCGCTGTTGCCAATCCCAAATCCCGAATCTCTCATCCGGGCTACTGAGCCAACTTGATCTCGTAAATCTTCGGCCAGCGCTTGCCTGTAACGAACAAGCGATCATGCTTGGCGTCGTAGGCGATACCGTTGAGCACATCGTTGGTGGGGTCGGTCAACGTGTCGGGATCTGGCACGAGTGCCTTGAGGTCGATCCAGGCGATGACCTTGCCGGTGGCCGGATCGATCCGTGCGATGCGCGTGGTCAGCCAGACGTTCGCCAGCAGCTCGCCCTTGACCCATTCCAGCTCGTTGAGGTTGTCCAGCGGCTTGCCGCGGGCGGTGACCTTGATGCTGCCGATCTGCTTCAGGCTTTGCGGGTCCAGCCGGCGGATGCTCGCAGTGCCGTCGCTCATGTAGAGCTGGCGGTCGTCGCTGGTGAGCGCCCAGCCTTCGCCGGAATAGCTGAACTGCGTACGCGGTGCCAACGTGGCCAGGTCGTAGACGAAGCCGCGCTGATTGCGCCAGGTCAGCTGGATCAGGCTGTCTTTCCAGGCCACGATGCCTTCGCCATAGAACGGCGGCGGCGTGTTGGCCTGCTGCAGGACTTCGCCGGTGTCCAGATCGACCTTGCGCACACTGGACTGGCCCAGCTCGCCGGTGCTCTCGTACAGATGCCCGTCGAGATAGAACAGGCCTTCGGTAAACGCGGCGGTGTCGTGCGGATAGGTCCTGACGACGGTGTAGCCCTGGGTGGGAATCGTCTCGCCGCAATGGGCGAGGGAGGGCAGCAGCAGGGCGCTGAAGAGCAGGCTGTAAACGGTGCGTGGCATGCCGCGATCATCCCACGTCGCGGCTGCAGGTGGCAGCGCTGCCGCCATGTCGAAGCCAGGTAAGACTCAGCTGAACAAACGCTCGCGCCGCGCTGGGACCTTGTCGCGGCTGCCACATTGGCGCTGCTAGTCTCGCGCCACGTCCATCATCGGCACTGCTCACATGATCAAGTCCCTTTCGCTGTTCGCGCTGTTTGGCGCTGCCACGCTGGCCCCGCAGGCGCAGGCCGCCGGCAACATCGATTGCAAGCTGTCGTTCAACTTGTCCGGCTGGTCGGTGTTCTACAAGACCGCCAGCGGCACCGGCACCATCAAGTGCGACAACGGTGCGGTCATCCCGGTCAAGATCTCCAGCAAGGGCGGTGGCCTGACGGTCGGCAAGTCCAAAATCACCGGCGGCCGCGGTACCTTCTCCGGCGCCTACAGCCTGAATGATCTGTTCGGCACCTACGCTGCGGCCGAAGCACATGCCGGCGTCGTCAAATCCAGCACTGCCCAGATCGTCACCAAAGGCGATATCTCCCTGGCCCTGGCAGGCACGGGCGAGGGCGTGGATCTGGGGGTTGCAGTCGGCAATTTCGTGATCGAACGTCGTCAGTAAGCTTCTGATCCGAGCGCAGCGCTCAGTGATCGAGCGCTGTATGACGGAAATGAACGGTTGGCTGCAGAAGTGTCTTGGATCGGTGCACATCCGCCTGTCGCAAGCTGCCATTGCCGATGCTTCCGCCATCTCCTAAGTTCTGCAATCCGCACCCAGCACCACCAAAAACGGCCCTTCGCAGGGCCGTTTTTTAATGCGCGTGTCGCAACTCAGCGACCGCGATTACCGCCACCGGGGGGACGACGATTGCCGCCACCCGGCGGACGACCGCCCGGGCCGCGCGGTGCGCCACCTGGGCCACCGGGACCGCCCGGGCCACGATTGGCAGACGCCGGACCGCGATGACCGCCCGGACCCGGACGGCCACCACTCGGACCGCCAGCAGGACGGGCCGCACCGTACGGGCTGAAACCCGGGTTGGCGTGGTCGGAGGGGAAGCTCGGTGCGTTGCCCGGGTGACCATACGGGTGCTTGCGCTGCCCCTGGCCTTGACCCTGCGACTGACCTTGCCCGCCACCAGCACCGCCGCGCCCCGGACCACCCGAGCGGGCGCCACCTGGACCGCCAGCACCCGGACGCGCGCCGCCCGGGCCTTTCTTCGCATACGGGCGCGCCTGACCGGTGCCCGGGCCGCTTGGGCCGGCATTGCGGTGACCGCTCGGGCCGGTGCTCACGCCATCGGGCACATACCAGCTGCGGAACGCGGCCGGGTTGCCTTCGGGCAACGCGCCACGGTCGCCTTTGGCCGGGCCGCGCTGCTTGAACGGGCGCTGCTGCGACTGCCGGGCTGCGGCTTCGCCGCTGACCGTCAGGCCACCCTTGAAGTCACCCGGCTTGCCACGACCGCCGCGGCCGCGATCTTCGCGCAGGTTGTCGAAACGACGCAGCTCGCGGCCTTCATCGGCGCCGGAGGTGTGGCCGTTGACATAGGCATTGCTGCGGCCGTCGCGCGAGACGTGCACGGTGGACTTGGCGGCGCGGCGCTGGCCGATCACCGGCTGCAGTGTCAGTGCAGACGGCGCGCCTTCCTCCAGCTTGAGTTCGGCGCGCAGGGCATCGACCTTGTCCTGCGCCACTTCCACCGACTGCCCACGCAGCAGTTCGCGCGGCAGCGAAATCTTGCCGTAGCGGCTGCGCTTGAGGCGGCTAACCTGGCAACCTTGCGATTCCCACAGGCGGCGCACTTCGCGGTTGCGGCCTTCCTTGACCACCACGCGGAACCAGTCGTGCGAATCGGTGCCGCCGATGCGTTCGATCTCGTCGAACTTGGCGCCGCCGTCTTCCAGCAGCACACCACGCGACAGGCGCTCGATGATCGCATCGGAGACCTTCTCTTCGCCTTCCGGGGCACGCACGCGCACCACGTATTCGCGTTCGACCTCGTAGGAGGGGTGCATCATCGCGTTGGCCAGCTCACCGTCGGTGGTCAACAGCAACAGGCCGGTGGTATTGATGTCCAGGCGGCCGATGGCGATCCAGCGCGAGCCCTTCAGCGCGGGCAGCGACTCGAACACGGTCGGACGGCCTTCTGGATCTTCGCGCGTGGTCACTTCGCCTTCGGGCTTGTTGTAGATCAGCACGCGCGAGGGCTCGGTCAGCGCGCTGGCGACGAAGCTGCGGCCGTCCAGTTCGATCTTGTCGCCGCTGCGCACCGACATGCCGGTCTGCGCGACGGTGCCATTGACCTTGATCAGGCCATCGGCGATGCGTTGTTCCAGCGCGCGGCGCGAACCGAGGCCGGCCTGGGCCAGCACCTTGTGCAGGCGCTCTTCCAGCTTGGGCGCTTCGGGCGCGCTGTCGCGCTTGAGGGAAAGCTTGTTCAACGACAGCTTGCGGGGGGTGTCACTCATGTGTCTGGCTCCGGCCGACGCGCTGTGGGTCGGCCTCTGGGTCGGAATCGGCTTCGTCAACAGCCACGGTCGTCGTCGCGACGGCGTTGTCTTCGTCTTCGTTCACTGCATCCGCGCGCGTTCCCGGCGCGGTGTCGGGGTCGCCCTCACGGGCGTCGTCTGGGTGTTGCGTGTGCTGGTCGTGTGCCGAGTCATGCTCGGGATGTTGCGGTGTCTGCTCGCTCACTGCGTTGGTGGCTTCAGTGCCGATTGCCTCGTCGAGGTCGGGGTCTTGCTGGTCCCACCCGGCATCGCTGGCAGGTTCCTGCGCGTGCTGATCGGCATCGATGTCGGTGTCGATTTCACTTTCAGGATCGAGTTCGGCCTTGGTCCGGTGATCGCTCGCTGCGTCGGTGGTGCCGGCCGGAGTCGCGGCCGCATCGGTCTCGTCCGCTTCCGAACCATCTCGCGATCCGCTGCTGCCGCTGTTGCTGTGGTCGACCTCGGCACCAGCGTTGGCGTCTGCTTCCCCGTCCGCATCGTCAGCCGCTGCATCGGAATCGCCGCCTTCAGCGTCAGCCGTGTCGGCATTGGCCTGATCCTGCGCCGCATCCATCGCTGCCGAGGCCGGCACCGCGCCATCCAGTTGCCCGTCGCGGTCCAGCGGCAGCTGCGGTTCCAGCTCGGCGATGTCCTTCAACTCGGACAATGGCGGCAGCTCGTCCAATCGCTTGAGGCCGAAGTAATCCAGAAAGCCCTTGGTGGTGCCGAACAGGGCCGGCTTGCCGGGCACGTCGCGGTGGCCGACCACGCGGATCCAATCGCGTTCTTCCAGCGCCTGGATGATGTTGCTGCTGACGGCCACGCCGCGCACCTGCTCTATCTCGCCGCGGGTGATCGGCTGGCGGTAAGCGATCAGTGCCAGGGTCTCCAGCGTGGCACGGGTGTACTTGGTGCGGCGCTCGGTCCACAGCCGGGCGACCCAGCCATGCACATCGGCCTTGACCTGGAAGCGGAAGCCGGAGGCCACCTCGACCAGTTCCACGCCACGCTCGGCGCAGGCCTCGCGCAGCAGTTCCAGTGCGCGCTCCACGCTGCCGGGCGGCGCCGGTTCTTCTTCCGGAAACAGGCCCTGCAGCTGCGCCAGCGTCAGCGGCTGGCTGCTCGCCAGCAGGGCGGCTTCGATAATGCGGGTGATCAGCGCTTGATCCATTCGGTGATCGGCTTCAGAGGGGTTCGTTGGCGGCATCGCTGTCGTCGAATTCGCTGGAGAATTGCAACGGCGCATTGGTATTGCCCAACGCCAGCGACTTCACGTAGATCGGCGCCAGCGGCGCTTCCTGCACGATGTCCAGCAACTGCTCCTTGGCCAATTCGAGCAGCGCCAGGAAAGTGACCAGCACGCCGAGCTTGCCTTCTTCGGCCGTGAACAGCGATTCGAAACGGTAGAACTTGCCATCGTCCAGACGGCTCAGCACATCGCCCATGCGCTGACGCACGCTCAGTGCCTCGCGCTTGATCGCATGGCCGGTGAACAGCTCGGCGCGCTTGAGTACGTCGTACAGCGCCATCAGCATTTCTTTCAGTTCCACCGGCGGCGGCAGCTTGACCGCCGCGCGCTCGGGCAGATGGGCCTGCACCGGCGCGCTGTCGCGGCCCATGCGGGGCAGGGTGTCCAGATCTTCGGCGGCCTGCTTGAAGCGTTCGTATTCCTGCAGCCGGCGGACCAGTTCGGCGCGCGGATCGTCCTCTTCGCCATCCTGGCTTGGCGGGCGCGGTAACAGCATGCGCGATTTGATCTCGGCCAGAATCGCGGCCATCACCAGATATTCGGCGGCCAGTTCGAAGCGCAGCTCCTGCATCACATTGATGTAAGCCACGTACTGCCGGGTGATCTCGGCGACGGGGATGTCCAGGATGTCCAGGTTCTGCCGGCGGATCAGGTACAGCAGCAGATCCAGCGGACCTTCGAAGGCATCCAGGATGACTTCCAACGCGTCCGGCGGGATATACAGATCCTGCGGGATCTGCAGCACCGGTTGCCCATGCACCACCGCCAGCGGCATTTCCTGCTGCTGTGGCGGCGCGCTCGTGGCTGGCGGAGTCGCGACGTGCGCGAGTTCGGAATTCATCAGGTCGACATCGGGTCTTACGGTCGCCGGCCGCGGTATGAGCCGCGCCTGCAGGGCTTTGCCTTGAGTTATTGCGATCAATGTCGTGCCTGTGCCGGCACGATCCCACAAATCCACATACAACATCTGCCGCGTGGCATGCGGCGACGGAACAGCGAGGAGGTCGTCTACGCGAACCGGCGGTGGGCAGCGAATCGGTCGTCGAGAAGAGGGGTGAGCCTGGCCCGACGGGCCGCTGCGTCCGGTTGCGTGTGCAGTGGTGCCAAGGGTAATGCGTGCGCGGGGGCGGTGTCCAGCGGCCAGGCGGCTAGAATCGGCAGGTGGATCTTCAAGTCCGAGGCGAGGTGGCGTGTGTGGTACTTAATCGAAGGGTATGACCGGGCCGACGCATTGGCTGCACGGCAGCAGGCGCGGCCGGCGCATCTGGCGCGTTTGCAGGCGCTTGCGGCCGCCGGTCGGTTGCTGGTGGCGGGCCCGTGCCCGGCCATCGATGCCGAAGATCCGGGCCCGTCCGGTTTCAGCGGCAGCGTGGTGATTGCCGAATTCGACGCGCTGGAAGATGCGCGCGCCTGGGCCAATGCCGACCCGTACGTGGAAGCGGGTGTGTATGCGCGCACCGAGGTCCGCCCGTTCCGCCGGGTGTTGCCATGAACCGGGTCGAGCAGATTCGTGCAGCATTGCAGGCTGCGATGGCACCGACCGAACTCGATGTGGTGGACGACAGCGCGCGCCATGCCGGCCATGCCGGCGCGCGCGACGGGCGCGGGCATTTCAATGTACGCGTGGTCAGTGCCGCCTTCGTTGGCAAGCCACTATTGGCCCGGCACCGCGCGGTCTATGCCGCGGTGGGCGAGATGATGCAGACCGATATCCACGCCTTGTCGATCAAGGCGTTTGCGCCGGGCGAGGCGGGGGGGGCGCCTGGGTCGGAGCAGGTGGTGCCCCCGCTCGATCGCCTGCCGTTGTCATAGCGCTCTTGGGCGCGGCGGGATGTCCCGCTTAGGCCTGTGAGGCGGCGGCCGCTCTTGCATGCGAAAAACTGCGCTGAGCGGCGAGGCCCGACCTCCGTGAGGCAATGTTGTGTGTCGGCAGTTTGACGGGCTGTTTTGAAGTAAGCAGGGGTGAGAGGGTCTGGCTCTGACCCGATCGCGCTTGCTGCGTTCGCTTGCAGGCCTCGTCGCCTCCAGAGCACTTGGGCGTCGAGCGCTTCTGAAGACGTGTTGCGGTGGTGCCGTTGGTGCACGCGCCGTCGGCCTCCCGACGATGGCAGTCGGACCTTAAACAAAGCCAAATCATGCAGCGCATGCAGCAGCGCGCCAAACGCACCATGCGTTAAAGTGACATTCGTCACGATTAATTTGTGGACGCATGGGTGATATTTTCTTGCGTCGCAGCACGTTATTTCACGCGTTGATCACCTGTCGCCACTTGATCTGTAAGCGCTTTCACGCATGTGAAGACAGGAGTTTACGCCTTTGCATGAAAACGCTTACAGTCCGCGCCAGTTTTGCGAAGTCGGTCGCGGAGGGCGACACGAATGGCCAAGGGTGCGGTCACCATCAAAGATGTCGCTCGGGAAGCACAGGTCTCTGTCGCCACGGTGTCGCGTGCGCTCAATGGGCACGAAAACGTCGCCGGACCGGTACGCCAGCAGGTGCTGGAAGTGGCCGAGCGACTGCGGTACAGCCCGCATGCGGCCGCGCGCAGCCTGAGCAGCCGGCGCTCCCAGACCCTTGGCGTGGTGTTGCCTGATCTGTACGGCGAGTTCTTTTCCGAATTGATCCGTGGCATCGATGGCGCGGCGCGTGCGGCCAGCATCTGTTGGTGTCCAGCTATCACGGCGATCCGGGAGCCCAGGGCAGGGCGCTGCGCTCGATGCGCGGGCGCGTCGATGGCTTGCTGGTGCTGTCGCCGTATGCGGAGCAGCCGGGATTTCTAACCGACAATCTGCCGCAGTCGCTGCCGACGGTGCTGATCAATGCGCATCTGCCCGGTGCCGACTACCCGGTCCTAAGCATCGACAACCACGCCGGCGCCATGGCCATGACCGAGCATCTGCTGCGCGCCGGACACCGCCGTATCGCCTTTATCGGTGGCCCGGCGTTGAACTTCGATGCACGCGAACGCCTGCGCGGCTTTCGCGATGCGCTCGCTGCGTTTGGCGCGCAGGCGCAGGGCGTGGAGTACCCGGGCGGCTTCGACGAAGCCTCCGGCCACCGCGCCGGTCTGGCGATGCTGGCCGACGGCCCGCTGCCGGACGCGGTCTTCGCCGCCAACGACATGACCGCGCTTGGTTGCCTGTACGCGTTCGCCCAGGCAGATGTCTCGGTACCCGGCGACGTGGCGCTGGCCGGGTTCGACGACATTCCGTTGGCCCGTTTTGTCCATCCGGCGCTGACCACCATGCGGGTGAGCATCGCGAGGCTGGGCGAGCAGGCGATGACCCGGCTGATGCGCCTGGTCGAAATGCCCGGCCGCGACGACGGCATCCGTCAATTGCTCACGCCCGAGCTGGTGATCCTGGCCTCCTGCGGTGCTGGCGAACCCGGTCAATAACTTTTCCGGCCCTACGTTTTCGGGCTGCCGACCCTTTCGCGGACGTTTTGTCCGCTCCCGCTGCTCCCCAGCGGCTGTTCCTGCACCACTGCACTGCCATAACAACAATCTGTACCGATCCCTGGAGCGACGACCATGCGCCACCACCACCCCCATTCCGCCGGTCCGGCGCGCAAGCTACTGAGGTGTGCGCTGGCCAGCTGCCTGCTGCTCGGCGCCGCACCGGCCTTCGCACAGAGCACCGCTGCGACCATCCGCGGCCAGGTCACCATCGATGCCGCACCTGCCGCCCAGGCGCAGGTCACCGCCACCAACCTGGCCACCGGCCTGACCCGCAGCGTGCAGGTCAGCAACGGCGGCTATTCGGTGGGCGGTCTGCCGCCGGGTTCCTACCGCATCGATGTCACCGCCAACGGCCAGACCAGCTCGCAGAACTTCACCGTGCAGGTCGGCCAGACGGCGACCTTGAACCTGGGCGTCGGCGGCGAGCCTGCCACGGCCGCGGGTGGTAACGCCACCACGCTGGACGCGGTGCAGGTGAAGGCGCCGCCGGTGTTGGTCGAAACGCGCACCTCCGAGAACGTCACCTACATTTCCAACGTGCAGATCCAGAACCTGCCGCGTGCCACGCGCAACTTCCTGGAACTGGCCGACACCGTGCCGAACGTGCAGTTCACCCGCGAGGCCAACGGCACCACCAAGGTACGCACCGGCGCCACCTCGGCCGAAGGCACCAACGTCTACATCGACGGCGTGAGCCAGAAGAACTACGTGCTGACCGGCGGCGTCAGCGGCCAGGATTCCAGCCGCGGCAACCCGTTCCCGCAGTCGGCGATTGGCGAATACAAGGTCATCACCTCCAACTACAAAGCCGAGTTCGACCAGGTCAGCGGTGCGGCCATCGTGGCGTCGTCCAAGTCCGGCACCAACGACTTCCACGGCAGCTTCTTCTGGGACACCAGCAACGACAGCTGGCGCGAAGAGAGCCCGCTGGAGAAGAAGGCCGGTGTGCGCGACGACTTCGAAGAAACCCAGTACGGTGCCACCTTCAGCGGCCCGATCCTCAAGGACAAGGCGCACTTCTTCATCGCTTATGAAGCCAAGGAATACACCACCCCGAACGTGGTGATCCCCGGCTCGATCTATTCGGACCGCGTCGACCAACTGCCGGTGCAGCTGCAGCCGCTGGTGGTGACCTCCAGCACGCCGTTCAAGGAAGACCTGTACTTCGGCAAGATCGACTGGACCATCGGCCAGAACAACCTGTTCGAGCTGACCGGCAAGTACCGCAAGGAAGACGAGCTCAACGATGTCGGCCAAACCGCGACCTACGAGCACGGCAGCATCAACGGCCAGGAAGAAAAGCGCGCCAACCTGCGTTGGCAGTATAGCGGGGCCAACGTCCTCAACGAAGCCAACCTGAGCTACGAAAGCGCGTTCTGGAACCAGGCGCCGATCAACAACGGCAATGGCTACATCCTCAGCTACCCACCGGTGCGCGGCAACGAGACCGACATCCTGGCGGCGGGCGCCGGCAGCAGCTTCCAGCGCAAAGGCCAGAAGGGCTGGACCTTCCAGGACGACCTGACCTTGAACAGCCTGGAATGGCATTGCGCGCATACCGTCAAGATGGGCGTCAAGTTCAAGAGCATCGATCTGGATTCGACCCAATTCAATCCGGTCAATCCGCAGTACTACTACAACATCCTCACCGACGTCGAAACACCGTACCGCGTGCGCTTCGGTGCGCCGCTGGTGGAAGGTGGCGGCTCGGTGGTGTCCAAGAACAAGCAGTACGGCATCTACCTGCAGGACGACTGGGAGGTCAACGAGCACTGGACCTTGAACCTGGGCGTGCGCTACGACTACGAGCAAACCCCGGCGTTCCTGGATTCCGTGACCCCCTCGGATGTCGCCAGCGCGCTGCAGAACTGGCCGAACCTGCGCAACGCCAACTACACCATCAACGACTTCATCAGTAGCGGCAATAACCGCCAGGCATTCAAGAATGCCTGGCAGCCGCGTCTGGGCGCCTCGTACGACCTGTTCGGCGATCAGGCGCACGTGATCTATGGTGGAGCCGGCCGTGCGTACGACCGCAACATCTTCGATTACCTGGCACTGGAGCAGCTCAACAACTCGTTCAAGTCGTATAGCTACTACGTCACCAGCGCCAATAACGGTGCCTGCCTCGGCGACCCATGCACCGCCTGGAATCCGGCGTACAACAACCAGGAAGGCTTGAACACGCTCACGGACAACAGCACCGGCGGTGGCGGACGTGAGGTGTATCTGATCGACAACAACCTCAAGACCCCGTATTCGGACCAATTCAGCATCGGCATGCGCAACATGGTGCCGTTGTGGGGCCAGGACTGGTCTACCGACGTGACCCTGAGCCGCATCGAGAGCCATGACGGTTTTGCGTTCGTGCGTGGTAACCGCCTGCCGGATGGGGCGTTCTTCCAGCCGGGCACCATCTCCGGGGCGCCGACCGACGGCCCGAACGGCTATAGCGCCATCGTGCTGGGCACCAACGGTGTAGAGACCGGCAACACCCAGCTCGCGTTGCAGGTGGAAAAGCCCTTCGACGAAGCATCTGGCTGGGGTCTGACCGTGGCCTACACCTATTCCGATGCGAAGGAAAACCGCCAGTTCGGCGAGCACTACGCACTGGACCGCGAACGCATCCAGGACTACGGCTGGCGTGAGGCTGGCGGCATTCCGAACAATCGCCTGGTGGTCACCGGCATCTACGAGCTGCCGTATGAGATCACCTTGTCCGGCAAGCTGTCGCTGGCCAGCCAGACCGCGCGCTACGGCCAGAATTGCCTTGCCGGCAACGACCAGTGCGAGATCATCCAGTTCAAGCCGGATGGCACGCTGGGCGACAAGGAATTCAGTATTGCCGCGAATAAGGAATGGGACACCGGCGGCGGTGTCAAATTCAATGTGCGTGCGGATATCCTCAACGTGTTCAACTGGGTGAATTACGCCACCTTCAATGGCGATACCGGAACATTGCAGGACTTGAACACGGCTTACGGTACTCCGACCGGTGTGCTGGCGTCGCCGATGCGCACCTTCCGTTTGGCCTTCGGCCTGAACTGGTGATGTGCTCGACCGCCCTGGCTGCATGTCAGGGCGGTCGAACTCGGTGCCTGGATAGGGTAGGTTTGCGTGCGAGATGTAATCGATTACACGAGTGGGGGGCGGATGGACAGGGGCAACACGTCGCGATGGTTGACGATTCCACTCTTGCTGGGCGCGTTGGTGCTGGCCTCGTGCAAGCAAGCCGAGGAACCCAAGGTGGCCGAAAAGAAGGCGCCGGTAAAAGTCATCCTGGTCGAGGCGCAACTGCCGCCCAAGCCGGTCAAGCCGCCGCTGCCGCCGCTGTTTTCGGACATCGAACGCCGCACGTTCCAGTTTTTCTGGGACACCGCCAACGAACTCAATGGACTGGCGCCGGATCGGTTTCCGTCGCGGCCATTCGCCAGCATTGCGTCGGTGGGATTTGCGCTCACCGCGTATCCGATCGGCATTGAAAACGGATGGATCAGTCGCAATCAGGCGATCGACCGCACCCTGACCACGCTGAAATTCTTCCGCGATGCGCCGATGGGGCCGCAGAAGACCGGTCGGGCCGGCTACAAAGGCTTCTACTACCATTTTCTGGACATGCAGCAGGGCAACCGCTACGACAGTTGGGTTGAACTGTCGAGCGTGGACACCGCACTGCTGATGATGGGCGTGCTGTTCACCCAGTCGTATTACGACGGTGAGGACCCGCGCGAAAAAGAGATACGCCAGATCGCCGACACGCTTTACAAGCGCGTGGACTGGCGCTGGCTGCAACCGCGCGCGCCGCTGATCTCGATGGGCTGGTTCCCCGAAAGCGGCTTCATCAACCACGATTGGATGGGCTACAACGAGGCGATGATGCTGTATATCCTCGCGCTGGGCTCGCCGACGCATGGCGTCGACCCGGACGCTTGGACCAGCTGGACCCGCACCTACAACAACGACTGGGGCGTGTATCAGGGCCAGGAATACCTCTCGTTCGGCCCGTTGTTCGGCCACCAGTACAGTCATGTCTGGATCGACTTCCGCGATATCCAGGACCAATACATGCGCGAACGCGGCATCGACTACTTCCTCAATAGCCGCCGCGCCACGTTGGCCCAGCGCGATTACGCCATCGACAACCCAATGAAATGGAAGGACTACAGCGAAAACGTCTGGGGCCTCACCGCCAGCGACGGCCCGCAGAACACCAGCCAGCAATACCGGGGCGAGCAGCGCCAGTTCCGCCATTACTCCTCACGCGGCGCCGGCCTGCGCGAGAATTTCGACGACGGCACCATCGTGCCGTCGGCGGCCATCTCCTCGATCGTGTTCGCCCCGGAAGTGGTGATCTCGGCCACCGAGGAAATGCACAAGCGCTATGGCGACTTCCTGTATTCCAGCTACGGCTTCCTGGATTCGTTCAACCCCAGCTTCAACTACGACATCCCGCTCAAGACCGGGCGCATGGTGCCGGATCGTGGCTGGGTAGCCAGCGACTACATCGCCATCGACCAGGGCCCGATCCTGGCGATGATCGCCAACTACCAGAACGAATTCGTCTGGAACGTCATGAAGAAGAACCCTTACATCCGCGCCGGTCTGGAACGCGCCGGCTTCACCGGCGGCTGGCTCACCCCGGAAGGCGAGCCGCAGCCGGCGCCGCAGAAGGACGAGCAGAAGGCGGCCGCGCGCGCGCTGGGCATGGCCGAGTCGCGTGCCGCCGCCGCCCAGGTCCAGCAAGACCCCACGCAACGCCAAAAACCCGAGTAATCCGTGCGCCTTTTGAAACTGTTGATATTGGCCGCCGCCCTGTGCGCAGGTGTGGCGGGATGCGAACGCGCCGATCCGGGCAAGACCACGGTGCGTTTCTGGGCGATGGGCAAGGAGGCCGAAGTGGTCGCCGAGCTGGTGGCCGACTTCGAAAAGCACAACCCCACGATCTACGTGGATGTGCAGAACATCCCGATGACCGCGGCGCACGAAAAACTGCTCACCGCCTTCGCCGCCGATGGCCTGCCGGATGTGTGCCAACTCGGTAACACCTGGTTGCCGGAGTTCGCGCTGCTGGACACGCTGGAGCCGATGCAGCCCTACGTGGCGCGCTCCAGGATCGTCGACCCAGCCGATTATTTCCCCGGCGTGTGGGACACCAATTTGGTCGATGGCACGTTGTACGGCGTGCCGTGGTATGTGGACACGCGCCTGCTGTTCTATCGCAAGGATCTGCTACGCGAGGCCGGCTACCGCGAAATGCCCAAGACCTGGGCCGAGATGGAGCAGGTGATGGCGGCGATCAAGCGCAAGGTCGGCCCCGACCGCTTCGCCATCCTGATGCCGCTCAACGAATTCGAGCAGCAACTGTCGTTCGCGCTGCAGCAGGACGACCGCCTGCTGCGCGACCACGACAACTACGGCAACTTCCGTGGTGCCGGCTTCCGCAAGGCGCTGGGCTTCTACGACAACATGTATCAAAAAGGCTGGGCACCGAAGGTCTCCGAGACCCAGGTGTCCAACGTCTGGTACGAATTCTTCAACGGCTATTACGCGTTCTATCTGTCCGGGCCGTGGAACGTGCGCGAATTCAAGCTGCGCCAGCCACAGGGCATGGAAGGCCAGTGGGGCACCGCGCCGTTGCCGGGCCCCAATGGCCTGGGTGCCGGCATTGCCGGCGGCTCCAGCCTGGTGATCTTCAAGTCCTCGCAACACAAGCAGGCCAGCTGGAAGCTGATCGAATACCTGTCGCAGCCGCAGGTGCAGGCGCGTTTCCACGCCATCATCGGCGACCTGCCGCCGCGTCGCAGTCCCTGGAAGTTGCCTTCGCTGGCCAACGACGAATTGGCGCATGCCTTCGGCGACCAGCTGGAGCGGGTCAAGGCCACGCCCAAGGTGCTGGAGTGGGAGCGCATCGTGCAGGAAATGCGTCTGGTGACCGAGCGTGTGGTACGTGGTGGCCAATCGCACGAAGCCGCCGTGCAGGAACTGGATAAACGCGTGGACGAGATCCTGGCCAAGCGCCGCTGGATCTTCGCGCAGGAGGGTGGGCATGTGGGCCCGGCCGGTGAGACGGCTACGCAGGCTGTAACGCCGGCTGCTGCGGACACCACCGCGCCAGCTGCCGCAGCGCACCAGGGAGTCGCACGATGATGAAGCGTAATTCCGTTGCCGGCTGGGTGTTCGCCGCGCCGTCGATCCTGGTGCTGGGCATGTTCTTCGGCGTGCCGGTGTTCGCCGCGCTGGTGCTCAGCGTCACCGACTTCGACCTGTATGCGCTCGCCGACAGCAGCCATCTGCGTTTCGTCGGCCTGGGCAACTACATCGACCTGCTGCAGACGCCGCTGTTCTGGAAGTCGCTGTGGAACACCACCTACTTCGTGCTGCTGGGCGTGCCGATGTCGATCGGCGTGTCGCTCGGTGCGGCCCTGCTGCTCAACGCCAAGGCCTCGCGTTTCAAGGCGTTGTTCCGCACTGCCTTGTTCGCACCGGTGGTCACCACCCTGGTGGCGGTGGCGGTGATCTGGCGCTACCTGTTCCATATCAAATACGGCCTGGTCAACTTCGGCCTGAGCCACCTGGGCATCGCCCCGATCGACTGGCTGGGCGACCCGCGCTGGGCGATGCCCACCATCATGCTGTTCGCGGTGTGGAAGAACTTCGGCTACAACATGGTGATCTTCCTGGCCGGCCTGCAGGCGATCCCGCAGGATTTGTACGAGGCCGCGCGCATCGACGGCGCTTCGCGTTGGAAGCAGTTCCTGCACATCACCTTGCCGATGCTCGGCCCGGTGCTGATGGTGGTCGGGGTCATCACCATTTCCGGCTATTTCCAGCTGTTTGCCGAACCCTACGTGATGACCCGCGGCGACCCGCTGCAAAGCACCGTCAGCGTGCTGTATTTCATGTTCGAAGAAGGCTTCAAGTGGTGGAACCTCGGCCGCGCGTCGGCGGTGGCGTTCCTGTTGTTCCTGATTATCCTGGCGGTGACAACCGTGATGCTGCGCTTTGGCCGCAAGAAGGACCTGATATGAGCCGTGATGTTGGCCAATCGCGCTGGAATGCCGTGCTTATCAACGGCGGCCTGCTGGTGCTGGCGGTGATCAGCCTGGCGCCGTTGCTGTGGATGCTGTCGGTGTCGTTCATGCCCACCGGCGAGGCCAGCCGGTTTCCGCCACCGATGCTGCCATCGGCATTCACTCTGGCCAACTACCACGAGCTGTTTGCACGCACCGGCATGGCGCGCAACTTCGCCAACAGCCTGTTGGTCTCCGGGCTGATCACGCTCGGGTCGTTGCTGGTCAACACCATGGCCGGTTATGCGTTCGCCAAGCTGCAGTTCGTCGGCCGCGAGCGCATCTTCAAGATCCTGATGGCGGCATTGGTGATTCCGGCGCAGGTGGCGATGCTGCCGCTGTTCCTGCTGATGAAGCAGTTGCACCTGGTCAACAACATCGGCGGGGTGGTTGTGCCGGCGTTGGCCACGGTGTTCGGCATCTTCCTGGTGCGTCAGTACGCGCGCAGCATTCCCGATGAATTGATCGAAGCCGCGCGTGTCGATGGCGCCAGCGAGATGCGGATCTTTTTCCAGATCGTGTTGCCGATGCTCAAGCCGGTGCTGGTGACCTTGACCATCTTCACCTTCATGGGCTCGTGGAACGATTTCATGTGGCCGCTGATCGTGCTGACCGACCAGGAGCAATACACCTTGCCGGTGGCGCTGGCGGCGCTGTCGCGCGAGCACATCATGGACGTGGAATTGATGATGGCCGGTGCCGTGGTGACGGTGATTCCGGTGCTGCTATTGTTCCTGGCGCTGCAGCGTTACTACATCCAAGGTCTTCTGCTGGGGAGTGTGAAGGGGTGAGGCACCTGTTCCTGCGACTGTTTGCCATGACCGCCATTGCCGCCGCGGGCGCGGCGCAGGCGCAGGAGCGCGTGCTCGACGGCTTCAACGACATCGGCGCCTGGCGCCTGGTGGTGTCCAATCAGGTCAGCGGTTCGCTGCGCCCGGTGGCCACTCCCTCCGGCGGGCATGCGCTGTGTCTGGATTACAACTTCAACGGCGTGTCCGGCTATGTCGGCATCCGCCGCAAATTGCCCATCGAGTACCCGGACAATTACCGGCTTGGTCTTGTGTTGCGCGGCGACTCGCCGTCCAACGATCTGCAGCTCAAGCTGATCGATGCCAGCGGCGATAACGTGTGGTGGGTCAACCGGCCGGGTTTTGCCTTCCCAAAGAACTGGACCACGGTCAGCGACCGCAAGCGCAATATCGAAAAAGCCTGGGGACCGGGCCAGGACAAGCAACTGCGCCGCAGCGCAGATGTGGAATTCACCATCTACAACAAGGTCGGCGGTAAGGGCACAGTGTGCTTGGACCGCCTGACGCTCACGCCGCTGCCGCCGGAAGACACCTCGCCGCTGCAGGCCAAGGCCATTACCGACACCGCGCCTGCGCTGGAACAGCGCCTGGCCGACGGCAAGCCGGACACGTTCTGGCTCAGCGGCGCGGTCAAGCAGCAGACGGTCACGTTGGATCTGGGCAAGGTGCGCGAATTCGGCGGCGCCATCGTGCAGTGGGTGCCGGGTCTGCAGGCTTCGCAATACGTGGTGCGCTCTTCCAGCGACGGACGTAGCTGGCGCGATCTGCGCACCGTGACTGCCGGCGCCGGCGGCACCGATTGGCTGGCGCTCCCCGATACCGAAGCGCGCTATCTGCGTTTCGATCTCAAGGACGGCCCCAACTGGCGCTACGGCATCAAGGAAGTGCAGTTGCAGCCGCTGGCATTCGCCGCAACGCCGAATGACTTCATCAAGTCGCTGGCTGCACAACTGCCGCGTGGCAGTTATCCGCGCGGCTTCTCCGGCGAGCAGCCGTACTGGACCATCCTGGGTCTGGACGGTGGTACCGAACAGGGCTTGATCGGCGAAGACGGTGCGGTGGAGGTGGGCAAGGGCGGTTTCAGCATCGAGCCGTTCGTGGTCACCGGCGGCAAGGTGCTGCACTGGTCCGATGTCAGCAGCGAGCAGAGCCTGCAGGACGACTATCTGCCGATTCCCAGTGTCGATTGGCACCACGACCTGATGAATCTGCGCGTCACCGCGTTCGTGCAGGGCACCCCCGATCAGGCGCAACTGGTCGCGCGTTACCAACTGCACAACACCGGCAAGGAGGCGCGCGATTTCACCCTGGCGCTGGCCGTGCGCCCGTTCCAGGTCAATCCGCCGGCGCAGTTCCTCAACACCCTGGGGGGCGTCAGCCGGATCGACCAACTCGCCGTAGATGGCGGCCAGGTCAGCGTCAATGGCAAGCCGCGGGTGTTCGCTGCACAGCGACCGGATGCCGGCTTCGCCAGTGCTTTCGACAGCGGCATGGATGTCAGCCATCTCACTGCGGCCACGCCGCCGACGGTCACCCAGGTCAAGGACGAAACCGGCCTGGCCTCGGGGGTGTTGCTGTATCGCTGGAAGCTGGAGCCCGGACAACGCCGTGAGGTGGCGCTGGTCATTCCGCAAACCGGTGTCGCGCAGCTGCCGGCTGGCTTCGATGCCGACAAAGCGCAGCAGCAGGTCGCCCAGCAATGGCGCGGCAAACTTGATCGCGTGCGCATCAGCGTGCCCGCCGAGGGCAAGCCGGTGGTCGACACCTTGCGCACGGCGCTGGCGCACATGCTGATTTCACGCATCGGCCCGCGCTTGCAGCCGGGCACGCGCTCGTATTCGCGTAGCTGGATCCGCGACGGCGCAATGATTTCCGAAGGCTTGCTCCGGCTTGGCCGCGAAGACGTGGTGCGCGACTACGTGGATTGGTTCGCGCCATATCAATTTGCCGATGGCATGGTGCCGTGCTGTGTGGACGACCGCGGCAGCGACCCGGTGCCGGAGAACGACAGTCACGGTGAGCTGATCTACAACATCGCCGAGTACTACCGCTACACCGGTGACAAGGCATTCCTGGAACAGATGTGGCCGCATGTCAGCGGTGCCTACGACTACATGGACAAGCTGCGCCTCAGCGAACGCACCGAAGACAACTTCATGCGTAACCCGGCCTTCTACGGAATGATGCCGGTGTCGATCAGCCACGAAGGCTATTCGGCCAAGCCGGTGCATTCGTACTGGGACAACTTCTGGGCGCTGCGCGGTTATAAGGACGCGGTGATGCTGGCCGGCGCGCTGGACAAGCCCGACGCCGTCGCACGGTTCAGCGCCGCACGCGATGAATTCCGTGGTGACCTGATTGCCTCGCTGGGTGCGACCGTGCGGCAGCACACCCTGGATTTCCTGCCGGGTTCGGCAGAACTAGGCGACTTCGATGCGACCTCGACCACGATTGCCTTGACGCCAGGCGGCGAGCAGCAACGTCTGCCGCAGGATCTGCTGACCAAGACCTTCGAGCGCTATTGGAAAGAGTTCTCCGACCGCCGCGATGGCAAGCGCGACTGGAAGGACTACACGCCCTACGAGTGGCGCAACGTGGCCGCATTCGTGCGCCTGGGTTGGCGCGACCGCGCCTGGGACGCCACCGCGTTCTTCTTCAATGATCGTGCGCCGCAACCCTGGAACCAGTGGGCCGAAGTGGTCTCGCGCACGCCGCGTACGCCGTTTTTCGTCGGCGACCTGCCGCATGCCTGGGTCGCCTCGGACTTCGTGCGCTCGGTACTGGACATGTTCGCCTACGGCCGCGAATCCGATGCCAGCCTGGTCATCGCTGCCGGCACGCCGACGCGGTGGTTCGAAGGCAAGGGCATTGGCATTGCCGAACTGCGTACACCATACGGGCGCCTCAACTACACCTTGCAGCGCACCGACAAGCAATTGGTGCTGCAGCTGCAGCCCGGGCTGATCCTGCCGCCGGGCGGCGTGGTGCTGCCGTGGCCATATCAAGGCACACCGGGCAAGGCCACGGTCAACGGCGAGTCGGCCGAGTGGCAGAACGGCGAACTGCGCATCCAGCAACTGCCCGCCAACGTGCAAATCGATGTGCCCAGCGCGGTGCGGCGGGCTGAGCGCGCCACGCAATGAGTCAGCCGCGGCGGCTGACCCGGGCAGCGCCAGCACGGTGACGTGCGGGATGGCCGGTCGCGTCGCTCGCGCTGCTGCCGTGCTCCACTGGCGTGCAGGCCGGGCAGCTGACTCAGGGCGTCAATCCTGCGCAAGCTGTGCAGCGCGGCAAGACCGATCGGCCCGCGCCAGCTGCCGCGTAGTTACCCAACGCAGCGGCGCGCGAGATGACCCTGTTCACGCTCTATCTGCACCACCACCGCGAAGACTGGCCGGGACGACGCGCTTACATCGCCAAAGAGCTCAAGCGACTGGCGCCGGATGTGATTGGGCTGCAGGAGGTCATCGAACGCCGCGGCAGCCTGGAAAATCAGGCGGCCTGGCTGGCGCGCAAGCTCGGCGATGACTGCACCTTCGCCTCGGTCGATCCGGTCGGCGCGCCCAAACGTGACGGCAATGCGTTGCGGATTCAGCGCCACTTTGCTCAACCGTGCAGGCGGTTGAAGATCTGCACGCCGGCCAGCCATACACCGGCCATGCTGCCGAAATTGGTCAGCAGAAATGTCAGCACCACGCGTGAGACGCGATTGCGGTACCAGCCACGCAGCGTCTGCGCATCGTCGCGCAGCGATAGGAAATCGCCATAGGCCGGCTTGCGCATGTGCACTTCGACCAGTGCCGCAAATGCACCTGTTGGCACGCTCAGGCGGAACGGCTTGAACGGCGCCACGACGGCAGCGGTGAGAATGCTTAACGGGTGGCTGCCGGCCAGCAAGCAGCCCAATGCAGCCATGCCGCCGGTGTACATCGCCCACTGCAGCAACAGATCGGCGCCCATGCTCAGGCCACCGCGCCAGAACCCGATGCCGATGCCGGTGATGATGACCGCCAGGATGCCCAGCGTGATCCACGGGATACGCTTGCGTTGCTGCACGTACTCCAGCGATTCGCGCAGCGGGCCGGGCGCGGCGGTGTCCTGTTCCAGATGGCGCGCAAGACCGGCCAGATGCCCGGCGCCGACCACTGCCAGGATCTCGCGCTGATCTGCGCCGACTTCTTCGCGCAGACGCGTGGCCATGTACTGATCGCGCTCGGCAATCACCGTCTCGTAGAGCTCCGGACTTTCGCTGGCGAAATCGCCGAAGCTCGCTTCCAGCATGTCGCCTTGCTTGAGCTTTTCGATTTCCTCTTCGCCCACTTCATCGGCAGCGAACAGGCCGCCGAGCAATCCGCCGGCCAGTTTCATCTTGCCGAAGAATCCCAGGCGCCCGGACGCACGCTTGAAGGTCAGGCCAACCTCGCGATCGATCAGATGCACCGGCAAGCCCTGCGCACGTGCCAGGTTCACCGCCTCTTTCAGTTCTGCACCCGGATCGATGTCGAGTTGCTTGGCCAAGCGGCGTTGGTACGCGGCAAGCGCCAAATTCGCCGCGAACAAGGCCACACGGCCTTTGCGGATCACCTGCACCAGATCCAGGCGGGCGAGGGCGTCCGGGTCGCTGAGCGCCTGCAGGCGCTGCGCATCCAGTTCCACCGCCACCGCGTCGTAGCGCCCGCTGCCGATCGCGCGTTGCACGGCGGCCACGCTGGCCAGCGACACATGCGCGGTGCCGAGCAAGGTATAGCGCACGCCATCGCGTTCGACGATGCGGTGCGGCTGGCCGGACAGCGCATCGTCCAGAACGTGGGTGGTCTGCTCAGTCATAGGGGGGGGCATCAGAAGGAGGGGCGGTGTCGCCGGAGCCGATCGCGCGTTGCATCTGCACGCCGTCCAACCAGCGACCGTGTTTGCGGCCGATTCCGGTGAATAGTCCGACCGTGCGAAATCCAAAACGTTCATGCAATTGCCGCGAGGCCAGATTGTCGGCATCGCCAATCACCGCAATCATCTGCAGGAACCCGCGCTGCTCGCACACCGCGATCAGCTCGCCGAGCAAGGATTTGCCGATGCCACGGCCCTGCATCGCGGTGGCTAAGTAGATCGAGTTTTCCACCGTCCAACGATAGCCTGCGCGCGCGCGAAATGCGCTGGCGTAAGCATAGCCTGCGACCACACCATCGAGCTCGGCAACCAGATAGGAGTAGCCTGCATCCACGATCGCACTGACCCGCGCGCGCATCTCATCGAGCGATGGTGCGCTGTATTCGTAGGTGTTGACCCCGGCGATCTGCTCCGCATAGATCGCGGTGATCGCCGGGATGTCCGCAGCGCGGACTGCACGCAGCTCGAGGGGCATGTGGTCAGTCAATGTAGCGCTTGAGCAGATCGCCATACGCATCGATGCGGCGGTCGCGCAGGAACGGCCAGATGCGGCGCACGTGCTCGCTGCGTTGCAGGTCCACATCGCAGATCAACACGGTGGGGTCCTGGCCGGCTTCGGCAATGAACTCGCCCTGCGGCCCCAGCACGTGGCTGTTGCCCCAGAACTGGATGCCCGACGCGCCCAGCGGCGAGGGCTCATGGCCGACACGGTTGCACGACAGTACCGGCACACCGTTGGCCACCGCATGGCCGCGATGGCTGAGCACCCAGGCATCGCGCTGGCGCTCCTGCTCGGGCTGCTGGTCGTCCGGATCCCAGCCGATTGCGGTGGGATAGAGCAGCAGTTCCGCACCGGCCAGCGCCATCAAACGTGCCGCTTCGGGGTACCACTGATCCCAGCACACCAGCACGCCCAGGCGACCGACCGAGGTATCGATCGGGGTGAAGCCCAGATCGCCCGGGGTGAAGTAGAACTTCTCGTAGAAGCCCGGGTCGTCGGGGATATGCATCTTGCGGTACTTGTCGAGCAGGCGGCCGTCTTTTTCGAACACCACCGCCGTGTTGTGATACAGCCCGGCCGCGCGACGTTCGAACAGCGAGGCGACCAGTACCACGCCGTGCTGCTTGGCCAGCGCGCCCAGGCGCTCCGTACTTGGTCCGGGAATCGGTTCGGCCAGGTCGAATTCATCCACCGACTCGTGCTGGCAGAAATACGCACCGTTATGCAGTTCCTGCAGCAGCACCAGCTTGGCGCCCTGCGCGGCGGCCTCGGCCACACGCGACGCGATGACGGCCAGATTGGCCTCGGCGTCGCCGTGGTTGCGCTCCTGGATCAGCGCGACGGAAAGGAGATGACGGGTCATGGCAGCATCCAACATAAGTAGCGCCCTAAGGTAGCGCGCCATGGCATAACACCGGCTGGCGGCTGGAACAGGAAACCACGCGCGGCGTGTGCGGCCGCGACGCAGGCACGATTTAGATCTGCTCCTGGAGCGGCTAACAAAACGTAGCGAGTAGTCGTCAGGTGGGCGTGGACAGCGCGCTCAGAGCCGCGGTGTATGAGTGGTACATGCCGTTCCGAACACTGACCGGGCCCGCCTGGCGGTGAGCGCAGTCGTTTTGTTAGCCGCTCTCAGCCGGCGAGCAGGCCGGCCGGCAATTGCATGGTCAGGCAATGCAGGCTGCCGTTCTGCCAGATCAGCGCGCGGCACGGCACCGGCACGATCTCGTGTTGCGGGAATGCCTGCGCCAGCACCGCCTGCGCGGTCGCATCAGCCGGATCGCCGTAGGCCGGCATCAGCACCGCGCCGTTGACGATCAGGAAATTGGCATACGACGCCACCAGCCGACGACCCTCGTCCAGGATGGGGTCTGCCCACGGCAGCACGAACAGACGATACGGCTGCCCGTCGGCGGTGCGCAGCGCAGCCAGTTCGGCGCCCATGGCCTGCAGCTCGGTGTAGTGCGAATCGTCGGCTGCATCGCAGCCTTGATAGACGATCGCATCCGGGCCAGCAAAGCGCGCCAGCGTATCGATATGCGCATCGGTATCGTCGCCTTCCAGGTAGCCGTGATCCAGCCACAGCACGCGCTCCTGTGCCAGCCATGTCGCCAGATCGCTGCTCAGCGATTCGCGCGTGCGCTGCGGGTGACGCTCATGCAGGCACTTCCAGGTGGTCAGCAATGTGCCGGCACCATCGGTCTCGATCGCACCGCCTTCCAGGGCGAAGTCGATGGTCCCTACCTGCGCCGGCACGAACACTTGCGCGGCATCCAGCGAGCTCACCAACTGATCGTCCAGGCTGGCGTCGAACTTGCCGCCCCAGCCGGTGAAGCGGAAATCCATCAAGCGGAAGCCGGTGCCCTGGCGCAGCGTGATCGGGCCGGAATCGCGCAGCCAGGTGTCGTTGTATGCGGCGATCACGAAACGCACGCGCGTCATGTCCACCCGCGCCGAGCGCAATCGCGCCTCGGCGTAGATCTGCAGGTCGTCGTCGGCCACGCAGATCACCACTGGCTCGAAGCGGGCGATCGCCGTGACCAGTGCGATATAGGTCTCTTCCACATCGGCCAGGCGCTCGGCCCAATCGGTACCGGCATGCGGCCACGCGAGCAACACGGCGGATTGAGGTTCCCACTCGGCGGGAAAACGAAGACGGTCGGTCATGCCAGGCAAATGCTCATCTTGGTGTGCGGGCCATCGCCCGCACGTTCATCGATATCCCACAGGCGAATGCGGGCTCTTGCGATCCAGGCGCGCATCGGTGCGCCTGGCCTTGTTACAGAATCGCAGCAACGCCCGTCCGGCTGCTGACGTGCGCAGCACACAGTGCGATGCCACCGTGACGGCTGGAGGGGCAGCAGACAGGCGCCAGCACCTCCATCCGCGCTGTCATCGACGCTTTACCGAATCGGCGGCTTCGGCCCAATCTCGTTGGCATCGGCCTTATTGGCTACCACGTCGATCACCTTGCTCTTCTCGAAGTACACGGTGAAGGCGGGATACACCCAGCGATTGATGGTTGGCCACTGGCGCTTCTGCCCACCGCGCGGGTCGAGCTTTTCCTGCGGCGCGCCGTAGCGGCCTTCGACCTGGCTCATGCTTTCGCCGCGCAAGGGCAGGGCAGCGGCAGGCTTCTGCTGTGCACGATCGACCAGCAGCGTATCGGCCGAAGCAACGGCACTGATCCCCATCAGTGCGATTGTCAGCACGATCGGCGGCATCACAAACAAACGGTTGCGCATGTCATCTACTCCCCAGTGGACAAGATTTCAGATGGTGATTACAGCAAAAAACCACGGTAGGCGCTGCGGCACGGTAGGCGCTGCGGTGATGCGGCTGGCCTGGTGGCACCGCGCTACCCGGGACGACGCGCCACGGCGTAGAGACGGCTATGCCGTGGCTGGGCCGGCGGGCGGCAGACGCATGGAGCACCAACCGGCGTGCAGCAGCGGCCAAGAAAAAACCGCCCGGAGGCGGCTTTCTCGGATCTTGCACGCGCCGCAAAGGGTTAGCGCTGACGCGCCTTGAAACGCGGGTTCGACTTGCAGATCACGAAGACCTTACCGCGGCGGCGGACCACCTTGCAGTCGCGGTGACGGGTCTTCGCAGACTTCAGGGAGGACAGGACTTTCATGGCACACCTCGACGTAAACGGTTGGATTCGATGGAAGAGTGCCCGCGATCAAGGGTGCACCCTGAATGAAGCCGGCAATTCTAACCGGCTTTTTGTCGTGCTTTCAAGTGGTTGCAGCGCGATCGCGTTGAGCGGCGCTACACTACCGCCTGATGATACCCCGGAAACCTGAATGACCGACCTGTCGCCCGTCCTCACCATCGATGGCCCCTCCGGTGCCGGCAAGGGCACCGTGAGCCGGATCGTGGCCGCCCGGCTTGGCTGGCACTACCTCGATTCGGGCGCACTGTATCGCGCTGTCGGTGTTGCGGCGAGCTGGGCCGACCTGGATGTCTCCGACCCGGCAGCACTGGTGCGCTGCACCTTCGACACCAAGGTGGAATTCGACGATGCGGGGGAGGCAGGGCTGCGAGTGCTGGTCAATGGCGCAGATGTGACCAGTGAGCTGCGCTTGGAAACTACCGGCGCGCTGGCCTCAGCGATTGCCGCCATTCCCGAGGTGCGCAGCGCCCTGAAAGAGCGCCAACGCGCATTCAGGCGGGCGCCCGGGCTGGTTGCCGACGGGCGCGACATGGGGACGGTGATCTTCCCGGATGCCGCCTTCAAGGTCTTTCTGACCGCCAGTGCCGAAGAACGTGCGGGCCGTCGCCATAAACAGTTGATGGAAAAGGGTGTTTCGGTTACCTTTGCCGACCTGCTGCGCGAGATCATGGCCCGTGATGCCCGTGATGCGCAACGGGTGGTGGCGCCATTACGGTCGGCCAAAGACGCCGTGCTGATCGATACCAGCGGAATCGGGGTCGAGGATGTCGTCCAGCGTGTGGTCGGGTTGCTCGCAGACCGCACGCCGTCGTAAGTGTTCCGCAAGCGGGCTTGTCCCGCCGACCGTAAGGCGTTCCAAAGCTCCGTCGCGCATCCTGCGCGACGGTTCTACTACTCCTAAACCGACTCGCTGTCCGGAGTCGACCAACAGGCTGGGCGGTTCGTATCTGTCGCACCCCGACGATCGGAGCCCGTGTGTTCAACTGAGTGAATTCAAATGACAGAATCTTTTGCAGAACTGTTCGAAGCCAGTCAAGCCAATCTGGCGAAGCTGAAGCCGGGCTCCATCGTCACCGGTACCGTCGTGGAAGTGCGCGGCGACGTGGTGGTGATCAACGCTGGCCTGAAGTCCGAAGGCATCGTGCCGATCGAGCAGTTCCGTAACGACGCTGGCGAGATCGATGTCGGCGTCGGCGACCAGGTCAAGGTCGCCCTCGATTCCATCGAGAACGGTTTCGGTGAGACCGTGCTGTCGCGCGAGAAAGCCAAGCGCGCAATGGTGTGGGACGAGCTGGAAGATGCGTTGGAAAATAACGAAACCATCACCGGCCGCATCAGCGGCAAGGTCAAGGGTGGTTTCACCGTGGACATCAAGGATGTCCGCGCGTTCCTGCCTGGTTCGCTGGTGGATGTGCGCCCGGTGCGCGACCCGGCCTACCTGGAAGGCAAGGAACTCGAGTTCAAGCTGATCAAGCTGGACCGCAAGCGCAATAACGTGGTGGTTTCGCGTCGTGCAGTGGTCGAAAGCGAGCACTCGGAAGAGCGCGAGCAGCTGATGGACAAGCTGCAGGAAGGCGCGATCCTGAAGGGTGTCGTCAAGAACCTGACCGACTACGGCGCATTCGTGGACCTGGGCGGTATCGACGGCCTGCTGCACATCACCGACATGGCCTGGAAGCGCGTGCGCCATCCGTCCGAAGTCGTCAACGTCGGCGACGAGCTGGACGTGCGCGTGCTGAAGTTCGATCGCGAGCGTAACCGCGTCAGCCTCGGCCTGAAGCAGCTGGGCGAAGATCCGTGGGACAACATCGCCCGTCGTTACCCGGCCAACAGCCGCGTGTTCGGCAAGGTTTCCAACGTCACCGATTACGGCGCATTCGTCGAGATCGAGCCGGGCGTCGAAGGTCTGGTGCACGTCTCCGAGATGGATTGGACCAACAAGAACGTCAACCCGTCCAAGGTTGTGCAGGTGGGTGACGAAGTCGAAGTGATGGTGCTGGACGTCGATGAAGAGCGTCGCCGCATCTCGCTGGGCATGAAGCAGGTTGCCGCCAATCCGTGGGAAACCTTCGCTGCGACCCACAAGAAGAACGACAAGGTGTCCGGTCAGATCAAGTCGATCACCGACTTCGGCATCTTCATCGGTCTGGACGGCGGCATCGACGGTCTGGTGCACCTGTCCGACATCAGCTGGAACACCACCGGTGAAGATGTCGTGCGCAACTACAAGAAGGGCGACACGCTGGAAGCCGTCGTGCTGGCAGTGGACCCGGAACGTGAGCGCATCAGCCTGGGCGTCAAGCAGCTGGAGCAGGACCCGTTCGGTCAGTACATGGCGTCCAACCCGAAGGGTTCGAAAGTCGAAGGCGTGGTGCGTGAGGTGGATGCCAAGGGCGCCACGATCGACCTGGCCGATGGCATCGAAGGCTACGTCGCTTCACGCGACATCGCCAACGAGCGCGTCGACGATGCGACCCAGCACCTGAAGGTCGGCGACAAGATCGAAGCCAAGTTCGTGGGCATGGACCGCAAGGGCCGTACCCTGCAGCTGTCGATCAAGGCCAAGGACGATGCCGAAATGCGCGAAACGCTGGAGGACTACCAGTCTGCTTCCGCGTCAGGCGGCATGACTCAGCTGGGCGCGCTGCTGCGTGCACAGTTGAACAGCAACAAGTCCGAGTAAGCGCGTAGCGCTCGCAAGCGCGTGATGGATCGGCCCGGGCTTGCCCGGGCCGATTCCGATGTGTCAGTCGAAAAAAGCAAGTCTTCCCATGACCAAGTCCGAATTGATTGAAATCCTGGCGCGACGCCAAGCGCATCTGAAGTCGGACGACGTAGATCTGGCAGTCAAGTCGCTGCTAGAAATGATGGGGCAGGCGCTCTCCGATGGTGATCGGATCGAAATTCGCGGGTTCGGCAGTTTTTCGCTGCATTACCGTCCGCCACGTCTAGGGCGTAATCCCAAGACCGGCGAATCGGTCGCATTGCCGGGCAAGCATGTTCCCCACTTCAAGCCGGGCAAGGAATTGCGTGAGCGCGTCAGCTCCGTGGTGCCTGTCGATATGTCCGATACGACGGACTGAAGTCCGTTCTGGCGCTGTGTTTATGTCGTCTCGGTTAAGCTAGCTCGCCTCCCGACGGAGTCTCGCCATGAAGGTGCTTCGCTTGCTGGTGATGTTGGCCTTCCTGCTGGTCGGTCTGATCATCGGTGCGGTCAATTCTCAGGACATTACGCTCGATTTCCTGTTCTCCAGTGTGCATACCAGCTCAGGTGTCGCGATCATCGTCGCGCTGCTGGTCGGTGTATTGATCGGTGCCGGCATCGTGCTGGTCAGTGTGGTCATTCCCCTCTATTCCAGACTGCGCCAGGCCAACAAGGCTGTTGCGGTCAGTCGCGCCGACGCCAGGCTTGTCACGCCTGCCGCCGTCGAGCCGCGCCCCATCGATGGACTGTAAGTACGTATGGACTTTCTGACCGAGTGGATCTGGTTCTTTCTGTTTGTGCCACTGGCCGCGCTGGGCGGCTGGATCGTCGGTCGTCGTGGCGGTCAGCGTCATGGCGACACGCAGGTCAGTCGTCTTTCCAGCACCTATTTCCGTGGGTTGAACTATCTGCTCAACGAGCAGCCGGACAAGGCGATCGAGCTGTTCCTGCATATCGCCGAACTGGACAAGGAAACCTTTGAGACCCAGGTCGCATTGGGGCATTTGTTCCGTCGCCGCGGTGAAGTGGATCGTGCGATCCGCCTGCACCAGGGCCTGGTGCAGCGTGGCGACCTGACCGATCAGCAGCGCGTCCAGGCCCTGCTGGCACTCGGCGAGGATTACATGAAGTCCGGGTTGCTGGACCGTGCCGAAACGGTGTTCACCGAACTGGCGCAGCTGGACCAGCGTGCACCGCAAGCGTTGCGTCACCTGATCGGCATCTATCAGGCCGAGCGCGATTGGGAAAAGGCAATCGACAACGCCACCCGCTATGAACAAGTGACCGGCGAGCCAATGGGCAAGCTGATCTCCCAATTCGAATGCGAACTGGCTGACCGCAATCGTGGCCTGGGCAAGACCGACGATGCGTTGCAGGCGATCGCACGTGCCTACCAGGCCGATGGCACCTCCGTGCGCGCCGGTATTTTGGAAGGGCGCATCGAAGCCGAGCGCGGTCACGATGAAGCGGCGGTGCGCGCATTCGAGCGTGCAGCCCGGCACGATCCGGAATACCTGCCGGAGATCATTCCTGCGTTGATGGCTGCGTATCGGCGGGTCGGCGATATCTCAGGGGCGCGCAATTTCTTGTCAGAAATGACCGAGCACTATCGCGGCATCGCGCCGGTGCTGGCGCTGACCCAGCTGATCGAGGCCCAGGATGGCGTGGCGCCTGCGCTGGCCTATCTCGGCCGACAGCTCAAGGATCGCCCGTCGGTGCGTGGTGAATCGGCGTTGATCGACCTCACCCTGGCCGAGGGAAGCGACCCGGTCGGGACGCTGCAAGACCTCAAGCACATCACCGACCAGTTGCTGGTGCGCAATCCGAGCTATCGGTGCACGCGCTGCGGCTTCGGGGCCAAGACGCACCACTGGCAGTGCCCGAGCTGCAAGGAGTGGGGTACGGTCAAACCGTTGTTGAACTACGCGGTGGTCTGATGGCGTGGCTGTGGTGCGTGCTGCACCTGCTGGTTGCGGGGCTGGGAACCTGGCTGTTGCGGCGTTATGCCTTGCACCGCCGCTTGCTCGATCATCCCGGCGAACGGCGCAGCCATGTCGTGGCGACGCCGCGTGGCGGCGGCATGGCAATCGTGGCGGCAATCTTGCTGGGCTGCGTCGCGGCAAGTGTGCTGTGGCCAACAGCGAGCCTGACGCTCGGCTGGTTCGCAGTGGGTTTGATTGCGGTGGCCGGTGTGGGCTGGTGGGACGACCACCGGCCGCTTTCGGCCAGGCTGCGGTTTGCGATCCACCTGGCCGCATCGGCCTCGTTGGGTGGATTGGTTTGCCATCACACGGGTAGCGTGTGGGATGGGGTGCTCACTGCCGCCGCGTCTGTGGTGTTGATCAACGTCTGGAACTTCATGGACGGCATCAACGGGCTGGCCAGCAGTCAGGCGGCATTGGCTGCCTTCGGATTTTTGCTGGTGGCGCCGGCTGGGTGGTCATGGGCCGGGCTGGCAGTTTCAGCATCGTGCCTGGGATTTATCCCATTCAATTTTCCGCGTGCGCGCATCTTCATGGGCGATGGCGGCAGTGGTGCGCTCGGCTATGTGTTGGCAGCGTTGCTGGCCCTGAACGTGGCGAGTGGTCAGGTGAGCTGGTGGATCAGTTGGTTTCCGTTGACGGCCTTTCTTGTAGACGCCGGCTTCACGCTGCTTGCTCGCCTGCTCGCAGGAGAGCGTTGGTGGGAGCCACATGCGCAGCATGTTTACCAGCGTCTGGCACGTCGGCTTGAGACGCACGTTCCGGTAACCGGCATTTATTTCGCTTTCAGCGTCGCTGCCGTCTGCTTGTATGTGTTGATCCGCCATAATGCATTTTGGCAGCAGGTGTCCGGAGCTCTGGTCTGGGGCGTGGGCGCTACTGCAATCTGGCACTTTCTGCGCGATGGACTGCGCAATTCCTGAGTAATGGATTTTTATGATTTCCTCGCGTGACCGTTTGACCAAGGCCCTGCCGCAGATAGCGGTCGTGGTACACGACCTATTGATGGTGTGGGTGTGCTGGCAGCTACTGCACGCCGGCCGCTATTCCATGTTGCGCCAGGCGCCGGATCTGCCGCTGTGGGATTGGCGCACCGGGGTGGTGTTGGTGGCGCAGGGTCTGGTGTTCTGGAAGATGGGGTTGTACCGCGGACTGTGGCGCTTCGCCTCGGTGCCGGACCTATGGAACATCTTCAAGTCGAGTTTCCTCGGCCTGGTCGCGATCGTGCTCGCGTTGTCGTACGACCGCCTGGATCGCGTGCCGTTGTCGGTGCTGGTGGTCTATCCGTTCGCGTTGTCGGCCATGCTGGGTACGCCGCGTTTGCTGTATCGCGCTTGGAAGGACTACCAGATCACGCATTCCGGTGATGCCGGGCAGCGCGTGCTGATCCTTGGAGCAGGGCGTGCTGCCGAAGGTTTGGTACGCGATCTGCGCCGTACTGGCGCGTTTGTGCCGATTGGTTATCTGGACGACGCCAACAACCTGCACGGCGCCAAGATCCAGGGTCTCAATGTGCTGGGCAATCTGGATCAAGCTGCTGCGATTGCCAAAGAAACTGCCGCCAAGCTGCTGGTCATCGCGATCCCATCGCTGGATGCCTCCGGCATGCAGCGCGTTGTGGCGATCTGCGAAAGCACCGGCCTGCCGTTCCGCATGGTGCCCAAGCTGATCAACGTCCTGGAAGGGCGCTCGTTGCCGGGCGAGTTGAAGGAGGTCGCGATCGAGGATTTGCTCAACCGCAAGCCGGTCACGCCCGACTGGCGCCTGATCCGCGACTGGCTGACCAACAAGACTGTGATGGTGACCGGCGCCGGCGGTTCGATCGGCTCGGAAGTCTGCCGCCAGTGCGCCCGTCACGGAGCGCGCCGGATCGTACTGTTGGAGATCGACGAGTTGGCGTTGCTGACCATCGACTCGGATCTGCGTCGGCTATTCCCGGATATCGAAGTGGTGCGCGTACTCGGCGATTGCGGCGACCCGGCAGTGGTTGCGCATGCGCTGAACACCGCGACCCCGGATGCGGTGTTTCACGCTGCCGCTTACAAGCAGGTGCCGCTGCTGGAAGAGCAATTGCGCGAGGCGGTGCGCAATAACGTGCTGGCAACCGAGAACGTGGCGCGCGCCTGCCAGCGTGCACGCATCGAAACCTTCGTCTTCATTTCTACCGATAAGGCGGTCGAGCCGGTCAACGTGCTGGGCGCAAGCAAGCGCTATGCAGAAATGATCTGCCAGAGCCTTGACGCGCGCGATGCGCCGACGCGCTTCATCACCGTGCGCTTCGGCAACGTGCTGGATTCGGCAGGCAGCGTGGTGCCATTGTTCCGCGAACAGATCCGTCAGGGCGGCCCGGTCACGGTGACGCATCCGGACGTGACGCGTTACTTCATGACCATCCCCGAAGCCTGCCAGTTGGTGATCCAGGCAGCGGCGTCTGCATCGCATGGTGCGATCTATACGCTGGACATGGGGGAGCCTGTGCCGATTCGCCTGCTGGCCGAGCAGATGATCCGTCTGGCCGGCAAGCAGCCGGGCAAGGACGTGGCGATTCTCTACACCGGCTTGCGTCCGGGCGAGAAGCTGCACGAGACGCTGTTCTATTCCGACGAAGACTATCGCCCCACCGCGCACTCCAAAATTCTCGAAGCCGGTGTGCGCGAGTTCTCGCATGAGCAAGTGCTGCAGCTGGTGACGCGCTTGCGCGAGGCCGTTAACCGCTATGACATCAACGCGATGGAGACGGTGCTGGGCAGTCTGATGCCGGATTTCGCGGCTGCTCGACGGAAAGTCGACGCGCGATCTGATACGGTCGTTCCATTCCCCGCACGTGAGGTCAGAAGACTGTAATGAGCCAGCGTATTCGCAAGGCAGTATTTCCCGTCGCAGGTCTTGGAACCCGCTTTCTTCCGGCAACCAAGACGGTGCCGAAAGAAATGCTGCCAATCATCGACAAGCCCTTGATTCAGTACGCCGTCGACGAAGCCATCCAGGCTGGTTGCGATACGTTGATCTTTGTGACCAACCGCTACAAACACTCCATTGCCGATTACTTCGACAAGGCCTACGAGCTGGAGCAAAAGCTTGAGCGTGCAGGCAAGTTGGAGCAGCTGGAGCTAGTACGCCATGCGTTGCCGGAAGGCGTTCGCGCCATTTTTGTGACGCAGGCAGAAGCGCTCGGCCTAGGCCACGCGGTGTTGTGTGCCAAGGCCGTGGTCGGTGACGAACCGTTCGCGGTGCTGCTGCCGGACGATCTGATGTGGAACCGCGGCGATGCCGCGCTGACCCAGATGGCCGATGTTGCAGAGGCCTCCGGCGGCAGCGTCATTGCGGTGGAAGATGTGCCGCAGGAAAAGACGGCCAGCTACGGCATCGTCTCTACCGATGCATTCGATGGCCGCAAGGGCCGCATCACTGCGATCGTCGAGAAGCCCAAGCCGGAAGTGGCGCCGAGTAATCTGGCCGTAGTCGGTCGGTATGTGCTGAGCCCGAAGATCTTCGAATTTCTCGAGGCTACCGGTGCAGGCGCGGGCGGCGAGATCCAGCTGACCGACGCGATTGCCGAGCTGCTGAAGAAAGAGCAGGTCGATGCCTTCCGTTTCCAAGGTCGCCGTTTCGATTGCGGTGCGCATATCGGCCTGATCGAAGCCACCGTGCATTTCGCGCTCGAGCACGAAAAGCATGGCGGCCCAGCGAAGGAAATCCTGCGCAACGCATTGGCCCAGGCCGACGCGCGCGGCTGATTGCTGCCTGATCGCTGTTTCCACGAACGACGCCAGCTGGCGTCGTTCGTCGTTCAGGACTCGCCACACGATGCCGCTGCGCTGGCAGAGCTCGGTATGGCAAGGGCAAGCGCCGCACAGATGCGCACCCAGGTGCAGGCCGATGCCGCGTGAGTGCCGCTAGAATCCGGGCATGAGCCAACCTGCCGAATCCAGTGAACGGATCAACGTGATTGTCCTGTTGGGCGCCGCCGTCGTTGCGATCCCGTTGTTTCGCCGATTGGGTCTGGGCTCGGTGCTGGGTTACCTGGCGGCGGGGCTGGCGATTGGTCCGTTTGGGGTAGGCCTGTTCGACGAACCGCAAGCAATCCTGCATGTCGCCGAGTCGGGCGTGGTGATGTTCCTGTTCCTGTTCGTGATCGGGCTGAAATGCGTCCATCGCACCTGTGGAGCCTGCGCAAGGAAATCTTCGGGCTGGGTACGTTGCAGATCGCGGTTTGCGCGCTGGTGTTGACCGGCATCGGCATGCTGCTCGGCTTCGCACCACCGGTAGCCTTCGTCGCGGCGTCCGGTTTTGTGCTGACCTCCACCGCCGTGGTGATGCAGTTGTTGGCCGAGCGCGGTGACGTGGCCTTGCCGCCGGGGCAAAAGATCGTAGCGATTCTGCTATTCGAAGATCTGTTGATCGTGCCGTTGCTGGCGATCGTAGCCTGGATGGCTGCTAGCTGCGATCCGCAGGCCGCATCGCAGCGCTGGCAGGGCATCGGCATCGGTCTGGCCTGCATCGTCGGCTTGCTGGTGGCCGGGCGTTGGCTGCTCAATCGGCTGTTCCGCATTCTGGCTGCGTCCAAGGCGCGCGAGGTGATGACGGCTGCAGCATTGCTGGTGGTGTTGGGCGCGGCACTGTTGATGCAGGTGGCCGGGCTGTCGATGGCGATGGGGGCATTGCTGGCCGGCGTGCTGTTGTCCGAGTCCACGTTCCGGCATCAGATCGAAGCGGATATCGAACCGTTTCGCGGCATCCTGCTGGGGCTGTTCTTTCTGGGTGTCGGCATGAGCCTGGATTTACGCGTGGTCGCGGCCGATTGGCGCTTGATCGTAGCGGGCGTGCTGGCTTTGATGGTGGGCAAGGGCGCATGCATCTACGCGGTGGCGCGGCTGATGCGCAGCGACCATCGGCAGGCGCTGGATCGCGGCATGCTGATGGCGCAGGGCGGCGAGTTCGCATGCGTGCTGTTTGCCGCCGCTTCGGCATCCGGTGTCATCGATGCGCAGGTCACCGCCAGCCTGACCGCTATCGTGGTGTTGTCGATGGCACTGACGCCGTTGTTCGTGTTGCTGCAACGGCGGCTGACGCCGGCCGCGGCGGTCTCGCTGGATGGCGTGGAAGAAGCCAGCGGGCAGACCGGCAGCGACTTGATCATCGGCTTCGGGCGCTTCGGGCAGGTCGCCAGTCAATCGCTGTTGGCGCGCGACGTGGCTGTGACCATCATCGACAACGACATCGAGATGATGCAAAGCGCTGAAGAGTTGGGCTTCAAGATCTACTACGGCGACGGCCCCGGCTGGACGTGTTGCATGCCTCCGGCGCGCACAGCGCACGCGCGATGTGGTCTGCGTCGACAACCAGGAGGCGGCCAATCGCATCGTCGAACTGGCAACGCGCGAGTTTCCGCATGCCAAGCTGCTGGTGCGTTCCTACGATCGCCAGCATTCGCTGCAACTGGTGGCTGCGGGCGTGGATTACCAGATCCGCGAGACCTTCGAGTCGGCGGTGATCTTCGGCAGAGTCGCGCTGGAGGAACCGGGGATGGACGAGGACCAAGCCGGCATGATTTCGCGCCATATTCGTCGGCGCGATGCCGAGCGTTCCGAATTGGAGATCGCTGCCGGCGATGCACGCGCCGGAGCCGGGCTGATGTACGGCAACACGTTGCCAGCCGCGCCCCGGCCCACACCGTTCACGCGACCGCGTCGCGGCAGCCGCACGCTCAATCCCGATGCGGTGCCGTAAGCCGAGCAAGTAGAGACAGCGATACGCGAGTAAGAGCGGCGAACGAAACCACTGCGCAGGCGCCAGGCAGGTGCGGCCGGCGTCGGTGGGCATTTACCACTCATCCGCCTCGGCTTGTGCGCGCCGTATGCACCTATCTGACGACTGCTCGCTACTTGGTCGCCCCTGAAAAACCCTCTCAAACACCAAATGCCATGTTTGCCGGCCACATGATGCTTGAGCGCGTTGAGGGGCGCGCCCGCACCACCTGCAACCAGGCACGCAAAAAGGCGATCCAGCGCAGCCGCCACCGCAGGTTGTCGCCAGCGGCGCAGCCGAGCACGTGCAGTGCATCGCCTTGGGCGCCGTTGAGATGGCAGCGATTCAAGCGGCAGTCCTGTTTCAGATGTCCGATCACCGGCTCTACCGCTTGCCGTCGTTTGATCCAGCGCCATTGCCGTCGTGTCAGCGTCTTGGCTTTGCCCCGATGCAGGATCTGCACACCCTCCACGTCGCGCCCGCGATACCCCAAGTCCACGATCGCCACCTTCGGGATCACATTCACATCCTGCAGCAGCCCGCGCGCCTGTTCCAGTTGCTCGGCCAACGTATCGCCGTCGTAGGGATGACCGGGAAAACTGCGCGCGCCCACGATCAAGCCCTTGCGC